>CADCLI010000008.1:0-15647 GCA_902802285.1 uncultured Bacteroidales bacterium
ACTGCATATATGGAGTCTTCGCGGTGCTTGCCGTATCTGGCATTGTCAATGTAATCGGAATCGCATACCATTACCGTATAATCGCTCTCGGGATATAGCCTTTCCATACGGGCACGGCAACTGTCGGCTTCGGCGTTCCTGCCCCATATCGAGTACATTAGGTAGAGGTTGTACATGGCTTGGTCTGCCTCATCGGATGCCGGGTAGTCACGTGTGATGCGCAGAAACGAACTCTCAGCGTCGGGATACTCCGTCAGCTTGTCCTTGTAGATGATACCCATATCCAGCAATGCGGCCGATATGAGTTTGTCGGATTCAGTTTTGTCTTCTTCGGTGAAAGGTATCTGCTGCAGATAGTATTCGCGTTTGTAGGGGTCGGTTTCATCCTCGGATACGAATATGGTATCGGTAATGATACCCGTTGAATCAGTCAGTAATCCGCTGGTATTGAAGGCTTCAGCAGTCTCGGTTGTTTCCTGTACCGGGGCAAGAGTCGTCTTGTTTGACCTGCGCCAGTTATCCTCAAGTTTGCGGTTACCCCACTGTTTGGAGAAATCCTTCTTGCCGCGTTCCACTACTTTGCCGTTGTAGAAATACCATTCGCCCGAAGCGGCATTCTCCTGGTCCGATACAGACATCTGTGATGCCGCATCTTTACGCTCCTGCTGTCTGGCCTCCTCCTTGAGCCGTTCCTCTTCAAGTCTCTCCTGCTCCTTATAGTCCTCAATGACTTTGTCAATTATCTGATAGAGCCTCTCCTCCGGAAGGGTGGAGAGCCACTGAAGGCTATCCTGGAGTTTTACTGTCTCTGTAGATTCCACAAGGTCCTCCAGTACCTCGGAACGGAGTTTGACCGTCTGGTAATCCTTGTGGGTGGAGCCTATCATTCCAACTGCCTTGGAGTAACAGCGCGAGGCATTGGGATAATCTTTCATTTCCCAATACAGATTAGCCATGGTCAGCAGCAGTATTCCTTTTTCGGGCGACTTCTTTTCGGTTTTGGCATCTCCTTCCTCATATAGTCGCAGGGCACTGATGGTATCGCCTCTCATCAGATGGATATTGCCCATCGCATAGTATATCTGATCCAGACTCTCCCTGTTGTTGGGATCACGTTCCATGCGTTTCAGCTTTTTCATGATCTTGCGCACATTGCCGCTGTTGGCCATCGTTTCTGTCTGTTGTATCCTGGCATGAAACTCCAACTCATACGGAGGGCTCATGCGTATCACCTTTCCGAACATGCGGTATGCGTCACCGCTGCGTCCTGTTGACTTGTAGAGTTGTGCAAGCAGATATTTTTCACGGGTGCGCTGTTTCCTGCTGAGTCCCTTGCGGTTTATTGCCTCTTCAAGCAGAGGGATGCTCTCCTCCAAACGCCCCTGATGTAACAGATGTGATGCCAGCCTGGCCTGATAGTCAAGATGCCGGGCCATGTTTGTCTTGGTCTGCCCTGAACGCTGGAATAGTTCCTCGGATTCATAGTTCCAGTCCATGAGCGAGTAACACTGGGCCATCTTATACTGTGCCTCGGCCACTATTTCGGGCTCATCATAGTATAATTTGGTTATATATGAATATGTACTTGAAGCCTCGATGAAATCCCCCTTCTGACGCTGTGCATCTGCCATCAGCATCCAGGCGTGCCACATGAACGGATTGTACTCGTTCCTGTTGTAGAAAGCCTTGTCCGATTCAGAGAGGTCATTTTTTTTCTTTTTGGGCTTGGCGGTAATGGAGTGGAGTTTAATGCTCTTCTGGGACTTTTCTATTGCAAGGTCAAAATCAGACTTACCTATGTTGCGGACAGACTCGTCGCTTATGGGGTAAAGGTCCAGAATCTCCAGAAGGTTGTCTTTCTTGGCGTTCTCCTGGGCCTCATAGCCTTTTTTGTAAGCCTCGTTTCCGTTAAACCAGACATTGTATCGGGTAACAAGGGCCTGATATGAACGGGATGCGGCAGTATTGCGCGATGTGGAGCAGCCTGTTGCCGCAACGGTAAGCGGTAACACCAGATAATAAAAGGCTCTCCTGATACGTATCATCTCATCCTATTTCATTCATCATGGAGTAGCACTCCTCTTTCAATTCATCCGGAAGCTCTATCTCCCTGGCCTGCAGGCACTCCATCCACTCCCTGACTTCTTCCTGACGCATTGTGTACAATATGTAGCGGAACTCTTCAACCTCCTTGTCGTCATACCCGTCAGAACTGCGCCCGCGGAAACGGTCCAGCTCCTCATCGTCAAAATACCGGGCGCTGCGCATACGCGCGTCGGCAATTCTCTGTTTCTCACAGACGGCATGTTTGCCGCAGCATTCCCCGGACGGAACTTCAGTTATAGGCTGACTTACGGCAACAGTATCACTACCGGTCTTTTTAGTCCGGTTCCATCTGTCAAGATAATAGAGTACAAAGGTCAGCAGCAGTGTAACTGCGCATATTATATATACCACGTTGTTCATAACGGAAAAATCATTCCAATAGTGCGAAGATACAAAAAATGTGCAATTGGGGGCAGAGCCATTTTGCACAAAAAAGGAAATGTGCAAATGGGATATGTTCCCAATTGCACATTTTTCAGTCGGGGTGACTGGATTCGAACCAGCGACCACACGCCCCCCAGACGCGTACTCTAAACCGGGCTGAGCTACACCCCGCTGACGGTATCAAGCCTTGCGGCTCTCAAAACCGGCGCAAAGGTATCTCTTTTTTCTCTTATTATCCAATAAAACCCTGATTTTTTTACTTGGATTTCTTGATTTCCCTGATTCTTGCCTTTACCGGTGCCTTTTTCTGCGGGTTGTTTATGATGGCAGGCAGCAGCATGAAATTCTTGAGAGGCTTGGGCTGCGTGAATCCCATCGGTACCGTGTGACCATTCTCATTGTATTCAAAAGCGACAAAATATCTGGCATAGGGATTCAGACGTTCGGTAGAGAATACGGTAGTTATGGAGTAACTTCTTCCCGGCTTGATTTTTTTACCCTGAGCGGCAAGTACCTGCACGCTGTGTTCATGTTCTATTATCCTTATATAAATAGGGCCCTTGTAGATGCTGTCCCCAAAGTTGGTTATCTCAAAGGTGATGTAGCCTTCATCTCCTACAGAAAGGCCTTCCAGACCAATCACGGGATCACCGCTCATCTTTATGTGTTTGCCGAAATCGGGAAAGGATACGAACTGGGCATTGAGCGTAAGGACTGCCAGAAGTGCGGTGCACAGCATAAGAAACTTTTTCATACTTCGGATTGTTAAGATTCTTTCACACAAATATATGAAAAATAAATACCGGTGCAAACAGAAAGGCCCGTTTTTTATAAAAAGGTATTCTTATCCTTCCCGCAGGAAATCAAGCATCTCCAGAAATAGGCTTTCCGTGATTGTCTGCACTGAGGCGCCTGCATGCTCCTGGGGAATGACGGCTGTGGTCCTGTCCGGCCTGTCAAGACATAGCGTGGCCATACGGTCATACCACTTGCAATCCAGCAGGACCGGGCCGGATAACTCACGGGCGGTAGCCTGGAGGGCCCTTAATGCCTGTGCGGACATCGTGGAGAATGAGTACGATATATAAGCGGCGCCGGTACGTCCCCAGGCCAGCGCCCCTCCGTCAGCGTATGAGAGTCCGTGCTCTGCGGCAACTGTCTGCAACGCGTTTCCCAGTATTATCGAGAAGTCTGTCATTGTATCCGCAAAAATAGCCAATTATCGTGTCATCCCGAAAAAACATGACATGTAATGAGTTTGCAGGGATTATGGCTCAAATCAAAAAAGATTCTAAATAGCGGTATCCTGATTAAACCATTTATAGCGTTTCAAGTCCAAAAAACTACAAGAAGACAATATGAAGAAATCCATCCTGTTACTGACCATATTCCTCTTATCGGTGCCTCAGCTGTGCGCAGCCCAGAGGAATGGTTCCGATAAAGAAAAGGAGAAATCAAAACTTACCGGTAAGGCTTCGGTCACCGGTCGTATCCTAGACGGTTCCACCACAGAGTATATGCCTCAGGTAACCATCCAGTTGTTTGAACTTCCGGATACCACTTTCATATACGGAACCATAACAGACAATGAAGGCTGGTTTACGATAAAGAAGGTCCCACAGGGTGAATTCCTGCTCCGTTACTCCTTTATGGGTTATACATCCGTTGATTTTGACTTCAAGGTGCTTAAGGAGGACCGCGACCGTCAGTTAGGCATTTTCAAGATGTATGAGAGCAGCATATTGCTCACCGAGGCCGTAATTGAGGATGCTCTTCCGCCTACACAGGTGGTGGATGACACCCTTATGTTCAACGTCAGCGCTTTCCGCGTGCCTGAAGGTTCTGTCCTGGAAGAGCTTATCAAACGACTTCCCGGTGTTGAGGTTGATGAGAACGGAGGAATCACGGTGAACGGAAAGACAGTGTCGCGTATTCTGGTTGATGGTCAGGAGTATTTCGGAAATGACCGTTCCATGGCTACCAAGAATCTACCGGTTAACATCATACACCGTATCAAGACCTATCAGCGCAAGAGCGACCTTGCCCGTATCACCGGAATCGATGACGGTGAGGAGGAGACTGTCATGGATCTTGAGATAAAGCCCAACATGCGTAACGGATGGCTGCACAATATTGACGGCGGTATAGGCAAACCGGTAGGAAAGAATGATTACGGTGACTGGATCAAGTTCCTCTGGTCGGGCCGATACACACTGAACCGTTTCCAGGCAAACACACAATTGTCAATCAATGCCAATACCCAGAACTCCGGCAGAGGTAACGGCGTCAGTTACAGCACACAGATAGGCGTAAACTTCTCCAAGAACATAGGTGAACCGTTCCCGCGCCGCCGTAACGAGTTCCCGCTGGTCGTGGGCGGTAACATCCGGTTCAACGGCTCTACTTCACGTTCCGTGAGCGAATCGGAATCAGAGACGTTCACCACTCAGTATCAGTCTGCCTCATTCCGCAATAACCGTTCAAACAGCAACAGCGGAAGCGGTAGCGTGAACGGTGAGTTCCGGATGGAGTGGAGGCCGGATTCATCACTGAATATCATTTTCCGTCCAAGTTTCCAGTTAAGCAAGAACAACAGCAATTCCAACAGTGGTTCTGTTACGTTCAATCAGGATCCGTACATCGTTACCGATCTTGTCAATATCCTGGATGAATATCGCAGCCTGTCCGATTCAGTAATGGATTCAATCGGTGTAAACTCTCAGACCAGTGCCAGTCACAGTGAGAGCTCCAACAACCAGATAAGCGGTGAGTTCCAGTTCAACAAGCGTTTCAATGACCTGGGCCGGAACTTTACCATAAGGTTTACGTTCGGTGCGACAAAAGGAACCAACGACAGTTATCAGCATTCTGTCCAGACCTATTATCAGATGCACTCCCGTGATACTATAATGAACCGTTATAATGCCAGCCCCACCAACAACAGTAACTGGTCCGGTCGCATTATGTGGAGTGAGCCTATTGATTCCGGTCGCGGCAATCTGCAGTTGAGTTATCAGGTACAGGTTAACAACCGAAACCAGAACCGCGAAACATATGTACTTCCGTCACACGGATATCAATATGATGACTGGGATGAAGACTGGTATCTGCCCGATGATTATAAGGAATACAGAAACAGCACTTTGAGCCGTACGGCAACCAATGTGTCACGCAACCATACCCTAACTCTCCAGTTCCGTTACAACGGAGAGAAATCAAACTTCAACCTGGGCGTTAACTTTATGCCTCAGTATACCGGAATGGATAATTTCCAATATATGGGTAAGGTCATAGGCGATACATCACGTGTGGTTTACAACTGGAGCCCCTCGCTCAACTACCGCTACCGTTGGAACCGTCAACAGAGCATACAACTGACTCTGCGTACCAATACCAGCCAGCCCAGTATGGAGGATATGATGGATATTACCGATGACAGTAATCCGCTTAACATCAGAAAGGGTAATCCCGGACTGTTGCCTACCTTGAGGAATACAGCAGAGGCTAATTTCCAGAACTATATTCAGGAGACCAGCAAGACTATAAACCTGCGTATTTCTCTTGAAAACTCACTCCGGAACATAGCCCAAAGGACAGACTATGATCCTACAACCGGTGTGTCAGTGACACAACCTCAGAATATGGATGGATTCTGGACCAACTGGAGTACATCGCTGAATCTTTCATACAACCAGACCATACCCAACTCCAAGTGGCGTTATTCAACCAGTGCTACAGGACAGTTCCGTCATCAGGAGAGTTATATGAGAACCGGTAGCATAGGTCAGTATAATCCGGGTGCCACTTCGGGAGGTGCTGCAGTGCTAAGTACTACAGAGAGTATCAGTGCCGGTGAAAACGGTTCGGTCACCTATAGGAATGATTGGTTTGAGGCTACCGTAAACGGACGTTTCAACTATAGCCATTCTGAGAACAACCAGCGCCGCAACCAGAATATGGACACCTATACGTTCAGCTATGGTGGTAGAGCCAACGCCCGTCTGCCGTGGAGAAACCTCAATCTGGGCACCGACCTTACCATGCAGAGCCGTCGTGGATATAGCGGCGGTTATAACAGGAATGACCTTATATGGAATGCCAATGCATCATTCAGTTTCCTCAAGGGTAATGCCGGTACTCTTCAGATTCAGTACTATGACATCCTGAATGACGAGAGTAATGTGACCCGTTCCGTATCTACGACAGGCCGTACCGATACCAAAAACAACAACATCCACAGTTATATCATGGTTCACTTCATACTGCGTGTGAATGTGTTCGGTAACCGTGCCGCCCGCAGAGAGATGCGTGAGGAATCAAGGGCTATGATGGGTCGTGGCGGAATGGGTGGATTCGGCGGTGGTATGGGCGGATTCGGCGGTGGAATGGGCGGACGCCGTTAATCCGGAACAGAAAAACCCTTTCTTATCTGAAAAAAGAGAAATGTACTGAGCCGTACACCTTCATGTCTGTAAAGCGGGGGTGATTGGAGAAGTTGTGTTTACTTCCATGCTCCAGAACGAATAACCCGTCTTCTTTCAGCAGGTTTCCTGATAATATAAGGTTCGGTATTTCTGCCAGATTCTCCAATTGGTAAGGGGGATCGGCAAATATGAAATCAAATGATGTGGTGCATGTGGCTATGTACTTGAACACATCACCTTTTATGGGAATGCATCTGTCTGTTTTTACTGTGTCCATCACTTTACGGATAAAGGCGTGATGGGCAGGATCTTTCTCAACGCTGATTACATTTGTGCATCCCCTTGATACCAGTTCAATGCTTATGCTGCCGGTACCGGAGAACAGGTCAAGAGCCGTTGAACCTTCCAGGTCAATGCGGTTGGCCAGGATATTGAAAAGGCTCTCTTTTGCAAAATCAGTGGTGGGACGTGCACTGAATGTTCTAGGCACGTCCCACCTTCTGTGTTTGTATATTCCGCTTATTACCCGCAAAGGATTATTCCCAGTTACCGGAGTTGTTGTCAACTCTCATGCCACGATAACGGCCACGGTCGTCGCAATCCTCCAGCAGATTGATAATTTCCTGCTTGTCAAGTCCGCCCTTGTAACTGTCGGGACCGAGATAATTGATAAACAGGGTCTGGGCTGTGAATGTATGGGTTATCACACCGGTCTTGGCAGTATCGGCAGTGGTGGACAACTCAAACTCCACATTGTTGCTGAAAGGCACATAACGCAGTGAATCCGGATCGATACGTCCTTTGTAGAGAGAGTCGTAAAGGCTTACGAATTCCGTATCACGGCTAAACAGGAACTCTTTGGTCCCGTCTTCATGAATAATGACGAAGCCTTCATTTGCTGCCTTCTCCCAGAGAGTATCAGCCTCAATCTTTTTCTGTGCAGCCTTGCGACCCTTGAGTTGGGCTGCCTCCTGTTCTGCGGACTGGGCTTTTGCGTAGAGTGCAAGAACCTTATTCTCTGTCCAGTTGTGGTCCAACTGGTCATCTGTCAGTTCACCAATCTTCTTTACGATAGGAATCTGGGCGGTCTTGATGAATTCAGCAAGGGTATCGAAATTGTTACAATAGGTACCATGCTGATAATTGTACTCAGTCTGAGCTGCCTTGATGTCCATAAGTTTTTCAATTACGGCCTTGTCGCGGATACCTTTCTCCTTAGCAAAGTTGATAGGTCCCATGATGCTTCCATACACAATGTAGATCAATGCTACAATGCATAAACCAAGAAGAACGTTGATGACTTTTTTCATATCGGATGTTTTTATTTATTTTCGCATCGCAAAAATAGAACTTTTATCCGTATTTATCCATAAATCAACATTTTTTTGCTTTTTGGAGTGATGATTGACCCTCTTTTTCAGGAAATTGCCTCGATTTTCCCGTTTGAACCCACCGCCGGACAGTTTGTAGCCATGAACAGGCTGGCTGTTTTTGTGAATGATCCGGCTCCCCGGCAGGCGTTTCTTCTCAAGGGTTACGCCGGCACCGGAAAGACTGCAGTCATCAGTTCTCTGGTGCGTGCCCTGGTCCGGCATCACCGGAGGGTGGTACTCATGGCTCCGACAGGCCGGGCGGCCAAGGTGTTCTCCAATACGTCCGGATTCCCGGCATGTACCATCCACAAGAAGATATACCGGCAGAAATCCATTCTGGACGCCGGCAACTATCAGTTGGATCACAATTTTCATGAACACACACTGTTCCTTGTGGATGAGGCATCCATGATTTCGAATGAGGGATTATCCGGTTCCGTGTTCGGTTCAGGCCGTCTGCTTGATGACCTGGTGTCATATGTCTATTCGGGTGTGGACTGCCGCCTGCTCATGCTGGGAGACCAGGCTCAGCTGCCTCCGGTCGGGGAAATAGAAAGCCCCGGATTATCTGCCGATGTGCTTTCATCGTACGGCCTGAACGTAAGGGAATACTGCCTTGAGAACGTAATGCGCCAGATGCAGGAGTCAGGGATTCTTTACAATGCAACTGTATTAAGGGATTTTACCGTGAATCCGGATTTGGAAGGCGGTTTCCGTTTCAAGCTGGACGGTTTTAAGGATATTGTAAAGATTTCGGGCAGTGAACTTATAGAGGCCCTTAGCGGATGCTATAGCCGTGACGGAATAGACGAGACTATGGTACTGTGTCGTTCAAACAAGCGGGCAATAGTCTACAACAACGGAATTCGCAATACCATACTGGACCGCGAGGATGAACTCTGTCGAGGCGACAGCGTGATGATAGTCAGGAACAATTACTACTGGACCGAAAGTCTTGCAGCCGATGGGAGTGCTGACTCATACGCCAACCTGCCGTCATTCATAGCCAACGGTGACATTGCGGTGATACGCCGCGTACGCCGTCAGCGGGAATTGTACGGGTTCAGGTTTGAGGACGCCGTTCTTTCATTCCCTGACTACGATGACCTGGAGATGGATGTCACCTTGCTGCTGGACACTCTGCACAGTGAGGCACCTTCACTTACCCGTGAGGAGAGTGACAGACTATTCAACAATGTGATGGAGGACTATGCCGATATTCCATCCCGGAAGGAGAAAATGAAAAAACTGCGCGAGAACCGTCATTTCAACGCTCTACAGATAAAATACGCATACGCCGTTACCTGCCACAAGGCTCAGGGCGGCCAGTGGAAGAACATCTTCATTGACCAGGGGTACATTCCTGACGACGGGCGCGACGAGGAATATTACCGCTGGCTTTATACCGCCCTTACACGCGCCACTCAGACGGTTTATCTGGTAAACTGGCCGGAGAATAATATAAATTGAGAATTGAGAATTAAAAAAAGACGGTCCTTTGGATCGTCTTTTTATGTCGCAGGCTTTTACGCAGGTTCTGCGTATTATTTTCAATTTTCAATTCTCAATTTTCAATTGTCTTCATGATGCTGTTCACAGCATCATGAAGACCGTCGGGGTTCTTGCCGCCGGCGGTAGCGAAGTGGGGCTGACCGCCTCCGCCGCCCTGTATCAGCTTGGCTGCCTCGCGTACCATCTGGCCGGCGTTGAAGCGTGATGTCAGGTCATCGCTTACACTTACGGTGAGCATTGGCTTGCCGGCTTCCTCACTGCCTACTATTACAATTGTGGATTGCGGGAACTGGGCGCGGATGCCGAATACCATATCCTTGACCATAGCGGCTGTCCCGGGTAATACTGCACTTATTACTCTGATACCGTTCACATCCTGTGCCTGGCTTATGAGTCTTTCCTTGACCTGGGCGGCTTTCTCCTTGAGGAACTCCTCTACCTGTTTCTTCAGTGTGGCGTTCTCATCGATAGCCTTCTTTACTGCGGTCTCTATTGATGATCCCGGCAGTACGGCCTTAAGTGCCAGGATGGTATCCTGTATGCTGTAAACCATATTCTCTACAGCCTCGCCTGTGATAGCCTCAATACGGCGCACGCCGGCTGCGATTGAGCTCTCTGAAACAATCTTGAACATACCTATGCGGCCTGTTGATGAGGCATGTACGCCGCCGCAGAACTCTATTGAGTTTCCGAACTGAACTACACGTACCTTATCACCGTATTTCTCACCGAAAAGTGCGATTGCACCGAGCTTTTTGGCCTCCTCAATAGGCAGGTCGCGATGCTCCTGCAGCGGCAGGTCCTCACGAATTTTCTCATTGACCAGACGCTCCACCTGACGCAGTTCCTCATCGGTCACTTTCTGGAAGTGTGAGAAGTCAAAGCGCAGACCGTCGGGGGTAACCAGTGAGCCCTTCTGCTCAACGTGTGTGCCCAGAACCTCGCGCAGGGCCTCGTCAACCAGGTGGGTTGCGGTGTGGTTGGC
The DNA here is from genome assembly GCA_902802285.1 of uncultured Bacteroidales bacterium. GTDB lineage: Bacteria > Bacteroidota > Bacteroidia > Bacteroidales > Bacteroidaceae > Colenecus. The sequence continues at coordinate 10,785 of CADCLI010000008.1, forward strand.
CTCGCAGGCGTGACGCTTGTCGGTATTAACGCAAGCCATCATGGGAGCCTCGGGGTGCTGGGGCAGCTTCTTGGCTATGTGCACCGGCAGACCGTTCTCCTTCTTGGTGTCAATAATATCGATTGTCTCAAACTCACTTACAATCACGCCCTGATCACCTACCTGGCCGCCCATCTCGGCATAGAACGGGGTCTTGTCCAGAACAATCTGGTAGATTACGCCGCTCTTCTGCTTTACCTCGCGGTAGCGCAGGATGGATGTTTCATATTCGGTAAAGTCATAGCCTACAAACTCGGTCTCACCTTCCTTGAGTACTACCCAGTCCCCGTTCTCTACGGCGGCGGCGTTGCGGGAGCGGGACTTCTGCCCCGCCATCTCCTCGTTGAACTCGTCAATGTTGGCGCTCATGCCGTTCTCACGCAGTATGAGCTCCGTAAGGTCAAGCGGGAATCCGTAGGTATCGTACAGCGTGAATGCGCTCACACCGCTTATCTCTGTCTTGCCGGCGGCCTTGGTTTCGGCCATGACCTTGTCAAGCAGTTTGATACCGGTGTCAAGGGTGCGCAGGAATGACTCCTCCTCCTCAATGATTACCTTCTCTATGAGTGTCTTCTGGGCGTTCAGCTCGGGATATGCATCACCCATGTTGTCAATGAGTACGGGCAGCAGCTTGTAGAGGAATGCCTCCTTCTGGCCCAGGAACGTGTAGGCGTAACGTACGGCACGGCGCAGGATGCGGCGTATCACGTAACCGGCCTTGGCGTTTGATGGCAGCTGGCCGTCGGTGATGCTGAATGCTATGGTGCGGATGTGGTCGGCCACAACGCGCATGGCAATATCAACCTTCTCATCCTTACCATACTCAAGGCCGGTCAGTGCACCTATCTGCTTGATGATGGGCTGGAATACGTCGGTGTCATAGTTGGACTGCTTGCCCTGCAGGGTGCGTACCAGACGCTCAAATCCCATACCGGTATCGATTACCTTGGCGGGCAGGGGCTCCAGTGAGTGGTCGGCCTTGCGGTTGAACTGCATGAACACCAGGTTCCATATCTCTATTACCTGGGGGTGATCCTTGTTTACCAGGTCGCGGCCGGGAACCTGAGCCTTCTCAGCCTCGGAGCGTGAGTCCATATGGATCTCGCTGCAGGGGCCGCAGGGGCCGGTATCGCCCATCTCCCAGAAATTATCGTGCTTGTTTCCGTTAAGGATATGATCCTTGGGCAGGAACTGCTCCCAGATGGCGGCAGCCTCGTTGTCGCGCTCCAGACCCTCCTCGGGGCTACCCTCGAATACGGTGGCGTAGAGGTTTTTGGGGTCCAGTTTGAGAACATCCACCAGATACTCCCATGCCCAGCTTATGGCCTCTTTCTTAAAGTAGTCACCGAAAGACCAGTTGCCCAGCATCTCGAACATGGTGTGGTGATATGTATCATGACCAACCTCCTCCAGGTCATTGTGCTTACCGCTCACGCGCAGGCACTTCTGTGAGTCGGCCACACGGCGGCTCTTGGGGGCGCGGTTACCCAGAATGATATCCTTGAACTGGTTCATTCCGGCATTGGTGAACATAAGTGTGGGGTCATCCTTTACCACCATGGGGGCGGAGGGAACTATCAGGTGTCCTTTACTCTCAAAGAAACTCTTGAAGGAATCACGTATCTCCTTAGCTGTCATCATATCTCGAATAATTATTGTAATGCGGTTTTGAGGTGCAAATTTACGTTTTTTTTTCCTACTTTTGCATGTTGCAATAAGATTATGAGGAAGGTATACTATCAATACGATCCGCAGCACAGAGTTTACCGCAGGGTATTTCCAACCTTAGGGCAGAGAATCTCATCGTGGCTCTGGCGTCTGCTGCTTTCAGTATTGCTGGGAGGAGTATTCTTTATTATCTACTGGTTCGTCATCAATACTCCTCAGGTTGCAGACCTCATGACGGAAAACAGCCGTCTGCAGTCCCAGTACCGTGTCCTTTCACGCAAGGTCGATGACGCGTTGCTGGTTCTTCACGATATTGAGGAACGCGATGACAATCTTTACCGGGTGCTGCTTGAGGCAGACCCTGTTCCGGATGTGGCGCGTCAGGCAGGGTTCAACGGAACGAACCGCTATGCCGAACTTAACGATATGTCCAATGCCGATCTGGTGGTCAACACATCGCAGAAGGTGGATATGCTAAGCCGGAAACTCTATATGCAGACCCGTTCGTTCAATGAGGTGATAGAACTGTCACGTGAACAGGAGGAGAAACTGGCCTGCCTGCCGGCTATCCAGCCGGTGTCCAACAAGGACCTCAAAAGGACGGCTTCAGGTTACGGATACCGTAATGACCCGATATATCATGTCCGCCGTTTCCATCACGGAATGGATTTCACCTGTGATACGGGAACTCCCGTATATGCAACCGGTAACGGAACTGTGGTTTATGCCAAGTGGAAGACAGGCTACGGCAACCTGGTAGAGATTGACCACGGCTACGGTTACAAGACAAGGTATGCCCATTTGAGCAAGATACTTGTCAAAGAGGGACAGAAAGTGGTTCGCAGTGAGGAGATAGGACTGGCGGGATCGACAGGAAAGAGCACAGGCCCTCACGTTCATTATGAGGTTATGGTTTATGATAACAGCAAGAAGAATTGGCAGGATGTGAACCCTATCAATTACTACTTCATGGACCTGAATGCCGATCAGTATGAGGAGATGATCAGTCTGGCAGAGAATCACGGAAAAGTATTTGATTAATAAACCACCGGTATATGGCACTCAATCCCAACAAGAATCTTAAAACCTATTACTCCATCAAGGAGGTGTCAGAGATGCTTGACATTCCGGATAGCACTTTGCGTTACTGGGAGAAGGAATTCAAGCAGATATCACCCAAGAAAAATGCCAAAGGTATCAGGCATTATACCCAGGCGGACATTGAACAGATAAAACTGGTGAATCATCTGGTAAAGGAGAAATCCCTTACCATAAAGGGTGCCAAGACCAGAATGAAGGAGAATCCCCAGACTACAACCGGTACGCATGACGTGGTGGAGCGTCTCAAAGCCATACGTGAAGAACTGGTTGCCATTCTGAACGAATTGGATGCTACTCCTCCTTGCGGGCAACCGTTGTGATGTTCTTGATTCTCTTAAGTTCCTTCTGAATGGTATCCACGTCACTGAGACGGTGGACCATGACACTGATTGTTCCTTCAAAAAGCCCTTCTTTGGATTCAATCACCAGTTTGTTTATGTTTACGTTCATCTTGTTAGAGATGACCTCGGTGACTTTGCTCAGGGTACCGATGCTGTCCAGACCCTTTATGTAAATCGTTACAGGGAACAGGCTGTTCTCTATCTGCCATTCAACTGTCAGGATACGGTTTCCTTTTGCCGATTTAAGTTTGTTGGCTACCTCACACTTGCGTTTGTGTATTGTTATGTGACCTTTGTCATCAACAAAACCCAATACTGAATCGCCCGGTAAGGGATTACAGCAGTCGGCAAAGGTGTACTTGTGAATATCGACGTCGTTTATGATGAGGGTCTTTTTAAGGTCGATGTCAACCTGGCCTTCATCACCGGTTTTCTTGTCCTTGGACGATGAAGACGAGAACGAAGACCAGAAACGTCTGTACCAACTGTCACTTTCACCTTTTATCAGATTCCGCTCCGCATCACCCAGAATGATTTTCTTCTGTCCCAATGCAATCATCAGTTCATCCCGGCTGTTCATGCCGTGAAGACGGCATATACGGTCCATCTTCTCAGAATCCACCTCAAGTTCCTCTTTCTCAAGGAACTCATGGAAAATAGCCTCGCCGAATTTCTGATTCGCCCTCTCTTCCTTTCTGAGCAACTGCTTGATTTTGCCGCGGGCCTTGGCGGTAGTGGCAAAGTCCAGCCACTCCGGGCTCAGTTTCTGACTCTTGGAGGTAAGGATCTCAACCTGGTCACCGCTCTTCAACTCATAGTTGATGGCCTCAAGTTTATGGTTTACTTTGGCACCTATGCAGTTGGTTCCAAGGTAGGTATGTACGGTGAATGCAAAATCCAGGACCGTACTTCCCTGCGGCATTGTGCGCAACTCTCCTTTAGGGGTGAATATGAATATCTCAGATGAATAGAGGTTCAGTTTGATGGTGTCCAGGAAATCCATGGAATCAGGCTGCGGATCTTCAAGAATCTCCTTGATGGTCTCCAGCCAATGTGTCAGTTCAGACTCATCCTCTTCATAAGTGGAACCTTCCTTGTATTTCCAATGGGCGGCTATTCCCTGCTCGGCAATGTCGTTCATGCGACGGCTGCGTATCTGGACCTCTACCCATTGTCCGGTATTGCTCATCAGGGTCACATGCAGGGCCTGATAGCCATTGGCCTTGGGATGGGTCACCCAGTCGCGCAGACGGTCGGGATGGGATTTGTATATTTTGGTCAGAGCCAGATATATGTCAAAACACTCGCTCTGCTCATGCTCGGGTGTTGAAGGGTCAAAAACAATCCTTACCGCAAGTATGTCATAGACCTCATCGAAGGTAAGGTTGTTCTTGTTCATCTTTTTCCAGATGGAGTAGGGCGATTTGATCCGTCCGAACATATTGTATTTTATGCCCAGTTCATCCAGTTTCTCTGTTATGGGCTGGGTAAAATCATCATATATGTTATTCAGTTCCTCACGCGAGAAAGAGAGTTTCTGCTGTATATCCTTATACTCAACCGGATGCTCATACTTGAAACTCAGGTCTTCCAGTTCGGATTTTATCTTGTTCAGACCTAATCTGTATGCCAGAGGTGCATATATGTATAGGGTCTCGCCTGCTATCTTATACTGCTTGCGGGGCTGCATGCTCTCTAAGGTACGCATGTTGTG
>CADCLI010000008.1:15682-86436 GCA_902802285.1 uncultured Bacteroidales bacterium
TCATTCATGGTCAGCAGCAGTTTCTTGAAATTCTCAGCCTGGGCCGATGCCTTGTCGCCGAATATTCCGCCTGCTATCTTGGTAAGTCCGTCAACGATCTGGGCTATCTTGGGACCGAATACGTTCTTTATGTCATCGGTGGTATAATCTGTATCCTCAACCACGTCATGCAGCAGAGCGGAGCAGATGGAAGTGGAACCCAGCCCGATTTCTGAGCATACTATCTGTGCCACGGCAAGCGGATGCATGATATATGGCTCGCCGGAATGACGGCGCACGCCTTTGTGAGCCTGACGGGCAAACTGGAACGCCTTGGTTATTATCTCCACCTTCTTGCGGTGCTTGGTCTGGAGATAAGAGTCAATAAGATGCTGGAAGGCCTCGTCTATGAGTCTCTCTTCATCGGTTGAAAAAAGATTATCTTCACTCATCTTGCAGTCCTTTTTTATCGGTTATATATTCTCAGGGTCTTGCCGGCTCTGATGTTGTCACTCTTAAGATTGTTCCAGTTCTTTATGTTCTTGACGGTGGTATGATACTTGACGGCAATATGCCCCAGGGTCTCGCCCTCCTTTATCTTATGCGTAACATAAGTGACGCGATTCTTCATGTCATCGTCAATGTAGGCCAGTTTGGCCTTGCTGAAGTATTTCTCCTTGTCAAATTCATAGAGAGAATCTCCTACCTCGACAATCGGTTTGATATATTGCTGAGGAAGTGTTACTACGCAGGTGCGGTATGCTCCGGGAATGACCTCGGTCAGATATTGCGGATTAAGCGCCTTGAACTCTTCCTCGCTGATTCCGCTGTAGTGGATGAGCTGACCTATGTGAAGGTTGTGTACTATGTGCAGGGTATCGGTCTGTGAAGGCCGGTCAGATGTCATGGGGCATATGCCGTGTTCCCGGTAGAAACTCATCGCGTAGTTTACTGCGATGAATGCCGGCAGATAACCGCGCGTTTCACGGGGCAGGTAGGGATAGATATCCCAGAAGTCACGCTTGCCGCCTGAACGGGTAATGGCTTTGGTTACGTTGCCCGGACCGCAGTTGTATGCCGATATGGCCAGGGACCAGTCTCCGAACATGTCATAAAGGTCACGCAGATGTCTGGCGGCGGCATCGGATGCCTTTGCTATGTCATAACGGTCATCGACCAGACTGTTCACCTGAAGACCGTATTTGTGGCCGGTGCTGTAAATGAACTGCCACATACCGGCGGCTCCCATACGCGAATAGGCTTTGGGCTTGAGGGCCGATTCCACTATGGGCAGATACTTGAGTTCAACCGGGACATCATACCTGATAAGCGCCTCCACGAACTTGTCCTCATAAATGGGCATCATGCCCAGAGCGTAGGATATGACCTTGCGGTTACGTCCCATATAGGCGTCTATCGAACTGCGGGTCACATAGTTGTAAGGCATCTCCACTATAGTGGGCAGACTGCTCAGACGCTGTGCGTATACGGTATCGCTGAACTTGGGATTGACAGAACTCTCCATACACTCCTCGTCATATGAGAGATAATGCTTGGCCATCCACAGTCCCATCAGGCTGTCTATGTCAAACTCCATGCTCTCCGGAAACTCCACAGTCAGTGAATCCGTGCATACGGCATTTGTGCTGTCCGGTACGACATCTTGAGCAGTCACGGTATTGAAAGCCAACGCAAAAGCCAACGCCAATGTATATATCTTGTCCGGTTTCATCAGAAATTAACAGCTAAAGAGAATCCCGCAGTGGGGGCTCCCTTGTGGTCAATCATAATATTGGGTTCCACTCTCATGCTCAAGTCCGGGGATATGTCAAAATGTGAGAGTTCTGCATCCACATACGCATCAATGGCTGCCACCAGATACATGCCGGCAAAGGCAAATATGCTAAGGTCGCGGTAACGGCGGTATTTGTTCTTGCGCTGCTTGAAAACATCCTTGAGCCAATCTTCCATGCTGGTGTCAATCTCATAATGGGGCGGCAGGAAATCCTCGTAGCTCTTGGTGTCGGGGTCATCGTCCATGATGTCTACGTATGCATTCTGATAATCCATGTATGTGGACTGGTTCCATGTAAGCGCATAGATGCAACCTACATATCCTCCGTAAACAACCGGCAGTTTCCAGTATTTGCGGTTGTAAATCTGCCCGCCACCGGGAAACAGAAGTGAAAACCAGACTGCACGGCGCGGTTCCGGTTCCCAACTTGCGGCGTTCCTTTCAATCTGTTCCAACTTCTCCCTCTCAATGTCCCTCCATTTCTTACGTCCTTCAGTTCTGTAGGTTTCTGTCTTATCAGGCTGGCTTACAAGGTCTGAGTCTCTCATCTGACGGATCTGAAGGTTGCGTACGAACTCCATCTCACGTTCCCAGACGGCGGTATCGTTCAAGGAGCGGTAGATGCTGTCCATACGTGCACTCCGAATGGAGTCTTGGCGGATTTCAATGCCACCGGACGACTGAGACCGTACCGGAAGGAAGGTCATTACTGCCAGAAGGGCAGACAATGCGGTCTTTATGAATCCGTCGCTGATTGTCATTTCTTAAGGCTTTCAAACAGTCGTATCAGACGTTCCAGGTCTTGCTGATCCTTGAATGATATGTTTATGCTTCCGGAACCTCTTACACCGGATTTAAGTTTTACATGGGCTCCCAGGAACTTGGAGAGTTGACGGCCTATAGGCACAAGCGATTCGTCATTTCCGGACTTTGGGGATTTGGTCCTGTCTCCGTTCATCTGGCGGGCTTTCTCCTCAACCATTCGTACCGAATAGCCATACCTGGTCAACTCATGAAACAACTGGAGCTGTTTCATCGGGTCATCTATGGCCAGCAGGGCGCGGGCATGTCCCATATCTATCTGTTTATCCTTAAGGGCAACCTGAATCTCAGCCGGCAGCTTGAGCAGACGAATGTAGTTGGCGATGGTGGCACGGTTCTTTCCTAAACGTGAGCTGAGTTGCTCTTGTGTCATGTGGTAGACCTCAAGCAGGTTCTGGCAGGCCAATGCGACTTCCATTGAGTTGAGGTCCTCACGCTGGATATTCTCAATGAGGGCCATCTCCATGACATTCTCATCATCGGCAGTCCGTATGTAAGCGTGGATGGTTTTGAGTCCGGCTATCCCGGCGGCACGGAAACGGCGCTCACCTGCGATGATCTGGTAATCACCCTCGCTTACTTTCCTGAGGGTGATAGGCTGGATGATTCCTATTTCACGTATTGAGTCGGCCAACTCCCCAAGGCTCTCAGGGTCAAAGTCCCGTCTGGGCTGGTCTGGGTTGGCATGTATCTGGTCCAGAGGAACCTCATTGATTGACGATGAACCCTGGGTCTTGACCAGGTCTGTCGATATAAGGGCATCAAGGCCGCGGCCAAGTGCCATTTTCTTGTTGGTTGTCATTTCTTACCGTTCTTTTTCAATATTTCCTGAGCAAGGGCAAGATAATTCTTGGCGCCTTTGGAATCAGCATCGTAAAGTATTGCCGGCAGACCGTAACTGGGCGCTTCACTCAACTTAACGTTACGTGCTATTATGGTCTCAAACACCAGTTCCTGGAAATGTTTCTTTATCTCGTCATATATCTGGTTGCTCAGACGCAGACGGGAGTCATACATGGTAAGCAGGAATCCCTCTATGTCAAGGGCCGGGTTGAGTTTGGTCTTTATTATGCGTATGGTGTTGAGTAGCTTGCTTATGCCCTCCAATGCAAAGTATTCGCACTGGACAGGAATGATTATCGAGTCAGCGGCAGTCAGTGAATTCACCGTTATCAGACCTAATGACGGCGAACAGTCTATCAGGATGTAATCATACTCATCCTTAACCTTGTCCAGCATCTTCTTCATGACCGTTTCGCGGCTCTCCATGTTCATCAGTTCCAACTCAGCGCCCACCAGGTCAATGTGTGACGGCATCACGTACAGTCCGTCAATACATGCCTTAAGGATGGCGTCCCTGGGTTCAGTTCCGTTTACAAGGCACTCATAAACGGTGCAGTTGAGCGACTGGATGTCAATGCCGAGTCCCGAAGATGCGTTAGCCTGAGGGTCTGCGTCAACTACAAGGACCTTTTTCTCAAGCGTGGCAAGTGATGCCGCCAGATTAATGGTGGTCGTGGTTTTGCCTACGCCACCCTTCTGATTGGCCAATGCTATGATCTTTCCCATGCGTTTTTAGTTTTAGGGTGTGAAGTTACTGCAAAAAATCGGGATATGAGAAAAATATAGTATTTTTGACATCTGCAAAACTGCAGTATGAAATACTATCTTGTGGCCGGTGAGGCATCGGGCGACCTTCATGCCTCAAATCTAATCAAAGCTATAGCCGGGAGAGACTCCTCGGCCAGGTTCCGCTGTTTTGGAGGTGAATTGATGAAGGCGGCAGGTGCCGAGTTGGTAAAACACTACCGGGATCTTGCCTATATGGGCTTCTGGCCGGTCCTGACACATCTGGGAACAATACTGGGTGGAGCAAATCTCTGTTTCAGGGATATCATGGACTGGAGACCGGACGTGGTTATACTTGTGGACTATCCGGGATTCAATCTTTCCATTGCCAAAAAAGTACATAGGCAGGGGATACCTGTCCACTACTATATATCACCCAAGATATGGGCGTGGAAGAGTTGGAGAATAAAGAACATACGCCGTGATGTGGATGAACTGTTCTCCATACTTCCGTTTGAGGTTGATTATTTCCGCAGGCACGACTACGATATCCGCTATGTGGGTAATCCCACGGTAGATGAGGTGTCTGCTTACAAGTCAGACTGCCGCCGCGAGCCTGTTCTTGCCGATGACGGCCGGCGTGTTGTCGCGCTCCTGGCCGGGAGCCGCAGGCAGGAGATAACACGTAACCTGCCTGTGATGCTCGATGCGATAAAGGATATTGACTGTATCCGGCCTGTCCTGGCCTGTGCTCCGGGCATAGAGCCTGAATTCTATGACAGCATCACCGGCACTTCTGATATTGAGAAGGTTTACGGAAATACATTCGGTGTTCTGGAGAAGGCATATGCCGCATTGGTGACATCGGGTACGGCAACTCTTGAGACAGCCCTGTTTGATGTCCCGCAGGTGGTCTGCTACAAGGTTCCGTTCAGCTGGGCGGCCAGGATAATACAGAAACTGTTCATCAAGGTAAGGTATGTATCTTTGGTCAATCTGGTCTCTTTCTCGGAGGTGGTACCGGAACTGCTGGGCAGTGATATGAATCCATCGTATGTGCATGACCATCTGTTGCCTCTGCTGTCGGATACGGCAGAGCGTAGGATGCAACTGGAAGGCTATGCCCAGATGAGAATGCTGCTTGGCCCGGCCGGGGCTCCCGACCGTGCGGCAGAACAGATAGTCAACCTGCTTGCCTCTGCCGATAAATCTGACGGTCAGGCGAAGAATGCAGAGTGAATGATAAAGCAGAAATAGACCACGACGGCCGGAATTGCCAGTAAGGCGCTGTCAAAACGGTCCAGCATACCGCCGTGTCCCGGCAGTATCTTTCCTGAATCCTTTATGCCTAACTCACGTTTGATAAGAGAAATACATGTGTGCCAGATATCTGTGCATGAGAATGGCTGCGATGACAGTCAGTACGGCACCGCCTATAGAGCCCTCCCAAGTCTTTTTGGGGGATACCCTCTCAAATAGTTTGTGCCTGCCGATGGTGCAGCCTGTACAATATGCACCTACGTCATTGCACCAAAGGAACACAAAAAGTGCAAGCGGAATTCCGGGCTCGTATCCTGTAGCCGGTCCCTGTACATTGAATGCCACGAACGATAGCAGTCCGAAAGGCAGGGCAATGTAAACGATGGGGAAAAAAGTATGTGCCAGGTCATTTACTGGACTAGGTTTCTGCCTGTAGAGCTCATGTATCATTATCACTATGACTGTGAAAATGAAAGGCAGGAACAGTATTATGCCCGGTACAGTGCCTGGAGTTACCGATATCCCGACGATGGCAGCATAGAAAGTGAACGCCGCTATCGTTGCCCAAAGGCGGCTGACATCAGTACCTTTATGCTTATTGACCAGTCCGGTGTATTCAATAGTTGAAAGTATGGTGCATACTCCGAAAAGCCCTACAAACCAGGGGCCGCCTTTAAGTATGCAGAACAGCATTACAGCAGCATACACTATAGCTGTGACAGTCCTTATCAGAAAGTTCATTTGCCGGTCTTGTTTATGGTTCAACCTTGTCTCTGTTCTCTGTAACCGGAGTCTTGTCAGATGTTTCCTTGTTATCCTCCAGTATCTCTTCACTGCGGGAAGCCCACGGCCGTTTGCCGAATATCTTCTCAACATCATCGGCCATGATGACCTCCCTCTCTATAAGGAGTTGTGCCAACTGATGATGTCCCTCCTCATGCTCCAGAAGAATCTTCTTGCCGCGTTCATATTGCTGTGCTATCAGAGCCTTGACCTCTTCGTCAATTACCTGGGCTGTCTTGTCGGAGTATGGCTTCTGGAATGCATACTCATCAGTGCTGCTATAGTAGCACAGGTTGGCCAGCTTGTCGCTCATACCTGCATAGGCTATCATTCCGTAAGCCTGCTTGGTGACACGCTCCAGGTCATTCATGGCACCGGTGGATATATGTCCCGTAAACAACTCTTCGGCGGCACGTCCTCCCAGTGTGGCGCACATCTCATCAAGCATCTGCTCCTTGGTCGTGATCTGACGCTCTTCAGGAAGGTACCAGGCTGCGCCCAATGCACGTCCGCGCGGTACGATGGTTACCTTTATCAGCGGGTTGGCATATTCAAGGAACCATGACAAGGTGGCATGACCGGCCTCATGAAGGGCAATGGTGCGTTTCTCATCTGCAGTGAGGACTTTGGTCTTCTTTTCAAGACCGCCCACTATACGGTCCACAGCCGACAGGAAATCATCCTTCTCAACTTTCTTCTTGTTGTGACGGGCTGCAATCAGAGCGGCCTCATTGCAGACATTGGCGATATCGGCACCGGAGAATCCCGGGGTCTGGCGGGCCAGCAGGTCCACATCGACGTCTTTGCTCAGCTTTATGTTGCGCAGATGGACACCAAACACCTCCTTGCGCTCGTTCAGGTCAGGCAGGTCAAGGTGAATCTGACGGTCAAAACGTCCTGCACGCAACAGGGCCTTATCCAGAATATCCACACGGTTGGTGGCAGCCAGGATTATTACACCGCTGTTGGTGCCGAATCCGTCCATCTCTGTGAGCAACTGGTTTAGTGTGTTCTCACGCTCGTCGTTGCCTCCCATTGCGGGGTTTTTGCCACGGGCACGTCCCACGGCATCTATCTCATCGATGAATATGATGCAAGGCGATTTTTCCTTAGCCTGACGGAACAGGTCGCGGACCCTTGATGCTCCCACGCCTACAAACATCTCCACAAAATCAGAGCCTGAAAGTGAGAAGAACGGAACATCGGCTTCGCCGGCGACAGCTTTGGCCAGGAGTGTCTTACCGGTTCCAGGAGGACCTACCAGCAGGGCTCCCTTGGGTATCTTTCCGCCCAGGTCGGTGTATTTCTTGGGGTTCTTGAGGAATTCCACTATCTCTTCAACCTCGGTCTTGGCCTCGGCCTGTCCGGCAACATCCTTGAATGTCACGCGGTCGGACTGTCCCTTCTCATATACACGCGCCTTTGACTTGCCCACGCTGAATACCCCGCCTCCACCGCCGGGACCTCCTCCCATGCGTCTGGTCATAAGTATCCAGAAGAATATTATAAGTACAAACGGGAATACGCTTATCAGTATATCGGTAAGAGTGTGGGAACGTTTACGGTACTCCACTTTTCCGGTGAATGTCCCTGATTGCTCGGCCTGGTCAATGAATTCCTGCAGGTTTTCAAGCGATCCGACACCTACCGTAACCATAGGCCTGACTTTGGCGGTGGCCATAAGGACGTTGTCGAATACGTATCTGGCCGAATCGGGTTTGATGTAGACATCCATAGAACTCATATTGGAGTATATGACCAATTCATCGACATATCCCTTGTTGACATATTCCTTGAAATCGGTATATGTGGGGATTTCGGAAGTCTGGCTTTCGTCCGGCTTGAGCAGGATATATCCAAGCCCTATGAAAAGAATTATATACAGCCAGGTCTGGAGTCTTGCTCCGTTGTTCTGTTTTTTATCTTTATTGTCTGCCATATTGCTGATGGTAATGTCAGTGATGTTTATGTCAAGGTGTCATGCCAGGTCAGGAATCTCTTCGGTCACGGCGTCAGCCCAGAGGTGTTCCAGGTCATAGAACCTGCGCAACTCAGGAATGAAAATGTGCACCATCACATCGCCGTAATCCATTGCAATCCAATGCGCATAACGGGCACCCTCCACATAGTCAGGCTTGCGGTTCTCCTTTATCCTGACGGTCTCGCGGATAGAGTCTTCAATAGCCAATGTCTGGTTGGGCGTACCTCCCTGGCAGATTACAAAATAGCGGCAGACGGTGTCTTCGATTCCGGTCAGATCCACAACCGTGATGCCTTCTCCCTTACGCTCCTGAATACCTTCTATTATACTCTCTATTATACTTTCCCTCTTTTTCTTCTTTGCCATTCAGTTGGTTTTGTAGATGTTCTTAATTGCAAAATTAATAAACTGAAACTTTTCAGAATGTAGTAACACAAAAAATGTGCCAAAAAATTTGTGTTCCATAAAAAAGATGTATCTTTGCACCGCTTTTGAGCAGAATACTGGGCTATGGTGTAATGGTAACACTGCAGATTCTGGTCCTGCCTTTCCTGGTTCGAGTCCGGGTAGCCCAGCAAAATTGGAGACGCTAGCGCGCCTCCTTTTTTTTGCCGGGCTACCCGGACTCGAACCAGGAAAGGCAGGACGGAGCTGAAGCTCCGCCTTTTTTTCCTTTTTTTAATTTGCGCTGCAAATGCGCTCCCTACGGGAGCTTGGCGGCCCTCCGGGACCGCGGTCTCGCTCGTCGCCTCGCTCGCTCCAATACGCTGTACCTGCGTTGTGCTGCGGTTTACAGTTGCAGGAATGGTGGAGTGCCATTGGGGTGGACGGAGCATTTGCGGAGGGCGTAAGCGAAGCCCCCTGGAGGATCCCGTTAAGAACGGCGTTGCGTCTAACGACTGTTAGGCCCCATAGGGGACTAAAAAGGAGGCGATCGCCGTTTAGGGTCCGTATGGGAGGCGGAGTAGCCCGGAGGAACTGTCTCCGACCACCCCCAATGGTACGGAACCATGGAGGTTCCTAATACTATAAATTATCCTTTTTTGGAGTAGTAGAGGTCCAGGAGTTTCTGGGCGGCGGCGAATGAGGTTTGCTCTCCTCCCAGGATCTGCTGCTCACATTGACCCAGAAGGGCGGAGATATCGGGGTCGTTGTAGAATCCGTTCCTAAGGGACTCGTTTATGGTCTCGTACATCCAGTATTTGGCCTGCTCGTTGCGGCGGTACTGGAAGTAGCCGTTTTTCTTAACAAAGTCTATGTACTCCCAAACCATATCCCATACCTCTTTTATGCGGTACTCATAGAATCCGGAGTAGGTCAGGACCTTGGGTGTCCAACCGCTTTCCGATGGCGGGAACAGGTGCAGGGCGTTGCGGAAAGAGCTGGCGGCAAGTTCGGCCTTGGGGGCGTTGTCACCATCGGCCTTGTTTATGATTATGCCGTCGGCCATCTCCATTATGCCGCGCTTGATTCCCTGAAGTTCATCGCCGGTACCGGCCAGCTGTATGAGCAGGAAAAAGTCTACCATGGAGTGGACTGCCGTCTCGCTCTGTCCCACGCCTACGGTCTCCACGAAAATCTTGTCAAATCCGGCGGCCTCGCACAGCACTATGGTCTCGCGGGTCTTGCGGGCCACGCCGCCCAGTGATCCGGCCGACGGGCTGGGGCGTATGAATGCCTTGGGGTGCACTGCCAGACGCTCCATGCGGGTCTTATCGCCCAGGATACTGCCTTTGGTGCGCTCTGAACTGGGGTCAATGGCAAGTACCGCCAGCTTTCCGCCGTCCTTAAGTACATGCAGGCCGAAAGCATCGATGCTGGTGCTCTTTCCGGCTCCCGGAACACCGCTTATACCTATGCGTACCGAGTTTCCTGAATAGGGAAGGCACTTCTCAATAACCTCCTGGGCTATGGCCTGATGCTCCGGCTTGAGACTCTCCACCAGCGTCACGGCCTGGCTCAGAATGGTAACGTTACCTTTTACGATGCCGTCCACATAATCCTGGACCGACAGAGTGGGACGGCTTATCTTACGTCCCTTGAGGTACGGGTTGACAGAACCGGGGCTGACAACCCCGCTGTTTACGGTCAGTCCTTTATACTCTTCGCTATTTTCGGGATGTTCCATTGCGGTGTATTATTTTAAGTGCTATCCAGGCTATCAATCCGCAGAGCAGATAGATCATGGTCTGGCAGAAATGCAGTACGAATGACATTATCTGGGCCTCATTTGTCCTGGCTCCGTATATGCCCAGCATCTTGACTATGGCCAGGTTCCACGGTCCGGCTCCGTTGGGTGTGGGCACCAGTACGGCCACGCTGCTGGCGGCAAAACAGGCCAGTCCGGCCACAGGACCCAGAGCTGCGGTTGAGGGCAGGCAGTAGAATGCCAGATAGAGTTCCAGATAGTAGCAAATCCAGATTCCTACGGAATAGGCCAGGAACAGGGGAAGACGTTTGATCTGCTTGAGTGAAAGGAATCCTTCCCAAAACCCCTGGATAAAGTTCTTTACCTTGTCCCAGAGGCGGAATCTTACGCACGCCCACCAGCAAACGGCTATGACAATGATTATCCCTATTGTCCAATACCAGAACTTGGGCTGCCTCAAGAGAGGTATGCTTTCTGCTACGGGTGCGGCCATATCGGCATCGGGGGTAAGCAGCAGGGTAAACTCATTCCATGAGACCAGCACTCCTGCTACCACTATGAGTCCCAGCAGAACGGCATCGACCACACGCTCGGCCACCAGTGTGCCCAGACCTTTGCTGAAAGGCACTCCCGCGTTCTGCTCCAGCATTCCGCATCGGCATATCTCACCTACGCGGGGTATTATGATATTGGCGGCGTAACCGGTGAATACGGTCAGAACCGTGTCTTTCTTGGGGACGACATAACCTATGGGTTCCAACAGCAGGTTCCACCTGAGGCCGCGAAAAAGGGGACCCAGGGCACTGAAAGACAGGGCGCCTATGAGCCAGCCCCATCGGATGCTGTGCATATCGGTCCAGAACTGCGAGAAGTCATAGTCCCTGTAGGTAAAATAAAGCACCACTGCCGATATGAGCAGAGGTATCGCTATCTTGAGTGTGGTTGATGCAATCTTTTTCATTATCAGGTGTTCATCCTTTGGATGATTTTGCCTACCTTTGCTGCCGTGAATGCGGCGGGAGGTCAGCATTCCAGATGCGAAGATAATATATTTCTTCGAGTTGATAACCAAACATATTCTATATGGACGACGTTGATGCGGACAGTAAGACCCAAAAAGGCATTAGGCCAACATTTCCTGAGGGATATGGATATCGCTCAGCGTATAGCCGGCACTGTTGATGCACGCGCCGACCTCCCGATTCTTGAGATAGGACCCGGCACAGGTGTCCTTACCCAATTCCTAAGTCAGAAAAACCGAGAGCTTAAGGTTGTTGAGATAGACAACGAGTCTGTTGTGTACCTGCATGAAAACTACCCGGAACTTAATGTCATTGAGGCCGATTTCCTGCAGCTGGACTTGAACACCCTTTTTGAAGGCCGTCAGTTTGTACTTACCGGAAACTATCCTTACAATATCTCCAGCCAGATTTTCTTTAAGATGCTGGACTACAGGGAACTCATACCCTGCTGCACCGGAATGCTGCAGCGTGAGGTGGCACAGCGCATCTGCTCCGGTCCCGGAAACAAGGACTACGGCATACTGAGCGTTTTTATCCAAGCCTGGTATGATACAGAATATCTGTTTACCGTGAATGAAAACGTTTTTGATCCGCCTCCAAAAGTCAAGAGCGGCGTGATAAGGCTGCAGCGTAACAGCCGCCGCTCACTGGAGTGCAGCGAGGCGCTGTTCCGCAAGATAGTCAAGGCCACTTTCGGAATGCGCCGCAAGATGTTGCGCAACTCGCTGCGCCAGTTTTATGACAAGGACTCTCCTCTACCGGCGGACTGCCCGTATCTGGACAAGCGCCCGGAACAACTGTCAGTTGAAGACTTCATAAAACTGACACTTATGGTTGAGGGAAAAGCCTGAATGCCATCTGAGACTTAAGAACTGATCGTTTATCTGGCCCCGCTTCAAGGGCCGCAATATTCAGAACAATGGAGAAGGAATTTCTGGATAACATTCTTGAAGTTATTGAGAATCAGGATGCGGTAAAACTGAAAGCCATCCTGGAGGATATGCACCCCGCCGACATAGCAGAGCTATGCGATGAACTGGACGTGGATGATGCCCGCCTGGTATATCGCCAGCTGGACAATGAGACCGCTGCCGACGTGCTGGTGGAGATGGACGAGGACAACCGTAAACGGTTGCTGGATGAACTGCCGTCCGAATTGATTGCCAGCAAGTTCATCGACAACATGGACACCGACGATGCTGTAGATATCATTCAGGATCTGGATGAAGAGAAGCAGGAGGAGGTGCTTGCACATATAGGTGATATTGAGCAGGCCAGCGATATCGTAGACCTGATGCAGTATGACGAGGATACCGCCGGTGGTCTGATGGGCACCGAGATGGTGGTGGTCAATGAGAACATGTCCATGCCGGAGTGTCTGCAGGAGATGCGCAAGCAGGCCGAGGACCTGGATGATATATATAATGTATATGTGGTGGATGATGACGGCCGCCTGAAAGGTGTATTCCCGCTCAAGAAGATGATAACCAATCCGTCCGTATCAAAGGTCAAGTACGTGATGGATGAGGATGTGATAAGCACCAAGGTTGATACCCCCATTGACGATGTGGTCCAGCTGATTGAAAAGTATAACCTGGTGTCGGTCCCGGTTGTGGACAGCATAGGCCGCCTGCAGGGACAGATCACAGTTGATGACGTGATCGATGAGTTGCGTGACCAACAGGAGCACGACTACCAGATGGCATCGGGTCTTACCGGTGATGTGGAGACTGCCGACAGCGTGTTCCGTCAGATGTGGTCACGTATTCCCTGGCTGCTTATCGGTATACTGGGAGGAATCCTTAATTCCAAGCTGCTGGAGCATTTTGAGACCGCTTTTGCCGCAGCGACGTCATTGCTGTTCTTTATCCCTCTTATAGGTGGTACGGGAGGTAACGTGGGCACACAGTCATCAGCTCTAGTGGTGCAGGGCCTGGCTAACGGTTCGCTCAACACTTCAAATATCCTAAAGCAGGTTTTCAAGGAGAGTGCGGTGGCCCTGCTCAATGCGGTGGTACTTTCATTACTGGTGTTCGGCTACAACGCCTGGGCATTCGGCCTGACAGATCCGGTAACCTATGCCGTTCCCGCAAGTATGTTCGCACTTGTGCTCATCGGAACCCTCTGGGGCACCCTGCTGCCGTTATTGTTTGAAAAGATACACATTGATCCGGCTATAGCCACCGGCCCCTTTGTGCAGATAACCAATGACCTTCTGGGTATGGGTATCTACATGCTTGTAATCACTTTGATCCTCTGATTTGGGGACTATCCCACATTAAACGAAATAAATCTCTGCGAAAAATAGGTTTTTTGCAGAGATTTGCTTTTATTTGCATATTTTGGAACAAAAAACCGCGATTATGAGTGAAGAATTGAACAAGGAGTTAACTCCGGAGCAGGTTGAGGAGGTTGCTGTTACGGTGACTACCCGTGAAGAGATAATTGCACGGCTTCAGGAGATGGTTGGTGACATTTCATTGGCAAAACGTCCTGAGCTGGAATCTCTTAAACAGTCATTCTACAAATTGCAGAGGGCAGTACAAGAGGAGCAGGTAGCCGCATTCGTGGCTGGCGGAGGAGAAGCAGATGAATTCAAGCCGGAGCCAGACCCGGTAGAGGAGCAATTCCGTAAACTCATGAACATCATAAAAGAGAAGAAAGCCGCCGCGCAGGAGGCTCTTGAGATAATTCGCCGCGAAAACTATCAGAAGAAACTGGAGCTTCTGGACCGTTTCAAGGCTCTGGTTGAAAAGGCCAATACAGAAGGTACTTCATACAATGAGTTTAAAGCCCTGCTTCAGGAATGGAAAGAGATAAAGGAGGTTCCTGCAGACAAGGTTAACGAACTTTGGAAGGCATACCAGCAGTACGCCGAGCAGTTCTATGACATACAGAAACTGAACAATGAGTTCCGTGAGTATGACTTCAAGAAGAACATGGAGGCCAAGATAGCCATCTGTGAGGAGGCTGAGCGCCTGGCCGATGAGCCGGATATTGTGGCCGCTTTCCGCAAACTTCAGAAACTGCATCAGGATTTCCGCGAGACCGGCCCGGTATCCAAAGAGTCCAGGGAGGAGATATGGACCCGTTTCAAGGCAGCATCGACCGTCATCAACAAGCGTCACCAGCAACACTTTGAGCAGCTTAAGGAGAAGGAGAAGGAAAACCTGGACCAGCAGACCGTGATTTGTGAACTGCTTGAGGCTATCGAATATGACAAACTGACTACTTTCCAGAGTTGGAATGACAAGACACAGGAGGTGCTTGCACTCCAGAAGAAATGGAGAGATATAGGTTTTGCCCCGGCCAAGCAGAACCAGAAGATATTTGAGCGTTTCCGTGCCGCATGTGACCAGTTCTTCAGCCGCAAGGGAGAATTCTTCAAGCAGGCCAAAAGTGATATGACCGCCAATCTGGAGCGCAAGACAGCCCTGTGTGAGCAGGCCGAGGCTCTCAAGGACAGTACAGACTGGAAAGCCACGGGTGATAAGATGGCCGAACTCCAGAAACAGTGGCGTGAGATAGGCCCTGTTCAGAAAAAATACACCAATTCTATCTGGAAACGCTTTATCGGCGCATGTGATTACTTCTATGAGCAGCGTGACAAGAATACATCGTCAAAAAAGCGTGAGGAGAACGCCAATCTGGCCGCCAAGAAAGATATACTGGCCAAACTAAAGGCCATTGACCCGGAAAACCTGTCGGATGATGATATCCAGACCATCCAGCAACTGGTTGATGATTGGAACGGCATCGGTTTTGTACCTTTCAAGGTCAAGGATAAGATTGCGGCAGAGTACAAGTCTGTTATGGAACCTTTCTCAGGGATAGTACGATCCGGACGTGGACGTCAGGCACAGCGCGGAACCGCTTCACGTGAGTCTGGCTCGCCCCGTGAAAAACTGATGCGTCAGTATGAGGCCAAAAAGAGCGAGATACAGACCTATGAGAACAATCTGGGCTTCATGAACGCCTCCAGCAAGGCCGGCAACGGTTTTGTTGACGCCATCAAGGCCAAGATAGAAACTCTAAAGAAAGAGGCTGATGACCTGCTGGCCCAGATACGCAGTCTGGACTCAGAAACAGAAGAGTAGCCCGCATACGTTGATGGATGAACTGTTTGACAAGAACCTGAAGGAGAAATACTTCCAGGCCATATTCAATCTGGTGTTCAGCCTGGTAGGAGCCTCATTCTGCAGCACCACCCACCGGTTGGAAAGCTGGCTCATAGCTTAACTGTTATGTCGGTGATATGAGAAACAGTAGGCTTTTCTGCATAATACTATCTGGACTAATAGCAACCATTCTCATTTCGTGCGGCAACAGCAGGATACTGCGTGAAGCCGAAACCCTGCTTGAGACCAATCCCGCCGCAGCTGACTCCATCCTTGCCTCTATGCCCGCGCC
The DNA here is from genome assembly GCA_902802285.1 of uncultured Bacteroidales bacterium. Classification (GTDB taxonomy): domain Bacteria; phylum Bacteroidota; class Bacteroidia; order Bacteroidales; family Bacteroidaceae; genus Colenecus. Next base: position 31,453 of record CADCLI010000008.1, read on the forward strand.
CAAGTTGCGCCGCGACCGCGCATGGTATGCCGTACTCAAGACCCAGGCAGACTACAAGCAGTACCGTCCCATCAAATCCGATAGCCTGATACTTACAGCCACGGATTATTATGGCACCAAGCATAAAGGCTATAAAGCCGCGATGGCCTGGTATAGTCTTGGTTGCTCATACACCGATGCCAACAATGATATGGCTGCTATAAACGCATATCTCAAGGCCCGTGACCTGTTTCCTGATACACTCATACGTTATTATGCCCTTACAGAACAGAATCTGGGAAAACACTACCTTAACCGCATGATGTTGTCTGAAGCCACAGAACAATTCAGATCTTGTCTTGCCAATGCAATCAGACTAAACAATGTAAAGATGCAGCAAAATGCCATTTACAATCTTGGATGTTGTGCCCTATATAATAAGGACTTTTCTGCTGCGGACAGCATTTTCAATCAAATATTTACAGGCAACTCATATTCTCGTGATCAGAAATACACAGCCTTATTCCAATTATCAAAGATCAGGCTTCATCATGATAAAGAATATCATAGAGCATTGAAAATGATAGATGATTATCTGAAATATCTCAATAACAAAGAAGGTACTGGTTCCGCACTAAGTGTAAAAGCAGATATTTTTTATCAAATGGAACAGTTTGATTCTGCATACCACTACTATAGCAAATCACTACAATATAACTGCGATATTAATACCTTATGTTCAAACTATGATAAGTTGACAATCTTGACAATCAATCCTAAGCATATTATTGAAACAACACAGTACTATGGTGAATATAAAAACATGGCAGATTCCATATATGAACTGCGCAATCAGGAACAGATAAAAACATTAGAGAGTGAGCACATGACAGAACTGGCAGAGAATCAGCTTTATAACAGGACTGTAAGGTTTGCCATAATAATTGTATCATTTATTTTGCTATCCATAATGCTGGCTATCATAGCCGTAATATATTATAGAAACTGGAAGAAAGAGAAAATATGGCGCATACGTGATTCAATTTACCAAACAGAATCAGACCTTCTTAAAAAGAAACTGCCTCAATCAGAACCGGAATCGTCCGATGAATCCACCCCGGATACCACTCAAGACCAAACCGGGATCATGGATTTATACAGGAAAGAACTTAAAGATTGCTATTTGCTGTTCCAGATGCAAGGTGCGTATTCCCTAATAACCGGTAATACAGCCTTGCGTGACGTAGAATTAACTCAAGATGAGAAGTTCCAGATAATAAAAGCTCTGAATGACTGTTTCCGTCCGGTTTTGCAATTCCTGTCAGACGAGATTCCAGAAATAAATAGAGACGAAGCGTATGTATGCATACTCTCATATATGGGATATAATTCAGTACAGATTTCACGATTGCTTGATGTTACAGATGCCTGCATACGCCAACGTCGAAAGAGAGTACAGGATAAGGATATAAATAATCTGATACAACTTATTTTTACTGAAAAAGCGTAGTTTTTCAGATACTGTCACGTAAATATGCGCATTTGTCACGGAAATTTACGCAATCATGAAAACACTCGGTCATAATTTTGCGGAAAAAATAAAACGTTTTTATGAAAAAAATTTTTTCCGTATTAACTATTATGTTGTGTATGTCATTGAGCGCAGGCGCCATTGACGTTGATTTAGTGAAAGAAGGACCAGGACTTAATCCATTTCCAGGAGAAAGGTCTGAACCGACAACTGTAACGGCATCAATCGATGACCAAGTTGTAACCGTATCGTTCAGCGAGCTGACAGCATCACAGATTGTGGTCAAGAATTCAGTTAACCTGACAGTATTCAACCAAACGTATGTACCCGCGTACAGCGCACAGGCAGACCTGACATCGCTGGCACCTGGCTGCTACACATTGCACATATACGCAATGGGTGACTGGTGGTACGGACATTTTGAGATAGAGTAAACGGAGTTTCAACCTATTTAAAAAAAATAGAAAATTAGCCATGAAACTCCATTCCCGTTCTATAGCAACAGGAATTATAATCTCATTAGTGGTGGCAACTCTTGTCGCATCATGCTCCCGCGGGCATGATGCGCTTGAATATGCTTATAAGGTGCCCGGTCCTAACAGGGGAGAACTTGAGAAAGTGATGAATCACTACAAGGAGGAACCCGAAAAACTTGCGGCAGCACGTTTTCTTATAGAGAACATGCCTGCCCACCGCTCATACAAGGGCGATGAAATACATCAATACTATGAAATAGCAAAAGGTGTACTGGCATCGGGGCTCAGTCCTGTAGAGCAGCGTGACTCCCTGCTTTACGTAAGTGACTACATGTTTCCTGGCCTTGAAGACCGTACAATAAGTGACATACGTGTCATAAAATCTGATTTCCTTATACGCAGCATAGACCAGGCGTTTGACGAGTGGAAGAACCGCCCATGGGCGCAGCACGTAACATTTGATGAGTTCTGCGAATGGCTGCTGCCTTATAAGGCGGTGGAATTGCAGGAGATGGACAGCTGGCGTGACACGCTGTCCACCTTCTTTACATGGGGTCTCAATAACATGGTACACGATGATGACACATACGAGACCACATTCAATGCCGTCCATACAGTACGCAATGAGATCAACTGGAGAATAAAACCTTACGGCCTGTTCAATAAGAATGGCTACCGCCTGCTCAGTGCAGACCTTATGCACAGGCAGACATTCGGTAACTGTCTGGACTACGTAACCCTTGCAGTACTAACCTACCGCAGTGTAGGAATACCCTGCGTAATAGATGAGACCCCCTACTGGGGGCGTTTCCGTTCAGGACACAGCTGGTACACGGTATTGAACAACCGTGGTGAGGAACTCACATCAGAATGGGATGTATCATCTGTACCCGGTGGAGCGTTCTTTACAGACAAACGCATACCCAAGGTATATCGTAACACATACGCCATAAACCGTGACCGCCAGAAATACCTTAAGGAGTCTAAATACAAGCATCCGTTCAGCATGTGCCAGAAGGATGTCACGGCAGACTACTTCAATACATCAGACATAGAGATACCTATATTCAAGAATGCCAAGATAGCGGAAAAGTATGTCTATATAGCAACCTTTACCGGAATGAACACAGACTGGAGCGTGGTTGACTACGGAACTGTCAAGCGCGGCAAGGCCCGTTTTACAAGAATGGGCCGCAATGTCATGTATATAGCCCTGGGGTATGACGGCATACAGCTGCACCCGATATCCAGGCCTTTCATACTGCACACCAATGGCAGCCTGGAATACATAACCTGTGACACCACTCAGACCCGCAGTGTTGACATACGCCGCAAGTACTACCAGTCAAACAACGTAGCTAAGATGCGCAAGCGCCTGCTTGGCGGTAAGATACAGTGCTCCATGACGGCAGACTTCAAGGAGGCAGTAACACTATATACTATCGATAACCTGAACATCCCTGACAAGATACCGGTTACTGCAGACCAACCATACCGCTACTGGCGCTATATGTCACCAAACGGCAGCTATGGCAGCATAGCGGAACTTGCGTTCTTTGACACCGATACAAAAAGAATGTACGGTGAACCTATCAGCAACACAAAAGACGGCGGAGCCATATCCCGTGCGTACGATAATGACTGGCTTACCAACTTTGAGACAGGCCAGGCCGACGGCAACTGGATAGGCATGGATATGGGAGCGCCCAAATCTGTTGCATACGTGAGGATAGTACCCCGCAGCGATGACAATGACATACATCCGGGTGATGTCTATGAGATGCGCTACTGGGATGCCAACAACGAATGGACATCTTGCGGCATACAGGCTGCCCAGGGTAACACACTGCATTATGACAACATCCCCAAGGGTGCTCTTATGTGGGTAAGCGACCTGACCCGCGGTATGGACGAAAGACCGTTCCTTATAGATGATGACGGTAATGTGGTGTGGTGGTGATATACTTGACAAACTTATTTTATATAAACAAATACAACAAGAAAAATGAGAACTATAAACAAATTGTTTTTACTATTTATTGGAATATCTATCATTTCATGCGCAAATGATTATGAATTTATGGAAGACTACCAATCCCAAGACTGGGAGTCATCACTCAGACATATTGTTACAGAAAACATGGCGCTTTATTCAAACAGTGAGATTTACTTAAAGGGTTATGAGAAGACTGACATTAACTCACTTAGCCAGTATACTTTTATAAACTCTGAATCAAGATACCCCGTAATGACCGGTAATAAGATTACTCTTGCACCTTATGAGTTTATTCGTTTTGATACTCTGATGTGTCACGTCAAGTCTTCTCATATAGACAATATTGTAAAAAATTCACTCGATCATAAGGATGAATTAGTTGCAGTCGAATTACAATGGGTTGTTAAAGATGCCCTAATTAACACTATTGCCTTATTTGATAAAGAAAGTGGGGAACTGGTTTACGACAACATTTTATATAATACCATTACAATGGATGCGGTAAAAATGAACAGGCTGAGAAAGCATAAGCTTACCAGATCAGAAGCTAATGGCCTGATTTATTATGACGGTGGGATTGAGAGTAGTACTTCATTCACAGGAAGCGACTCATTTTCTTATAGTGATGAATCTGGTTGTTGGATTGCGACAATAAATTTGGTCTGGAATGAGTATGGATACTGGACATTTGATATATCAAGTTATGATAGTGTTACATACTGCTTTAATTATCATTATATTCATACGGCTATGCACTATAATGGCTTTGTAACAAAAAGGGAAGGTATCACTAATGAATATAATATTAATTATTCTGCAATGTCATGGCCAGCAGACCAAGGCGATGAAGAATATAAAATAAAGTATTATTTCTATATAGGAAGGAGCGCTTATCCAGTTAATCTTTCTTCAGCTGCAATAATGCCTATTACAACTAATGATGGAGAGGGTTCTATTCTTATGTATTCAGAAGATATATCACGTAGTCCTGATTATGTTGATAAAGTAACTTTTTACTGCCCCAATTGTAAAGATTAATTAATAATATCCTACCTGTAGCCAAAATAATCATTATTCAACAGATGATAAGTTCAAAAGTGTTTGATTATTCTTTGTAAAATGCTTATTTTGGTATTCAAAAACCTTCGTATAATAGAAAAAAGGATAGAAAAAATGCAATACGTGCGGTTGACAATGATTTTGAGTGTACTATTGTTTTCAAACAGTTGTACTCTTTCCAGACTTTGCTCATCCACAAATAAGATTGATTTTTATGAGGTTGGATTCTTTACAGAGGATAATAAACCAGACCAATACCGGCGCATTGGCACTATTCCAGATTTTGTCAAAGTAAGTGACAGGAAGGATGGTGGCAGTGGAGAAAAATGGGCTCTTTCATTAACCGAAGTAAAAATTCGTGAAACAGCAGTAAAGGACGGATTTAATGGCGTGATTTTAGGCAGATTTCATTATGATACAGTGTTGGCTTTTTCAGGGAATATCCAAGACAATGTGACAACATATTATCAAGTTTACATTCCTATTATCTACGATCCGGAATTGTACCAAGCCCCTCTAACTGATCTTCAGAAAAATAGCAGATACTTCAAACGCAAAGAAAAAAGAAGTAAAACAGACAATAAGAATATGTAACTGATCGAAATAATATATTAGAAAAAATAAGCATTAACATGAAAAGATTCTGTTATCCTATTTATCTATTGATGGTTACTGTTTTCTTGTTCCTGTCATCGTGCGGTGACAAGTCAACGGAAGATCCTGTAATTGAAGAGTCAAGCAAGGTGGTTGCAGGACAGGTTATGCCTACATCCTTTACGGCAACCATATCAGGGACATACAAAGACATTTCTAAGGCAGACATGGCGCTGGGCAAACATGGCGTATTGTACTGTCCCAAGTCTGATATGGCTGCAGAGATATTTCAGTCCTGGAAGAATGGTGATGATGACGTGGAATGCAGTATCTCTGCAAAAGGCTCATTCTCAGGTGAATCATACTCATGCAGTATTGGAGGATTATATCCTGACACTGAATATGACTTTTGTCTGTTCTTCCAAAACAAGGACAACACAGTCCGTGAAATAAGTAGTGTCTATTCTTTCACCACCTCAAGCTTCAGTCCAAAGTTTGATGAACTCAAATATGCCAATGTCCATTATATTGATGCTGAAGCCACAATCAGCGTCTCTATGGATGCCTCTGACGTAAGCAGTTGCTCAATTGGTATAATGATATCACAATCATTGGGCGTGAATAAAGAAAATGCTCAATCCATATTGGACTATTCCGGTGATTTTAATAACAGAATGACAGTCATTGTAGATGGCTTGAAACCTGACAGTGTTTATTATTGCCGTCCATTTGCCAAATACAAGACAAGGACAGGTGATTATGCCTTTGTTTATGGTCCCGAGAACAGCTTTGCTACTGCCAGTTCAGATCAGATGTATGTTGACCTTGAATTGCCAAGTGGCATAAAGTGGTCAAAATGCAACTTAGGGGATAATAAGTTTGAGGCAGGTGCTTCAGCCTCAAACTATCAGTGGGGTATGCTGGTACCGTTTGCCTATCCTACAACAGGTGGCATTAACAACGATTGGTATTATTCCCAATACAAATATTATAATCGTGAAAATGATAGTTTCTTAGATATAGGCAATGAAATAAGTGGTACGGAATATGATGTGGCAAGGGCTGTACTTGGGGGAAAATGGCGTATGCCCACAAAAGCCGATGTGGATGAGCTTATTGCAAATTGTGACTTGACAAAGATAGAGAAGGTGCAATATTCAATAGAAGTGTCTGGTCACATATATGAAAATACCGCACAGGTAGGTGAAGTAGTTGGCAGTAACGGCAAAACCATACAATTCTTGTTAGGCAACGGTGCATATTGGTGTGGTACTTTGAGTGATAACGGTAATCCGTATTATTTTGTTTTTAATGCCGACTATAACGATTATTCTGTTTATATATCCGGTACAGGAAGAATACAAATAGGGACTCAGATGCGCATCTACAATCAATGGATCCGTCCCGTCTGGGACCCCAACATGCCGGATTAACCGTTCACAGCTCATAGGACATCTCTACCGCCAAATTTGGTTTATTATCATTGGACCATACCATACCCACGGCATACTAAAAGGTAATGTTTAACTAAAATAGTACAACTCTTATGCGAAGTACAGTCATATCTAAGGTGTTGTTTGGAATAGTCATCCTTTCACTGTCATCCTGCGGTGACAAGCCAACGGATGAGGCCCCTGAAACGGCCCCTGAAACGGCAGACAATCTTGTGGTAAGTGGAGTGAGTGCCACATCTTTCACTGTAAGTATTACAGGCTCGTTTACAGGAATCTCCAAGGTGGACCTTGCTCTGGGGAAGTGTGGCGTCCTTTATTGTGAAAAGTCTGCAGACTATGGCACCCTCTTCCGTCTGTGGAAAGACGGCATAACCAGCGATGGATTAATGGTGTTTGACCAAGCCAAGAATAGCGGAGAGTTGTATTCTGGAGTTATAACCGACCTTTATCCCGATACGGAGTACTGTTTTTGTCTGTTTTGGCAAGGACATGATGGAAAGCGTGAAACAAGCGCGGTTCAAACTGTCCGTACACAAACATTCAATCCTATACTGTCAGCGGTAAGGATGGACAGCATCAATTATTTTGACGCTGTGGCAAAAACCAGCGTCAAGATGGACGATAAAGATGCTGCATGCTGTGAAGTCGGATTCCTGCTTTCTGAATCCGTTGGTTGTGACATCAACAGCTCAACAATCTATCCTCTTAATACTACTGCTAGCGGATCATATAGAAAACCCTTCATTGAGTTGCTCCCGGGCAGGACTTACCATGTAAGGCAATATGTCAAGTATTCGACAAAATCATCCATCCAGCCTGGGTACATATACTCCGACGAGACATCTTTCAGTACAAGGGATTTCATGGAAACCGCTGTAGACCTGGCTCTGCCGAGTGGTATACTATGGGCCTCATGCGACTTGAATGAGTCTGGTCCGGTCAATCAGAGGCTGAAAACCAGTTATTATCAATGGGGCGCTCATTCACATATGGTCTTTCCTGAGAAGAACTCCAACAACCCCACTGTGGAGTGGCTCAAATCACATTACGAGCATTGGGACGCTGGCAGCGGTACCTACACGGACATAGGTACTGACATATGCGGCACGGAGCATGATGTTGCGCATCTTATGCTGGGAGGCAAATGGAGGATGCCATCCAAGGCTGATGTTGAAGAGCTGATTGCAAACTGTAATGTTTCCAAATGGGTGTCCTCTTTAAGCTATTTAGGGATAATAGAGGGCACTAACGGCAATGTGATAAAGATAGGATTTGGCGATGCCCGCTGGTGCGGCACACTGGACAATGAAGGTAAAGCATACTCTTTCAGGTATATCCCAATAGCGGTAAGATAGACTTCGTGATGCAGGAAAGATACAATTGGCTGAACATCCGACCCGTCTGGGACCCCAACATGCCGGATTAAAAGTCATTGGATTGCAATACTAAATCAAAATCATACAAAAAGCACCTGTGTAAGGCCTGCGGTACACAAAAAAAGGCGCGCGAATAATCATCGCGCGCCTTTTTTCAATTATCTGATCGGATTACATCATGCCGTCCATGCCGCCCATTCCGGGATTCATGGCAGGCATAGGTTTATCTTCCTTCTTCTCAACGATTACGCACTCGGTTGTCAGGAACATACCTGCAATAGAGGCGGCGTTCTCAAGAGCCACACGTGTAACCTTGGCGGGATCAACCACACCGGCCTTTACCAGATCCTCATAGCGGTCATAGCGGGCGTTGTAACCAAAGTCACCCTTGCCCTCCAGAACCTTCTGAACTACTACAGAGCCCTCCTTACCAGCGTTGAACACAATCTGACGCAGAGGCTCCTCGATGGCGCGACGGATAATCTGGATACCGGTCTGCTCATCGGCATTGTCACCCTTCAGCTTGTCAAGAGCGCTGATGGCACGGATGTAAGCTACACCGCCACCTGCTACGATACCCTCCTCGATTGCGGCACGGGTAGCGCACAGAGCATCGTCAACGCGGTCCTTCTTCTCCTTCATCTCAGTCTCACTGGGTGCACCTACCTTGATTACTGCAACACCGCCTGACAGTTTGGCAAGACGCTCCTGGAGTTTCTCCTTGTCATAGTCACTTGTGGTGGTCTTGATCTGAGCCTTGATCTGAGCTACGCGGTCAGCAATCTTGGCCTTCTCACCCTTACCGTTAACGATAGTGGTGTTATCCTTGGTGATGGTAATCTTCTCGGCTGTGCCAAGCATATCCATTGTAGCCTGCTCCAGCTTTACGCCACGCTCCTCGCTGATTACGAATCCGCCTGTCAGTACGGCGATATCCTCAAGCATCTCCTTGCGACGGTCGCCGAATCCCGGTGCCTTTACGGCGCAGATCTTAAGACCTGAACGCAGACGGTTTACAACCAGTGTGGTCAGGGCCTCTGAGTCAACATCCTCGGCAATAAGTTGGATATCTTCTTGTCATGGATAAGAATCAGAGGATTCTCCATAACGCAGTTCATCTTCTCGGTATCGGTTACAAAGTATGATGACAGGTAACCGCGGTCAAACTGCATACCCTCGACAACGTCGATGTATGTGTCACGGCCCTTGGCCTCCTCGATGGTGATTACACCGTCCTTTGAAACCTTCTGCATAGCCTCGGCAATGTGCTTACCGATCTCGGCATCGTTGTTGGCAGAGATTGTGGCAACCTGCTCAATCTTGTCAAAGTTGTCACCAACAGCCTTTGACTGCTTCTTGATGTTCTCAACAACAGCTGCAACGGCCTTGTCAATACCGCGCTTAAGGTCCATAGGATTGGCACCGGCGGTAACATTCTTAAGACCTACGTTCACGATGCTCTGAGCCAGAACGGTAGCGGTTGTTGTACCGTCACCTGCATCCTCACCGGTCTTGGAGGCAACGCTCTTGACAAGCTGAGCGCCTGTGTTCTTGAATGAATCGGCCAGCTCAATCTCCTTGGCTACGGTAACGCCGTCCTTGGTGATCTGGGGAGCACCGAACTTCTTCTCTATGATAACGTTGCGGCCCTTAGGTCCAAGAGTAACCTTGACTGCATTTGCAAGCTCGTCAACACCCTGACGCATAAGGTCACGGGCATCTGTATTGAAAAGTATCTCTTTTGCTGCCATAATTGTATCTCCTTATTATTTTTCAACCACTGCCAAAACGTCGCTCTGACGCATAATCAAGTATTTCTCACCCTCAACTTCAAGCTCGGTGCCTGAATATTTGCCATACAGTACCTGGTCACCCTTCTTGAGAACCATTGTCTCATCCTTGGTGCCGTTTCCTACTGCAATTACCTCACCATTAAGGGGTTTCTCCTTGGCTGTATCGGGGATAATGATTCCGCCGATGGTCTTCTCCTCGGCTGCTGCCGGAAGAATCAGAACTCTGTCTGCTAACGGTTTAATGTTCATAATCTTATGTTTTAAGTTATTTGTCTTTCTGTCTAAAAGCCCCTCATCGGGCACATGGTATAGAGCCAAAAATGTGCCAAACCGCAACCGGGGCCGATTATGTCACCCCGGCTGACAGTTTGACACATAAGACAATATTCTATCTGACATTCTCCACCAGGAACTGTGTCAGTTGCTCCGCAGTCAAGTTCCTCTGGAAAGAACCCTTATAGAAAACCGTTATCTGTCCTGTCTCCTCCGATACCACCACCGCTACAGCATTGGTCTTCTCGGCAATACCCATTGCCGAGCGGTGACGCAGTCCGAAGGCCTTGGGCAGCTCTTCTGACTGCGACAGAGGCAATATGCATGCTGCCGACTCTATTCTGTCGCTCACAATGATCATGGCTCCGTCATGGAGAGGGCTGTTCTTGAAGAAAATGTTCTCAATGAGCAGTTGGTTGACATTGGCGTTGACAGTCTCACCGGTGGCTATCACATCGTGCAGTTCATCATTCTGCCCAATCACTATCAATGCGCCCTCCTTATGGTGGCTCATGCTGTCGCAGGCCTTGACCACGGGCTCCCATTTGGCGGCATCGTTATTGGCACTGCGCCTTCTGACCAGCCAATGGAACAGCTTGCGGGTACGGGTTGATGTGCCGATGTCCCTGAAGAAATGGCGGATATCATCGGCAAAAAGCACAATCAGCGCTATCACGCCCACATCGACCAACTTGTCCAGTATGGCACCCAACAACTGCATCTTAAGGACCTGGGATACTATCATCCACACAAATATGAACACCAGTATGCCGATGAACATATTAAGTGAACCTGTCCTTTTCATCAGTCTGTAGAGATAGAACAGTAGCAGCGATACGCACAATACGTCTATTATGTCTTTTATACCGAATGATACAAAATAGTCTACCATATTTTTTAACTTTGGCGTTGGCGTTGGCTTTGGCTTTGGCTTTGGCCTTGGCTATTTATTTTCTTTTAGTGCCTGTACTATCCTGACGGTTTGGACTGCTTCGCGGACATCGTGCACGCGTATCCAGTCGGCACCGTTCAGAAGAGCTATCGTATTCATTGAAACCGTAGCGGGAAGAGCCTCTTCAGGGGTTATCTCCAGCAGTTTCCAGGCCATAGACTTGCGTGAGAGTGCCGATAATACCGGAAGCCCCAGCTTACGCAGCTCAGCCTGATGAGCCAGTATGGTGTAGTTCTGCTCAAGACTCTTGCCGAATCCGTATCCGGGGTCAAGAATCACCTGACGGTTTACATCCACGCCGGCCGACTCCATCGCAATCAGCTTATGCTCAAAGAATGACATCATCTCACTTACGGGATCCACTTTGATGGTTTCAGACCACATGAGCACATACTGCACTCCTGTATCTGCCACCACCTTATACATATCGTCGTTGCCACCGTAAACATCATTTATGATATTCACGTTCCACTCTCTGACACAGCGCTCAGCTATACCCGGGCGGTAGGTGTCAACCGACAACAGTATATCCGGAAACTCCGTCCTTATAGCATCCAGTCCCCACTCCAGACGCTCCATCTCCTCATCGGCCGATGCCTGCACGGCACCGGGACGTGTGGAGCAGCCACCCACGTCTATGGCATCGGCCCCCTGGGAAATCATCTGCCGGGCACGCTCCACAAGAGTGGTCTTGTCCTGCACACGTGACCCGCTCCAGAATGAGTCAGGAGTCACGTTTATGATTCCCATGATTCTGGCCATATCACTTCTTCTCAGCGTCCAGGAAAGCCTGTACCTGCTCGGCAATCTTGGTCATGCCGGCGGCGGTGGGATGGTTCATGCGCTTCTCAATGCCGTCCACAGCAATTACAGGCACACCGTAGTGCTTGCATATCTCCCTCATTGACTCACCCAGATTCTCACTCATTCCGTCATTCAGGAGTGAGTATATCTTCATCTTGGGATAGAGTTTCTTAAGATTGTCAAGCAGATAGGCAAATGCCGGACGGTAGAAATAGAGATCCTCCTTGGTCCAGCCGGAGTACTTGTAGTCACCAAAGGGCTCGTGTGTCCAGTCATCATTGGTTCCGCCGAATATGAACAGTATATCGGGAGCGCCGATGCAGTTCAGGCGGGTCACGAATGCGCGGTCAGAGTAATCGTCATGATTGTAACCGCGGCAGCAAACCGTACTGCCTGACCATGAGTCATTCTTTTCAAGCACCCATCCGTTCTTCTCGATTACCTGAGCCCACCACTGCTGGCTCTGCTCTGTAACACCGCAGAACTGGTTGGGATAGAATGTGTCATAATACCGGGGCATGGAACCCGTGAATGTAGAATAGGAGTCACCCATAACGGAGACTTTCAACTGTGCGGACATAACACCGCACAACATAACACATGCAAAAAGAACTGCCAGTTTCTTCATAATTATAAATTGATTATTGTTTTGGTTAATCCTATACTGTTGGAGCCCTTTATCAGGATAGTCTTTCCTACCACGGGCTCTTTACCGAGCGCCACGTTTACAGCCTCCACATCCGGGAATAGTCTGAATCCAGCCCCCTGGGCGGCTTTCCCGAATTCACTGCCCACAAGCCAAACCTGAGTGAATCCCTTGCGCTTGAGCATATCCACGATGTTGGTATGCTCGGCCTGCGACACATCGCCCAGTTCACGCATATCACCCAGAATCAGCATCTTGTCCGGTGCCTGGATCATGCTGAAATTATCAATTGCTGCGGCCATGCTGGTGGGATTGGCGTTATATGCATCCACTACCAGATGATTGCGCCCGGTCTCAGTAAACTGTGAGCGGTTGTTCTGAGGCTTGTATCCGGCAACGGCGGCCGATGCATCAGCCTCGGTAACCCCGAAATGCAGACCTACGGTTATTGCGGCCAGTGCATTGTCAACATTATAAGCCCCTATCAGGTTGGTCTGGACCGTATGCCACTGCCCGTTGCCTCTGCGCCAGCGGAACTTTACAAACGGGTTACACTCCAGCACATCGCCCTCAACCAGCAGTCCGTCCTGCCCGGGTTTGCCGTACTCAATCATTGGCAGCCCCTGGCACATCTGCTGCAGATGCTCATTGTCACGGTTAACGAATGCTGTCCCTTTATGCTCACGCAGCCAGTCATAGAGTTCACCCTTGGTACGCTTTACGCCCTCAAATGACCCGAATCCCAGCAGATGGGCCTTACCCACATTGGTAATCAGTCCGTAGTCAGGCTGGCTGACCTCTACGAGTTCCCTTATATCACCGGGATGGCTTGCCCCCATCTCCACAATGGCATACTGATGCTCCGGCTTAAGTCCCAGGACCGTAAGCGGAACGCCTATTGAGTTATTAAGATTACCTTGAGTACAGAGCACATTGTAAGTTGTGCCCATCACGGCATTGGTAAGTTCCTTGGTGGTGGTCTTACCGTTGGTTCCGGTAATGCCAATAACAGGCGTCCCTAACCGGCGCCTATGCAGAGCGGCTACCTGTTGCAGGGTTAACAGCACATTATCCACCAGTATCATACGCCCATCGGCCGCATCATAAAGGCCGGCATTATCCATAACGGCATACGGACAGCCCTGCTCCAACGCTCCGCGCACAAACTCATTGCCGTCAAAACGCTCACCCTTAAGAGCAAAGAACATCAGTCCCGGCCCGCACTTGCGGCTGTCGGTAGTAACTCCGGCGCACTCACTTAACCTGCTGTAAATCTCCTCAATTGTCATATTACCGCAAAAATAGTAAAAAAGTAAGTTCCTGTGCCGCTTACGGTTATTAAGATGCCACCCGCTCCGGCCATTTGTCCCGATTTTGTCCCAAGCTCCACCGCCATTGTATGACATATTGTACCTACTTTTGTGACATAATTAACTGCTTGGCTTATGAGAAGAATTGTTCTTTTTATTGTATGTGCGGCACTGTTTTCAGAAGGTAGGACAATGGCCGATAATGAATCGCTTATGCGTTTTGCCGGAAACATCCACCAATTCAATGAGCTGTTTCCTCAGGAGAAGGTATATCTACAGTTTGACAACACATCCTATTATCAGGGTGATGACATCTGGTTTAAGGCTTTCGTGGTCAAATCATCAAACCTGGGCAGGTCCGAGTCCGGTGTGCTGTATGTGGATCTGCTATCCCCAAGCGGTGTACTGCTACAGCAGCAGAAACTTAAGATAGTAGCCGGACAGGCAGACGGCCGCATACAGCTTGTAGACTATGCTACCGGGCAGGCGCGCCAACTGCGCGGCGTACGTCCGTATCCCAGTGGTTATTATGAGGTCAGGGCATACACGCAGTACATGCTGAATTTTGAACCGGACATTATATTCTCACGTGTGCTGCCGGTATATCAGACTCCGGATCAGGAGGGCGATTTCAGCAATCCCACCATAGTATCGGCCCCGGACAGATATGGGCAGGAGCGCCCCGACATGGAGAAACTGCGTGATGTGAATGTTACATTCTACCCTGAAGGCGGCAATCTTGTAAGCGGATTGCCTAGCCGGGTTGCATTCAAGGCCGTTGACGGCAATGGAGCGGGATTGCAGGGCAAGCTTTCGATAGTGACTGATGACGGCCAGAAGATAGTAGCCGAAAGCGGTCATGAAGGAATGGGGTCATTTGATATAATACCAGGCAGGAGACGTACAGATGCTACGTTTGAGTTTAACGGCAGGAAATACTCCTCAGCACTGCCATTGGCCAAGGGTAGCGGTTATGTAATGAAGGCCGATATGGATGACCGCAAAAACAATCTTACGCTTGATATAAACCGTTCTCAGTCAAGGAGGGAGCAGACAATAGGAGTCACCGTTACCTGCAGGGGTGAGTTGGTGGCGTTCAATGAGCTGAATATGGACGGTAATGAGTACAGGCTATCAATTGACACCAAAGAATGGCCGGCTGGTGTATGCCGTATCGTACTGTTTACTGACAGGGGCGAGGTACTTTCGGCACGTAGTGTATATAACGGCAACCTTAAGTATGTACCGCCCACAATTGATGTCAAGACCGATAAGCGTCATTATGATTCATTCGGGAAGATGCGTCTTACTTTCCAACTGAAGGACAAGAACGGAAAACCGCTGCATGACCGTTTCTGCGTTTCAGTGCGCGATGCATCTGATTATGGTACACAGTACGCAGACAACCTGCTTACTGATTTCCTGCTCACATCAGACCTGAAGGGATTCATACAAAATCCTTCATACTATTTTGAGTCTGCCGACAAACAGCATCTCAAGGATCTGGACCTGCTCTGTATGGTACAAGGTTGGGAACGCTATGACTGGGAGTACATGACAGATAACAAGGTGTTCACAGAGAAGCGCAGGATGGAGACCAGTCTGAGTCTTAACGGAATGATAATGACCAACCGCATTACAAGGGACCGCGCCATGGATGATGTCAAGGTGTATGTTGCAATATCACCCCGTGATGGTGAGACTGTTGAATACGGACAGTTTGTAACTGACAAGAACGGTTACTTTGGGTTTGACATGAATGATTTCTACGGCAAGGCAGACCTGACCATGCGCCTTACCAAGGCCAGGAACCGGAATGAGCCTGAAGCCAAGATACGTCTGGACAGAGCTATGCTGCCAGAGGCAAGGGCATTCAGCAGGCAGGAGCTTCAGCCGGGTTGGTCAGTCAAAAGCCCCATAGCAGACGCCCAAGATAAAGCCCAAGGTGGCACGCTTAAGGATTATCCCGCAATCATTAATGAGTCCGAGGGGCTTGTACTGCCCACGATACGCATTGACGGAAACCGCAAGTATGTGGACTATTTCACATTCAAGTCTTTTGATGTTGAAAAGGATGTTGATAAGGAGCTTGATCTAGGTAACCATTCGACAGATCTGTCCGGTTATCTGATTGATAAGGGTTATTCAGTACAAACACCTATTGATTTGAGCGCTGCATTGGATTATTTATACAGTGATGAACACCTTTTCAATTACACCAACTATCTGGATTACAGATATGACTATGAGCACTATAGCCACAAAGATGAAAATTTAACATACATGAGTACTTATTACTTCAACAAGATTATGAGTGAATCCATTCTTAATTATGATCCCAATAAGAACTATATCTATGTGGAAGACAATAATTTCAGGATCAACGGTAACCTAGTGCTCTGTTACGTGCATGATGACAGAGGATTCTATACAAGCGGTAAATATTCCAAACCGTGGAAAATAGATACTCAGGATATTGAGAGCATATTGGTGTTTGATGACCTTAAGAACAAGTCTGAAATAGGAGATTATGCACCAGACTACCTGAATTATCTGAACCAGTACAGCGCCGTACAGAACGTTTTTACCAGCAGGACAGGTAACTTTGGAGACAGGATGGTACTGATGGATATCAAACTCAAGGCCGTTCACCGTATGACCGACAATCCGGACAGATTCAATCTGGGCAGACGTGTAACAACGATGCAGGGGTTCAGCAACAGCCATGAGTTCTACTCACCTGAATATCCCAACGGTGCCGTGACAGGTGATGTGGATTACCGGCGCACACTATACTGGAACCCCAATGTCATAGCCGATGAAAACGGCAAGGCCGAGATAGAATTCTACAACAACTCCTACAGCAGGAAATTTAACGTCAGCGGAGCTGGCATCACCGCATCAGGCATGCCATACATCCTGGATAAAGAGTTTTGATGAAGAGCCGTTACCCAAACCCATACAAACAGAAAAGGCGGCTATACGGCCACCTTTTCTGTTTGTACGGGCGATAGGACTCGAACCTACACATCTAAGATACTAGATCCTAAGTCTAGCGCGTCTACCAATTCCGCCACGCCCGCCTGGCAAAACGCGTCCCCTTTAGGAACGCGCTGCAAAAGTAATTCTTTTTTTCCGAAACCAACCAAATGGAAGGAGCGCTGAGCTCACGCATACGGGCAATAGCAGGGAACAGGTCTATGAGCGAAGGCTGAGACTCCACGCTGGTGGTAAGTGTCTCTTCCGGGTCATCGGATGCACCGCCCGAGAGCATCTGCAGGAGCGATACATCCTTGGCAACAGGATATATGCTCAGACGATAATCCTCCTTGCTGAGACCAACTTTCTGAGCTGCATAATCAATTGCATCCTGAATTCCGCCCTGCTTGTCAACCAGACCTATGCGAATGGCATCGGAACCGGACCATATACGGCCCTGGCCAATGGCGTCGACACTGTCCTTGGACATTCCGCGGCCGTTGGATACCAGGCTGGTAAAGTCATCGTATATCTTCTCTATCTGACGCTGGACATATTTTACCTCCTGGTCATTGAGCTTACGCATGCCGCTCATCATATCACTGTGCGATGTGGTACCTACGGTCTCTATGTTGACCTTGAGATTCTTGCGGATGGCATTGCCTACGCTGGGAATAAGTCCGAACACGCCAATTGAACCTGTCAGGGTGTTGTAATCAGAGAATATGTAGTCTGACTCGGCCGATATCCAGTAACCGCCCGATGCGGCATAGTCACCAAAGCTGACAATGACCGGTTTCTCGGCACGCAGCAACTGCAGCTCATGCCTGATAGCCTCGGCAGCCTGAGCGCTTCCTCCTGGTGAGTTTACGCGGAACACCACAGCCTTGACTTTCTTGTCCTCACGCACCTTGCGCAGGGTGTTGGCCATCTTGGAGCCTACGATATCGGCATCCGATCCTTCAATTACAATCTCGCCGTCTGCATAGACTACTGCAATCTTGTTCTTGCGGCTGCCTTTCTTGAGCTTGGAGGCATACTTGTTTATCTTGACAAAGCTTACCTCCGATATCTTGTTTACTCCGTTCTGCTCACAGAGATACTTGTCAACCTCATCCTTGTACCATGTCTCGTCAACCAGCCCCTTGTCCTTGTAATCGTTGGCATTGATCATGTCCAGATTCTCAACCCACTGGTTGAACTGCTCCGGGGTGCATCCGCGGGATGCTGCAATCTGTGTTGATATGGTGTTCCAGATTGAACCGACAAGGGCCTCATTCTGCAGGCGGTTCTCGGGGCTGGCCTCACTGCGCGTATACATCTCTCCGGCAGCCTTGTACTTGCCGTGACGGATAAGCTGGACATCAACACCCAGGGCATCCAGAACATCCTTGAGGAAAATCATCTGGGTACCAACGCCGGTAATCATGCTCTCGGCTGCCGGGTCCAGGATGACCTTGTCGGCCACCGATGCCAGATAATAGGATCCGTTGCTGAAATTCTCACAGTATGCCACGATAGGCTTGCCTGCCTTACGGAAACGCTCCAGGGCGGCACGCAGCTCCTCCAGCTGGGCTGTTCCACAAGATACGTTCTCGGGCGTCATATAGATCATGCCTATGTTCTTGTCCTGAGCGGCAGCATCGATAGCGTTTATGTAACTGAGCAGCGTTACGGAGCCGGGGGTTCCGTTCACGATAGACATAAGGTCCAGGGATGACCCGCCGGCCTTACGCTCGGCGATGGGGTTCTTGAAATCAATCTTAAGCACTTTAGCCTTACCGGCAAAAGCCATCATCGGCATAACCGCCATGACGGCAATAAGAAACAAACGTGTTCTTTTCATATTATTAAGGATTTACCAATTTGTCATTTATAAACTTGCGGGCACGCTCAATATAGGTGTCTTTCCCGGCCTTGATATCATCATCGTCCATATCAAGACGTATATCGGGCGCTATCCCGAACTCCACATGATTCATATCAGCATCAAAGGATGGAGCCGAAGAGAACCTGACCACCCATCCGTTGGGCAGTTCGGAAGACATGGGCATACCTCCACCGCCTCCAGTAGTATCGCCCATCAGTGTAACGTTTTCAAATGATTTCATAGTAAATGCGAAATCATTGGCACTGCTGAAACAGCCGCGGTTGGTCAGAAGCACCACAGGCTTGATCCATCTCAGGTCATACCGGGCAGGGCTCAGTTCATTCCTGTACAGCCGGCTGAAATCATTATGCCCCGGACCGTTCTTGTAACAATAGTATCCCACTGTGACGGTTTTCTCCGTAAAATGAGATGCCAGGAACTCCGCCGCTCTCAGATCGCCGCCTCCGTTGTCGCGGATATCGATGATCAGGCCGTTACAGAGCGCCATGTTGTTGAACATCACGTTCAGACGGCCGCTTGATGTTGCCGACCCGAAACTCTCCACGACCAGATAACCTATGTTGTCGTCAAGGACACGGTAATAATATCCGTTGCCGGCGATTATGTAGTCATCACCCAGATACCGGTCCCGGATATCCTTAGAGTAGTTTGCCGGGTAATCGGTCTTCCAGGCCCAGTTGCGTCCGTAGTCATATGAACTTACCAGATTGACATGCCCGTCACGCAATTCACCTATCATACCGCAGAGAACTTCAAACAGAGCCCTGTCTGACATACCGTCCGATATGCTTGCGGCATAACGGTCTCTCACCTCGGACCAGTCTACACCCAGTCTCTCTTTCTTAAGGTCGAAGAAACAGTAACGCTCATCCATTATCTTCCAGAGGGCCATAAAGTTACCCTGAGGCGTATCTGAATACTCCAAGTCCTTTTTCTCCTCATTCCATGAACAGCCGATGGTTATGAGCATCATGGCGGTTGCCGCTATCACGAATATCCGGTTTCTTGTCTTACTGTTCATAGCGCCCACTCTTTTGACTGATATCTGAATGCGCAACCGATTGTCAGCATCCCGCTACCTATGTTGCGTGAATGACCGCCCAACCTGTTGCTGTAATAATCAATGCTGTAACCAATCCTGAACCGGTTGCCGCGGAATGGCAGTACAAGCGCAACCTGATGGGTGATGGCCTTATTGTTGAAAGGAGTGACAAAATGAAGCGCCCTGCCGTACTCAGAGTCCTTGTACATAAAATAATACGGCTGGTCATAATCAGGAGCAAAACCGACACCGGCCAATGGCAGGTATAGAGAAGCCTGTAAAGCCATGTTATAACGCAGCACCCTGAAACGGAATGTATTGTCAACGCTTACCCCGCCAGCCAGGTAACCCGAACCATTTACAGGATTATTGGAATTCTGCTGATTGTAAAAAACATCAAAATCCGTCATGACAGCAGGTCCTATCAGCAAATCGCACATACTGCAACTGATTGCCGGCCATAGAAAAGCATGATGGTATGCTCCGCCCAGCCCAAGGGTGCTGCCTCCTCCGTTCCTGTTGTTCATGGGACTGAATAGCAGGGTGGAATATGACCTGCCGTAACAAAACAGCCTGTACGGTCTGTAACCCGTCCATCTGTCATTCTCAAAACCCACAGCCCATCCGTCATAACGGGAAGCCGACAGGTATGTATCACGTGCAATCATATTTCCTGCCATGACAGACGTGCAACTGACTGTTTCCTTGTATTGGGGCAGGTCCCATACTGTCTGTTGGCCGGAAACCCGCACAGGCAAAACAGTCAGAAGTACCGCCAGCACCACTGACAGGGACAGGTCAGAACAGCGAGAGCTGTCCGTCATTGTTTTCCGAATCATTTTCATCGGCAACTCCTGTATTATCACTTTCTTCTGTCTTGTCCGGTTCGGGAGCAGGTTCGGGCAAACGCAACGGCTCAAGTTCAGTTACGGAATCCACTTTGAATGTTGTAACCCTGCGGCCACGCGCCCTGACGCCCTTGATGCCAACAAACTGTTCGGCATCAATCTCCATTGGTTCACGGAAACTGTCTGCGCCCCCCATAGTAACCAATAGACGCGGATAGACGGTATCTGTTAAGAGAATCAGCCTGTTTTCTTTCTCATCGCCCAGAATATTTATGCGCTTGGCCGACGGATCCAGATTGAATCTCTTCAGGTAAAGATAGTTTTTCTGGGAAGCATCAAACAGTACTGCGGTCCATACCTTACCCTGGTCATCTTTTTCTATACGCAGGATTCCGGCATCAAAGTGGCAATTGGCATCGGGAGCCGTGGTATAATACTCCCCGTCCGCATTGATCACAAGCAGCAGGTCATCGCTGTCAAACTCACCAAGATACTCACCGTGTCCGTCAAAATCAAGTCGGAGAATATCCTTGTCAAACCACACCTTGCGTCCGCCCAGTGTAGAACTGCCCTGTGATTTGAGTCCGATGCGCTGCACCTCATTGCGGGTGAGCAGGTTTCCCATTGACTGTCGTCCCTTGATCGTAACCTTGATCACCTCCGCCTCGCCATTGTGGTTTGCCGAGAAATACATCACCTTTGACCCCGGCTTACCTTGAGTCAGGTCATACTCCTTGTCACGTGTCAGGCCGGTGGCGGCAAACCTTTTTATAAAGTATGCGCCGTTGCGGCCGTCACGGTAAACCACATTGTAAATTGTGCGCTTGTCATTCTTCTTGAATACGTCAAGGTAGAGCACGTTCTGGCCCACAAACAGCTTGTCGGCAACCTTGACCACCTTGTAGCGTCCATCCTTGTAGAACAGGATTATATCATCCAGGTCAGAGCAGTTGCAGACAAACTCATCCTTCTTGAGTTCCATTCCGATGAATCCGTCAGCGCGGTTTATGTAGAGCTTCTGGTTGGCCTCAACCACCTTGGTGGCCACTATGGTGTCAAAGTTCTTGATCTCGGTCTTGCGCCCGTACTGTGCTCCGTACTTGTCCTTGAGCATATTGAACCATTTTATCGTCACGGCCACCATATTGCTCAGATCTTTGTCTATGCGGGCTATATCGGCTTTCATCCGGGCTATAGCCTCCTCGGCCTTGTCCTTATTGAACTTGAGGATCCGGGCCATCTTAATCTCCATCAGGCGGAGGATGTCATCCTTGGTCACCTCGCGTATCATCTGCGGGTAGTACGGAGTCAGGCGGTCATCAATATGCTCACATGCGGCATCCATGGTGGGAGCCTCCTCAAACTCACGGTCCTTGTAGATGCGCTCCTCAATGAATATCTTCTCTAGCGATGCAAAGTGCAACTGTTCCAGGATTTCACCACGTTCAATCTCCAGTTCCCGGCGCAGCAGCTCTTTTGTATTGTCAACCGATTTGCGCAGCACGTCGCTCACCGTCAGGAAATGAGGCTTGTTCTCGTCTATCACGCAACAGTTGGGCGATATGCTCACCTCACAGTTGGTGAAAGCGTAAAGTGCGTCTATTGTCTTGTCCGATGACACGCCGGGTGCAAGCGATATGCGTATCTCCACCTTGTCGGCAGTAAGATTCTCCACCTTGCGTATTTTTATCTTGCCCTTCTCGCCCGCCTTTACGATTGATTCACACAGTGTCATCACGTTCTCGCCGAACGGAATCTCGTTTATGACCAGAGTCTTGTTGTCAGCTTCTTTTGTAATCTTGGCACGTATACGTACCATACCGCCGCGTTCTCCGTCGTTATAACGTGACACGTCTATGGCACCGCCTGTCTGGAAATCGGGATAAAGATGGAACTCCTCATTCCTGAGATAAGACACGGCTGCGTCACAGAGTTCATTGAAATTGTGCGGCAGTATCTTGCAGGAGAGTCCTACGGCTATACCTTCGGCACCCTGAGCCAGCAGCAGAGGGAATTTGACTGGCAGCGTGACAGGCTCCCTGTTACGGCCGTCATAAGAGAGTTTCCACTCTGTGGTCTTAGGGTTGAAAAGCGTCTCAAGTGCGAACTTGGACAGACGTGCCTCTATGTATCGGGGTGCGGCAGCCCTATGGCCTGTAAGGATATTTCCCCAGTTTCCCTGACATTCTATCAACAGGTCCTTCTGTCCCATCTGCACCAGGGCATCACCAATTGAAGCGTCGCCGTGCGGGTGGAACTGCATGGTATGACCCACTATGTTGGCCACCTTGTTGAAACGGCCGTCATCCAGCCTTTTCATGGAATGCAGGATACGTCTCTGCACAGGTTTCAGTCCATCAGCGAAATGCGGCACCGCACGTTCCAGGATAACATACGAAGCATAATCCAGGAACCAGCCCTGATACATTCCTGAAAGCTGGTGTCGGACCATACCGTTATCATCCATGACCGGATGATATGACGAATGCTCTTCTGTCGGGGAACCGTCTGTCTCTACCGTTTCGGCATCGCGGAGTTCATATTCTGTAATGTCTGTCTCTTCACTCATCACCGGATAGTGTTTGGACGCGAAATTACTGATTTCTGATGACAAATCCCAATTCCGGACCCCCAACTTGACCCCGGAAGACCATCAACTTTTCAACAATTTTACAAATTATACGCTCCCCATTCAAATGGCTCATTATTACCTTTTTTAAGATTGTGTATTCCTCTTTATTTAATAAAAAGAGTACCTTTGCGGAAATTTTCGGAAAAAAGGCTGATTATGGCACAAGAAGACGTTTTCAAAAAGATTGTAGCGCATTGCAAGGAGTATGGTTTCGTATTCCCTTCAAGTGAGATTTATGATGGCCTGGGTGCTGTCTATGACTATGGACAGCTGGGCGTGGAGATGAAGAACAATATCAAGACCTACTGGTGGCAGAGCATGGTCCTGCTGCATGACAACATCGTAGGTATTGACTCCGCAATATTCATGCACCCCACTATCTGGAAGGCATCCGGTCATGTTGACGCATTCAATGACCCCCTGATTGACAACCGTGACTCAAAGAAGCGTTACCGCGCCGACGTCCTTATTGAGGACCAGATAGCCAAATACGATGAAAAGATAGAGAAAGAGGTAGCCAAGGCCCGCAAGCGTTTCGGTGACTCATTTGATGAGGCCAAATACCGCGCAACCAGTGCCAACGTACTGGAGCATGTGGCCAAGCGCGACGCCCTGCACGAGCGTTACAAGAAGGCCATGAACGATGGTGACCTGAATGAGCTCAAGCAGATAATCCTGGATGAGGGCATCGTATGCCCCATCAGCGGAACCCGCAACTGGACCGATGTACGTCAGTTCAACCTGATGTTCCAGACCGAGATGGGATCGACCGCCGACGGCGCCATGAAGATATACCTGCGTCCCGAGACCGCACAGGGCATATTCGTAAACTACCTGAATGTACAGAAGACCGGCCGCATGAAAATCCCGTTCGGAATTGCCCAGATAGGTAAGGCTTTCCGTAACGAGATAGTGGCCCGTCAGTTCATATTCCGTATGCGTGAGTTCGAGCAGATGGAGATGCAGTTCTTCATAAAGCCCGGCACTGAGCTTGACTGGTTTGCCAAGTGGAAGGAGACCCGCATGAAATGGCATCAGGCTTTGGGATTCGGAGCAGACCACTACCGTTTCCACGATCATGACAAGCTGGCTCACTACGCCAATGCCGCTACCGATATCGAGTTCCTCATGCCGTTCGGATTCAAGGAGGTGGAGGGTATCCACAGCCGCACCAACTTTGACCTCTCCCAGCATGAGAAGTTCAGCGGCAAGAGCATCAAGTACTTTGATCCCGAGACAAACGAGAGCTACACTCCGTACGTAATAGAGACATCAATCGGTGTTGACCGTATGTTCCTGAGCGTCATGTGCGCATCGTATGAGGAGCAGCAGCTGGAAAACGGCGAGACCCGCACAGTGTTGCATCTGCCCGCACCGCTGGCACCCATCAAGCTGGCTATCCTGCCGTTGGTCAAGAAGGACGGACTGCCCGAACTGGCACGTAGCATCCAGAATGACCTCAAGTTCCACTTCAACTGCCAGTATGACGAGAAGGATTCAATAGGTAAGCGTTACCGCCGTCAGGATGCCATAGGCACCCCGTTCTGCGTAACTGTCGATCATCAGTCACTTGAGGACAGGACAGTAACCCTGCGTAACCGTGACACTATGGAACAGCAGCGCGTCAGGATTGAAGACCTCTGCAATATCCTTTCCGATACAGTTTCAATAACCAGCATCCTCAAGACTCTCTGAACATGAGACGGAATACCGCTTTTTTCCTGTTCACGGCAGCAATCATGACATTGTTCTCAGTTTCCTGCGGTGAGACCAAGGAGACTGACGACCACGCTAACTGGAAGGAACGCAATACCCGGTTCATTTCAGAAATCGCCGGCGGTTATGCCGACATAAACCCGGATAAACTCACCCCGGGAGAGCGGTTCAGGCTCCTGTCCTTCAAACTTGACCCGGAAAAGAGCTGGGGAAGCAGTTCGTATGTCTATTGCGAGGTAATCAGTCTGGGAACAGACACCGTATCCCCCCATTATACTGACAGCATACGCATCAATTATCGCGTACGCCTGATGCCTACCGACAATTATCCCGAAGGGCAGGTGGTTGACCAGTCATTCAAGACTCAGGACCTTGATCCGTCGGCAAACATTCCGACTTCTTTCCGCGTCTCCGGCATGATTGACGGTGTCACTACTGCAGTCATGCATATGCATTGCGGTGATATCTGGAAACTCCATATTCCCGCAGGCCTGGGCTATGGTTCAGACGACAGGGGTGTAATACCCGGTAATTCCGCGCTGATATTTGAGATCAACCTCACGGAAATAGCCCCCACAGGGCAGGATCTTTCACCGAGATAGTTTATACCAATAACCATACCAATAATAACAGAATTTTATCATGGCAAAAATCAGAGGTGCCGTAACAGTTGACAATGAGCGCTGCAAAGGCTGCGAGTTGTGTGTCTACACCTGTGACAAACAGGTTCTGGGCATGTCGACAGCAGTAAACAGCAAGGGTTACCATTATGCCTATATGGCCAACCCCGAAGCATGCATAGGTTGCACCAACTGTGGTATTATCTGCCCTGACGGAGTAATAGCCGTCTATAGGGTAAAAGTAGAGGAGTAATTATGGAAGAGAGAGAAATGAGACTTATGAAAGGCAACGAGGCGATTGCCGAGGCCGCTATCCGCGCCGGCGCCGATGCCTTTTACGGTTACCCCATCACTCCGCAGACGGAGGTAATGGAGTACCTTATGGAGACCGATGCCACTGCCCGCACAGGCATGGCCGTACTCCAGGCTGAGAGTGAAGTTTCCGCCATCAACATGGTCTATGGCGGCGCGTCAACTGGTCACAGGGTTATGACATCATCATCAAGCCCCGGTATCAGTCTGATGGCAGAAGGAATATCATATCTGGCAGGTGCCGAGCTTCCCTGCCTTCTTATCAACGTATCACGCGGAGGCCCCGGACTTGGAACCATCCAGCCCAGCCAGGCCGACTATTTCCAGACTGTCAAGGGCGGCGGTCACGGAGACTACAAGCTGCTCACCCTGGCACCCTCATCGGTTCAGGAACTGGCCGATTTCATTGCCCTGGGATTTGACCTTGCTTTCAAATACCGTAACCCCACCATGATTCTGGCCGACGGAGCCCTGGGTCAGATGATGGAGAAGATTTACCTGCCCGCACAGCGTCCCCGCATGACCGAATATCCCGACTGGGCTACCAACGGCACCCCCGAGGGTAAGGAGCGTCGCTTTATCACCTCCCTGAACCTGCTGCCGCAGGAGCATGAGCTGGTGAACATCCGTCTGCAGAAGAAATACCGCGAGATGGAAAAGAATGAGGTGCGTTACGAGATGATACAGTGCGATGACGCCGACTACGTAATAGTAGCTTTCGGTATCATTGCCCGTATAGCACAGAAGAGCATTGAGCTGGCACGCGCCAAGGGCCACAAGATAGGCCTGTTCCGCCCTATTTCACTCTATCCTTTCCCCTACGACCAGATTCGCGAGTTGGCAGACAACCCCCGCATCAAGGGCCTCATGTCTGTAGAGCTGAGCGCCGGTCAGATGATTGAGGATATCCGTCTGGCTGTCGAGGGTCGCAAGCCCGTAGGCTTCTTCGGCCGTCTGGGCGGTATGGTCCCCACCCCCGAGGAGATTGAGAACGCTCTCTACAATTACTTTAATATCAAATAAGCACGGCAATGGAAGTAAACGATATAATCAAACCTGAGAATCTGGTTTATCAGAAGAGCCGTCTGATGGCCGAAAAGCAGTTCAACTTCTGCCCCGGCTGCGGTCACGGTGTTGTTGTCCGCACCATTGCCGAGGTTATCGAGGAGATGGGCATTGAGCATGACGTTATCGGCATCTCACCGGTAGGCTGCTCCGTATTCCTTTATGATTTCTATAAGTTCGATGTGGTTGAGGCCGCTCACGGCCGTGCCTGCGCCGTTGCCACCGGCATCAAGCGCGTTCAGCCCGATAAGTTCGTATTCACCTATCAGGGTGACGGTGATCTTGCCGCCATCGGAACCGGTGAGACCATGCACGCCTGCAACCGCGGTGAAAATATAGTGATAGTATTCATCAACAACGGTATCTACGGAATGACCGGTGGCCAGATGGCCCCCACCACACTGGAGGGAATGAAGACCACCACCTGCCCCCGCGGACGTGACGTCAAGACAATGGGTTACCCGCTCAACATCACCCCGCTGCTGGCTCAGCTGGACGGTGTATGCTACGTGACACGTCATTCGGTACATACTCCCGCCAACGTACGCAAGCTCAAGAAGGCACTCCGTCAGGCCTTTGAGAACCAGCGTGACAAGAAGGGAACATCAATCGTTGAGGTTGTATCAAACTGCAACTCAGGCTGGGGCCTTTCACCCAAGGCAGCCAATGACTGGATGGTAGAGAACATGTTCAAGAAATACCCTCTGGGAGACATCAAGGTCGATGGCAAACTGGTCATGGACATGAACGCGCCCAGATAAATTAAGGAACAATATCATGACAGAAGAGATAATCATAGCCGGATTCGGAGGACAGGGAGTCCTCTCTATGGGCAAGATAATAGCTTATTCAGGCCTTATGCAAGGCCTTGAAGTATCATGGATGCCGTCATACGGACCTGAGATACGCGGCGGCACAGCAAACGTTACGGTTATCCTGAGCGACAGCCGCATCAGTTCTCCTATCCTGCAGAAGTTCAGTACCGCAATCATACTGAACCAGCAGTCCATGGACAAGTTCGAGCCGATGGTAAAGCCCGGTGGCGTGCTCATCTACACCCCCAGCACCATCACCCGCAAGCCCACTCGTACCGACATAACCATCTACCCCATCAAGGCCATCGAGGAGGCAGCCAAGATCAATGCCACCAAGGTAGCCAACATGTTCCTGCTTGGAGCGTTCATGAAGATTCGCCCCATCCTGGATGTGGAGTACGTTATGGAGGGTATCAAGCACTCCGTATCGGAGCGCAACTGGAAATACCTGCCCCTGAACGAGAAGGCTATCAAGGCCGGAATGGAGCTGGTAGAGTAAGCAGTTATTTAAGATTCTCCTTATGAGACACCTTACAGTAACAGTTTTGGCAGCCATATTGTCCCTGGGCAGTATGACTGCCAAAACTTTTGATTTCAATCCTGATTTCTCAGTTGGCCTTAATGCCGGAACCACCGGAACAGGCATAACTCTCAGGTCCCGCATAAACAGCTATGTGGCAGTAAGGACCGGATTTGATTTTATGCCCCACTTTGAGTTCCCGATGCACTTCAGCATACAGGTCGGTGATGACGGAGACCCGGGCTATGACTCAGAGGGACGCTCCAGGTTTGACCGTATGGCAGGTTATCTTGAAGAGATGACCGGATTCAAGATAGATCAGCAGGTGGACATGATAGGAGAACCCCACTTCCATAATTTCAAACTGCTTGTTGACGTGTTTCCGTTCCGTAACGGACATTGGAGTTTCACAGCCGGTTTCTACGCCGGCCCGTCTGTTATAGGCCGCGCCTACAACCGCACAGAGGATATGACCACTCTCTTGTCAGTAGCCATGTACAACAACATCTATGACAAGGTATATGATATAGAATACAATGATGAGTGCGAGTTGGACGGTGTATTCCTGGGATTGGAGTTACCCCCGGCAGTAAATGAGAAGATCCTGAATTCCGGACGCATGGGTATGCATGTAGGTGACTTCCCCGATGGAACGCCCTACATGATGGAGCCGGATCAGGACAACATGGTCAAGGCCACTATGGAAGTAAACTCATTCAAACCTTATCTGGGCGCCGGATACAACGGTCTGATAGACAAGAAGAATGACCGTCTTACGATTGCCGCAGACTGCGGCATATTGTTCTGGGGAGGTTCACCAAAGGTCTATACACATGACGGTACCGAAATCATGGACGGACTTCAGAATGTGATTGGCCAGGTAGGAAAATACACTGATATCGCCCGCAAGTTCAAGGTCTTTCCTGTCTTGAACCTTAGCGTATCATACAGGCTGTCCCGATAACAGCACCGTATCAACGGTCTATAACCACCTTGCGTTTTCCGATTATGTAGACGCCGGCAGGCAGCATCTCTATCTCTCCTGCCGTAAGTTCTCCTACAAAACGGCCCGAAATCTGGTAAACCTTTTCAAGGGTCTTTCCGGGAGCAATCAACCGGACTGAAGCAGCTATAGAGTCGGCGCGATGGGCAAGCAATGCATCATACTCAGCCTCTGTCATTATCCTGAGTGAACTGGGGATTCCTTCTCCCACAGGCAGATAAGATTGGTTAGCCGTAAGATACTGCTTTTTTGTAGTGGCATCTGGCTGGACATCTGAAAGGACATAACCTATTGAGCCATCAGCCCTTACTCCTAGCACTCGCATCGTTGCCGGATCAAAAACCGTCCTGGCATCCTTTGACTTGCTCCTTTGGGGATTATTGAAGAATACACCCTTAAGCTTATTGTCAGCCGGGCCGGCTGAATTGTTGTGCACGAGTTCAAGACGGTTCAAGGCCGGATCGGTCTCAGAGCATTCAATTATCACAGGTGTACGTGCCGGAACAACATCACCTGTAAACTCCTTGATCACAACGCCGTCACTGTCTATCTGGGAGATATACCACACTTTCATTCCATCAGATGCCGGACGGAATCCGAAATCGGCAAAGAAAGGATGGAATCTGCGTCCACCGGATTCAATTGACGGAGTGATGCCGAAAAACTCGTCCTTATTATCAATCTTTGATACTATCCATCTCCTGTAATCGCCAGTGCGTTTGGTACCCATCGATCCCTGAGGGCCCGAACCGTAGTTATCATCCGAAAGGTATTTGCCTTCGGCATAAACCTGATAGTATCCGTTTGAATAATGTGCAAAGACATAATAACCGATGATGGAATATGTACCCGTTCCCTGTGACTGAAGGTCATAATAGTCACCACCCGAGTTGGTACCTTTCTTTTCAATATATATTACCGATGCAGGATCACTGTAGGTCCTTGAATGATCTTTCCACAGTTGTATGGCGCCCATCTCGGCAGTGGTAGCCTGCACATTTATTGAGCCGGTATTGTCCGTTACGTACACATAACGACCGGTCTTGAGGTTTGAAACCCTGTAATAGCCGTCTCCGGCAATCTGGGGACAGACGCTGAGTGACAATAACCCTGCAAATATTGAAAGAATAAGCCTTTTCATCAGTTATAGTAAAAAAAGAACTTGCCTGATGCCTGTCAGGAAAGGCAGACAACAGGCAAGTTCATTATTGATATCCGCTATGTTTATTTAACAGTACAGATAGATACACGGTTAAGGTTCATATCCTCACCCTTATACATGTTCTCGCTTGAACCATGTGCGGAATAGGTGATACGGGACTCATCGATACCGTTATCCTTCAGCAGCTTGACCACATTGCTGGCACGGCGCTCAGAAATCTTCTGGTTGTACTCGGCAGTACCGGTAGCGGCATCAGCATGTGAAGAAATCTCAATCTTGGCATCAGGATTCTCCTTCAGGAACTCAACAATACGACGAACCTTGTACATCTCAGCACGGCTTACCTCATCCTTGTTGATGTCATAGTAGATCTCCTCATAGACAGTATTCTTGACAACCTCAACAGGCTTCTCAACTATCTCCTTGATTACCTCAGGCTCAACTTCAGGACACTCAGGAATCTCTGAAGCAGGAACCATCTTCTCCTTAGGAGTCTTGCTGTGAGTAGGACCGAAGCAGTACTTTAAACCTACCAGGCCATTGAAATACCAGTCAGTATTCCAGGTCTTCTTGGAGTTGTACTGATCTGACAATGTGTTGGCCTGCATTTCAAGACCTACAGCCCATTTGTCATTGATGTGATAGTCTACAAAACCACCGAAACGGAAAGGCCAGTAGAGAGTGCGTCTGTTCTCGACATACTCCATAACATCA
This sequence comes from uncultured Bacteroidales bacterium, assembly GCA_902802285.1. Classification (GTDB taxonomy): domain Bacteria; phylum Bacteroidota; class Bacteroidia; order Bacteroidales; family Bacteroidaceae; genus Colenecus. The sequence continues at coordinate 63,015 of CADCLI010000008.1, forward strand.
CCACTGATATCTACAGTTGTGTTATATGCAGCTATAAGGTCCTGCTTGGCATCCTCGGCCTCCTTGTTGCTGAAAACGAAGTTTGCACCGATACCTGCCAGCAGACCTGCACTGAACTTACGCTCAGGGTTAAATCCGCCTATCATATTGGTAAGGTCAAACATTACATCCAGAGAAGGAGATACATAGTTCCAACTCCATGAATATCTGTTGCCGTCGGGTGTGAAGTTCTCATCGATACCGCCAAAGCTCTTCCATCCGTTAACTGACAGACGTAAGGCTACTGAAGGTGTGAACTCATAACCGAATCCCAACTGAGCATTGAAATAAGTCAGGTCAAAGAAGGGAATCTCACCGAGAGTATACTGTCCACCCACATTACCTTGTATAAAGAAATGGGGATTGAATGTATAATCATACTCCGGCTCCTCATTCGTCTGAGCTGGCAACACGGCACAAACTGAAAGCAGTAAAGCCGTTGTTAGTATTCTAAATCTTTTCATTGTCCTATAATCATTTTAGGTTCACGGTAATCACTCCACTGTAACATAGAATCTCTGAGCGGTCACCACACCTGAGTAGTCAACTGCACTGTAATAGATTGTGTATGTACCAGGTGTTGTAGGAGCAAACGGAATAGCATAACGCTTACCGTCTATAGGAGTGTTGTAGTACTCACCACCATTAATGGTAGCGGCATCCGGACCGCCGACAACAGCAATGTACTTCTGATATGCAGGAGCAAGAAGCTCTGCAGTATAAGAGGTAGGATAGAGAACTATACCACCGCCAGCTGCTGTGAATTTTGACGGATGAGCGGGATCATTACTCATGGGATGGAATGAACCGTCACTAGCCTCATAAAGGATAACAGGCTGCAGCACTGCATTTACATCAAGACCAAGCTTGCTGTTGATACGGCTGGTCACTGCGTTGATGCGGCTGATGAGTGAATTCATGTTGCTGAAGTAGCTGTTGTATCCGCTCAGTGAGTTGTTGATGGATGTCTTGACGCTCTCAAGCATCTTGTCCATCTCAGTGTTCAGTTTACCTGCAATCTGGTTCTTTACAAGATTCTCAACCTGAGTCTTTATCTGGGTCATGATGTTGTCTATTGCATTGTTTGCACTAGTTTCCCATTCAACTTTCTTGCCATTAAATGCCGTCTCAACATCAGACAGAACACCAGCAAGTCCGTCAACAGTGTATGTTGTAGGAACTGTTGCATTTACGATATTACCCGTACCATCAACATGGTCAGGCATATAGATATCAACACTGATAGTTCCGGTTGGTGCTATAGATACATCACCGAAAGAAATGTGGGCAAGTGATCCGTCAATGGTGAATGTAATATCATTCAGATTAATAGGAGTGAATGTCGGCTTTGAAATAGACAGTTCGGTAAGCGGGCTGATGGTGGGCAGTCTGCGTGAAGTGCCCATACCCTGACCGGCTGAATATGACAAGGGCTGGATGGCTGTTACAGCTACATCATACTGTGATGTTACGCTGTGGTCGCCCATGCTGTCTGTCCACTCTACCCTTACGGCATTGGCATCAAATGATGTCTGGGCAAGTTTGAACACTGCACCTGCTATACCTGACAGGTTGATTCCGTCTTTGTAATTAATGATGTCCTTTGCAATGTTCTTAAGCTGGTCCTTGGTAACAGCATACTGAGGTGCAAGCTGGCTTGCTGCGCTCTCCTCTATCTTGATTGCAGCCTCATAGAAACCGGTATTGGCAGCGGCACGGTTGCTCAAACCGAATGTGAGTTTCTCTGTTGAAGGCTTGAGGGTATCAAACACAACAGGTGTCGAATCACCCAGGCTGTTTACGAAATAGAACTTGTAGGTAGAATCAATCTTAACCTCATTGGGGTTGATTGTCAGGAATATGCGGCCTGCGTTGTTGGCAGAATCGCTGATGATGGTGTTACCCTGTGAGATTGAAGTTTGGGTAGGTGTACCGATAACTGCAAGTTCTGCTGCTGACAGCTCCATACCTGGATCCAGCACTGCGCTCAGGTCTGCGTCATTCTCAGTTGCGGGGAATGTAACATTGTTAAGGGCCTCACCATAGTAGCAGCTCAGGATATTTGAACGGATGCCCATGGGCAGTGCGAATGATCCGAATGTGGGATTCACCGTACCCTGAACATAGATGCTGGTGATACGTCTCTTCTCTGCATCCATCAGGCTGTCAACCCTCTGCTCCAGAGTATCAACACGCCACTCAAGAGTATCGATACGGCGCTTGAGTGTGTCAATCCTCAACTCCAGTGTGTCAACCCTTAAGATAAGAGTGTCAATCCTGCGTGAGTTGTAACGGATAGTATCGATGTAGACGTGCAGCACTGAATCCACCTCATGGATACTCTTCTTGAGCACCTTGACTGAGTCAAACAGAGGTACTGTATCATAATCTGCTATCTTCATGATGCTGTCAAGCTCATGTCTCATTCTGACTATTACAGTGTCAATAGAGTCATTGTAATGCTTTGCAGAATCGGCTGTACCCTTTATTGCATTCGCCTTGTTGTTCAGGAGATTGAATCTGCCAAGAACTGAATTTGAATCTTTTACAAGAGTGTCCATCTGCTCTTTCAGTTTCTGAACCTCATTATACAAGGTATCAGTTACTTTGTTAAGTGAATCACAATTCACATTGCACATCTTGAGTCTGCTGATTCTGGCGCGCAAACTGTCAATTGAATCAGCGTTTGCATTAATTGAGTCCCACAACTGTGCGTGGTCAATCTTGCTCTGAGTCCTGAGATCCGAATAATCATCATAGTCCTTGCAGGAACTCACTAATGCCAAGCCCGTTACAGAGATGGCAATTAATAAACTACATAAGAGCCTTTTTTTCATTGCTTGAAAATTAATATTTGAATGTGTTAAATCCTTTTGGACATCAATGTCGGAAACCGCAATAGCATTATGCTTTTGCAACTTTCAAGCCGCAAAATTAGTTTAAAATCTTGATATTATACAAAAAAAGGAAAAAAAAGTGATGTGTCTATCCGTTTTTTTGAGCGTCCCTGTCACGTATCTCAACGCGGCGGATTTTGCCGCTGATAGTCTTGGGCAGCTCATCCACGAATTCCACTACGCGGGGATACTTATATGGCGCCGACACTTTCTTGACATGATTCTGTATCTCCTTTATCAGAGCCTCCTTGTCCGGATAATCACGATACTCCCTGGACAGTATTATAGTGGCCTTGACCACCTGGCCGCGGACTTCATCAGGAACACCGGTTACGGCACACTCCACGACTGCGGGATGTGTCATCAGGGCACTCTCCACCTCAAACGGTCCTATACGGTAACCTGAACTTTTGATTACGTCATCGGTACGGCCCACAAACCAGTAGTAGCCGTCACTGTCACGCCAAGCCACATCACCTGTATGATAAATCCCGTTATTATGAACGGTCTTGGTCAGTTCCGGGTTGTGGTAGTACTCCTCAAACAGGCCCAACGGAATGCGCTTGTCTGTATGGAGTATTATCTCGCCGCTTTCGCCGTCCTCGGCCGAACGTCCGTCATTTGTTAGCAGGTCCATATCATACGCGGGATTGGGCACGCCCAGTGAACCGGGTTTGGGTTTCATCCACGGGAATGTGCCTATGGTCATGGCAGTCTCTGTCTGTCCGAACCCTTCATGAATATCAAGTCCCGTATGTTCCTTCCAGAACTCAAACACGCTGGGATTGAGAGGTTCGCCGGCCGTAGTGCAGTATTTCAGGGCGCTCAGGTCATACTGGCTCAAGTCTTCACGAATAAGATAACGGTATATCGTGGGAGGAGCACAGAATGATGTAACCTTATATTTAGCCATTGCAGCCAGTATATTGGACGGAGTGAACTTTTCATGATCATATACAAACACTGCAGCGCCTGACAGCCACTGTCCGTACAGTTTACCCCAGACTGCCTTGCCCCAACCGGTATCAGCCACGGTAAGATGCAGGCTGTTTTCATTTACATTATGCCAGTATTTGGCTGTCACGATATGACCCAGCGGGTATAAGAAATTGTGGGCCACCATCTTGGGGTTACCGCTTGAGCCGGAAGTAAAGTAGAGCAACGATATGTCATGATTGTCATTGACATGGGCAGGACGTACAAACTCAGGCGCATTCCTCATGCCCTCATCCATGCTGTGCCAGCCATCCTTGTTGTATGACCCGGTAGCCACCAGGACCTTGACCGATGGTGCATCCTTAAGGCAGTCATTGACATGTTGTATCATGATAGGCTCATCGGCAGATACAATCATCTTGATCTGTGCCGAGTTGGCTCTATAAATAAGGTCTTTAGGAGTAAGCAGATGGGTTGCGGGTATGGCCACGGCTCCCAGCTTATGGAGCGCTACGATAGAGAACCAGAATTCAGCACGGCGCTTGAGCATCATCATGACGCAGTCCCCACGGCCTATTCCCAATGACTGATAGAATGAGGCCACCTGATCCGATTTGCGTTTGATGTCGGCAAAAGTGTAACGGTGTTCCTCGCCTTCGTCATTAGTCCACAGCAATGCCAGCTTATCCGGATTGGTGCGGGCCCATTCGTCAACCACGTCATAGCCGAAGTTGAAATTCTCAGGTACTATTATCTCAAAATTATCAAGGAAATCCTCAAGTGAGTCAAACTCTACTTTCCGTAAGTATTTTTCAAGCATAAAAATCAAACTATAATTGCAAAGAAACGGGCAGGTTCTCCGTTAAGCGCTTTCATTCCGTGAGGTTGGATGGCATCAAAATAAATGCTGTCCCCGGGGTTCAGAATCAACTCCTTGCCGCCGATGCTCAACAGCAGGGTTCCCTTAAGCACCAGGTTGAATTCCTGACCTTCATGTGAATTGAGATGCATATGCTCCTCCATCTTAGGGTCAACGGTCACAATGAACGGAGATGCCTTGGCGTGTTTGAATCCCATGGCAAGCGCCTGATACTTATAGGCTTTCTGACGTTCTATCACCGGGCCCTTACCCTTGCGGACCAGCCAGTAGCTTGTCATGTTGGGTGAGTCGCCGGCAAACAGTTCAAGAGGCTCAACCCCCAGCACTGAGGCAGCATTGCAAAGGAAATTCATGGGGATATCCGATTCCCCTGACTCGTAGCGTTTCAGTTCATCTGGGGTGATTCCACACTTGGCAGCTACCTCCTCTACGGTCATGTCCAAATCCTCGCGGAGTCCGCGCAGGCGCATGGCCATCTGTTTTATTTGTTCGTTTATTTCCATATCAAATCACTTCTATTCCCTGTTCCTCGCAAAGCTTGAGGCTAAGCTCGCGAAGCTTGAATTTCTGAATCTTGCCGCTGCCGGTAAGGGGATATTCCTTTACAAAGAATACATATTTCGGTATCTTGTAACGGGCTATCTTGCCGCGGCAGTAATCACGCACCACATCCTCTGTCAGAGCGGCCCCTTCTTCGGCAATTATGAATGCGCCTACCTCCTCTCCGTATTTTTTGGAAGGTACACCGGCCACCTGGACGTCGCGCACCCCTGGCAGATGATAAAGAAACTCCTCTATCTCACGCGGATATATATTCTCACCACCGCGTATGATCATATCCTTGATACGGCCGGTTATACGGTAGTTGCCGTTCTCATCCATTATACCCAGGTCACCTGAATGCAGGTAGCCGTTGCTGTCTATTACCTCGGCAGTGGCCTTGGGATTCTTGTAATAACCTTTCATCACGTTGAATCCCTTGCAGCACATCTCGCCCTGAGTACCGGCCGGAACCTCTTTGTTAGTCTCCGGATCCAGCACCTTGACATCGACGAACTCATAGTCACGGCCCACCGTGGTATAGCGCACCTCATCGGGATCGTCTATACGTGTCTGACTCATTCCCGGAGATGACTCGGTAAGGCCGTATACGCTGGTCACGCGCAAGTGCATCTTATCCTCAACCTTACGCATCAGCTCAATAGGACAGAGCGATCCGGCCATGATACCGGTACGCAGACATGTCAGGTCAAACATATCGAACATGGGGTGGTTCAGTTCGGCAATGAACATGGTGGGTACGCCATACAGTGCGGTGCAACGCTCCTTGTGGACCGATGCCAGCGTTACCAGCGGATCAAAACGCTCCACCACCACCTCGGTACATCCGTGGGTAAGGCAGTTCATGGTGGCCAGAACCACGCCGAAGCAGTGGAACAGTGGCACGCATACGCACAGTTTGTCATCCTGCGTGAATTTCATGTGCTCGCCGGTCAGGAAACCGTCATTGGCTATATTATAGTGCGTAAGCATCACGCCCTTGGGAAAACCTGTAGTTCCGGATGTGTACTGCATGTTTACCACGTCATGGCAGGATACTGACCTGCGCAAGCGCAGGAACTCATCATCATCTGTATTCTCACCAAGAAGGAGTATCTCTGCGGTATTGTACATTCCGCGGTACTTCTCCTGACCTATATAAACCACGTTCTTGAGTTTGGGAAAACGCTTGCTTTCCAGATGTCCGCGCTGGCATTCGCGCAGTTCCGGAAGCATTGTGTAGGCCATATCCACATAGTTGCTCTCCCATGTGCCGTCGGTAAGGCAGAGGGTGTGCATATCGGAGTCCTTGCAAAGATACTCCAGTTCATTCTGCTTGTAGTTTGTATTAACGGTGATGCACACGGCCCCTATCTTGGCGCAGGCATACAGGAATGTCAGCCAGTCAGGCACATTCTGAGCCCAGAGTCCGACGTGGGTCCCCTTGGTCACGCCGATTGCTATCAGGCCACGGGCCATGTCATCGACCCTCTCGTTGAACTGTTTCCAGGTAAAACGCAGGTCACGGTCCGAATATACTATATATTCCCTGTCAGGCGAAACCTTGGCCCAATGCTCAAGATAATCGCCCAGAGTCTTTTCTGAAAGTTCAGGCATAATGTCAGATTGGTGTATAAACTACTGCAAGGATACGCGCCTTCTGGCCGTTGTAGCCATGCACGTGATGTTTCACGATTGAATCATAGTATATGCTGTCACCCTTCTCCAGAACATAGGTGTTCTTGCCGTAGTTTATCTCTACATATCCGTCAAGAACGTAGATAAACTCCTCACCTTCATGTGTGGACAGATCAAATTTGGAATCTCCGGTCGGAAGTATGTCAATCACGAACGGCTCCAGATGACGGTTGTCCTTACCCTCGGACAGAGAATGGTATATCATATTCTCATGACCCTCGGAACCGTGATTTGAAAAACGTACGCTTTCACGCTCCTCTTCATGGCGGCTTACCACTGCGCCTACGCTCTGCTGATCATCCAGGAATGTGCCCAGTCTTACACCCAGCACGCGGGCAATCTTGATAAGGGGAGCCAATCCCGGCAGCGGACCGTCATCCTCTATGGCTTTAACCTGTTCCAACGGCAACTGGGCCCGCTCTGCCAGCACCTCAATCTCCATCTGTTTTGACTCTCTCAGGGAGCGGATTTTCTTTCCGACCTGCACTTTGCTTTTCATATCTTTTGTATTATTATACAGGTAATGTACGCATTTTGCCGCAAAAATACAAAAAAGGCCGAAACATATGCGTCTGCCAACGCATTTATATTACATAGGGTATAAAAAATGTTCTTTTTAAATAATGTGGTGTCACAATTATTGTTTATCTTTGTATGTCATATTTAAACACAGAATGAGCGAAGAAATACTCAACGGTCAGGCCAATTATTCAGCACAGAACATACAGGTCCTGGAGGGTTTGGAGGCAGTACGCAAACGTCCTGCCATGTATATAGGAGACATAAGTGAAAAGGGCCTTCACCACTTGGTCTATGAGGTGGTCGACAACTCCATAGATGAGTCAATGGCCGGCTATTGCACACACATTGAGGTAGCCATCAACAAGGATGGTTCCGTCACTGTCCAGGACAACGGCCGAGGCATTCCCGTAGACATGCACCCCAAAGAGCACAAATCGGCCCTGGAGGTGGTAATGACCGTACTCCATGCCGGAGGTAAGTTTGACAAGGGATCATATAAGGTATCAGGCGGTCTGCACGGCGTAGGCGTATCGTGCGTAAACGCCCTCTCCACCAAGATGGTTACCGAGGTCTTCCGTGACGGTAAGGTCTATCGTCAGGAATATGCCTGCGGCAAACCTGTAACCGGTGTTGAATGCGTAGGTACGACAGATATAAACGGTACGCGCCAGACATTCTGGCCGGACGGCTCCATATTCACCACCACAGAATACAAATACGATATCCTGGCTGCCCGTCTGCATGAGTTGGCATTCCTGAATGCAGGCCTTAAGATATCCCTCACAGACTACCGTGTCATGGAGGAGGGTGAGCCCAAGAAAGACGTATTCTTCTCAAACGAGGGCCTTAAGGAGTTCGTGGCCTATATTGACGAGAACCGTGTCCATCTTATCCAGGAGCCCATTTACCTGAACACAGAGAAGCAGGGAGTTCCTATTGAGGTAGCCATCCTCTACAACACGGAATACAAGGAGACCATCCGATCATTCGTAAACAACATCAACACCATAGAGGGCGGCACGCACCTGGTAGGTTTCCGCACCGCACTCACCCGCACCCTTAAGAAATACGCCGATGACAACAAGTTCCTTGAGAAAGCCAAGGTGGAGATTGAGGGTGAGGATTTCCGCGAGGGTTTGACCGCAGTTATTTCCGTAAAGGTTGCCGAACCTCAGTTTGAAGGTCAGACCAAGACCAAACTTGGCAACTCAGAGGTTGCAGGAGCCGTTCAGCAGGCTGTAGGCGAAGCTCTCACCAACTACCTTGAGGAGCATCCCAAGGAGGCCAAACTGATTGTAGACAAGGTTATACTGGCAGCCCAGGCACGTGTGGCAGCCCGCAAGGCGCGTGAGAGCGTTCAGCGCAAGAGCCCTCTCTCCGGCAGCGGTCTTCCCGGCAAGCTGGCAGACTGCTCCGATAAGGATCCCGCCAACTGCGAGCTCTTCATAGTAGAGGGTGACTCCGCAGGCGGCAGCGCCAAGCAGGGCCGCGACCGTCACACCCAGGCTATCCTGCCCATCCGCGGTAAGATATTCAACGTGGAGCGCGTGATGTGGCACAAGGCATTTGACCATGAGGAGGTTAATAACATCATACAGGCATTGGGCGTACGTTTCGGACTCAATCCCGAAGACTCCAAGGCTGCAAACTATGACAAACTGCGCTACTATAAGGTTATAATCATGACCGATGCCGATGTGGACGGTTCACACATCGATACCCTTATCATGACCCTGTTCTTCCGCTACATGCCGGAACTCATTGAGAACGGACATCTTTATATAGCAACCCCGCCCCTCTACTTATGCACCAAAGGCAAGGTTAAGGAATACTGCTATGATGAGGTTCAGCGTCAGCGTTTCATTGACCAGTACGGTGGAGGATTGGAGCAGAACATAGTTACACAGCGATATAAAGGTCTTGGTGAGATGAACCCCGAGCAGCTTTGGGACACCACCATGAACCCCGAGAACCGTCTGCTCAAGCAGGTCCACATACAGGATGCCGCCGAGGCTGACCGCATATTCTCCATGCTTATGGGTGAAGACGTGGGCACCCGCCGGGAATTTATTGAGCGTAATGCTACTTACGCGAATATTGACGCATAAGACCATCCGGCAGCAGCTCGCCGCTTCGCGGCTCGAGGTTTTTTGGACTTTTTCGCCTTCGGCTTAAAGTCTCGGGACAGGAACTTATCTGCGTATTAGGTACACGACATTTTTTTAGTTTGGGGCGGTGACGCCCCAAACCCGTTACACGGGACAAGGTCCCGCTCCACTCTGCCGGCCTTCGGCCGGGTAACAATAAACCCTGACGGGCTTCGCTGTCAGGGTTTACTGTTACTGGGTGCAAAGGGGAACTTTCTGCGTACTCGAATCACGGGATGGAAACCTTTATACACTTGGAAACAAAAAAGGTTGGAAAAATCCAACCTAAAACATACGCACCGGATGGTAGCCAACAGCCAATAGCTAATAGCCAACAGCTGACGGCAAGGCCGTCACTTACGCGAGCTTAGCGATGTGAGCGCAGAGCTTTGACTTGAGGTTAGCGGCCTTGTTCTTGTGGATGAGCTTGGTCTTAGCCAGCTTGTCCAGCATCTTCTGCACCTTGGGATAGGTAGCAACGGCCTCCTCCTTGTTGGTCATGGCGCGAAGTTCACGAACTGCGTTACGCATGGTCTTTGCATAATAACGGTTGTGAAGTCTTCTCTTCTCGCTCTTTCTGATTGCCTTCAAGGCTGATTTGTGGTTTGCCATTATAACAACTTTTTATTTTGAATTTTACTATTTTGTAGCGCGTATGAGAGTCGAACTCATCTTGCAAGAATGAAAATCTTGAGTACTAGCCGATATACGAACGCGCCATCCTTTCCGGAAAGCCCATTAGGGCTGCCCTATAAAGCGGATGCAAAAGTAGTTACATTTTTCCAAACGGCAAACTTTCTCTAGTTTTTTTTTATATCTTCGCTCCACAGACCGGAAACAGACATTAAAGATGTTCCAGCAGGAAAGAGGCATACTGATAGGCTCGGTAAGGCATAACGACCGGACAAGCATAGCCAGGATATTCACACAGACCCATGGAATGGCGTCATTCGTATGGTTCATTTCCAAGAGCGGCAAGAATGCCGCCCGCAATACTCTGTTGCAGCCTCTCACCCATCTGGACTTCCAAGCCGATTACAATCCGGTGCAAGACCTTCATCATCTTAAAGAGGCAAAGAATTCAATACCATACAGGGATATTCCTTTCAACCCTGAAAAAAGCGCCATAGCCCTTCTTTTATCCGAATTTCTGACTCATGCACTGCAGGATGAACAGCACAACCCGTCGCTGTTCCGGTTCCTGACGGAGTCATTACAATGGTTTGATGATGCCGCTCCGGGAACATACGCCAATTTCCACATCGCATTCATGGCTGGCACGGCCCGACATATAGGAATCGGTCCCAATACAGATGAATACACTCCCGGATGTATTCTTGATATGCGCGAGGGATGTTTCAGTCCGCTCGCGCCGCAACATTCAGAATACATACCAGCCCAGCCGGCATACAAATTACAGATGCTGATGAACAGCAGCTACGACCATATGAAAGACGCGCCCCTGACAGGTCAGGAACGCGTCATGCTGCTTAATGCGCTCAATACATATTTCCGTCTTCACATACCTGCTTTCCCTATCCTGAAATCAATTGAGGTTTTGGAGACAGTTTTCGGTTAGGCGCGCAATGACTTGATTTCGGATAATCCCACCGAGTTTCTGGTATATGACGGAGATGACTCAATCGCATCTATCAGAGCGTCATTATCCAGGTCTTCATCAGACATATCATACAGATAAAGCTGGCGCTTATTGATACGTCCTCCGTAAATATCTTCAATTACGCGGTCGGTTTCCTCCTCATCTTCCATCATCGGTATGCTGTCCATTCCGAATCCGGTTGCCAGAACCGTAATCTTGACCTGGTCGGTAAGTGTATCGTCATTTGCCAAACCCCAGATAACCTCAATGTTCTTATCCTCAAACTTGTCCATGAAGTGGCGCACCTCATTCATCTCGTCCAGCATGAGCTGATGCTCAGCCTGCGTGCTCTGATATATGTTAAACAGGATCTTTCTGGACTTATGTATGTCATTATTGTAGAGGAGCGGTGATTTAAGGGCAGCGTCAAATGCCTGGTTGACACGGTTATCGCCACTGGCCATGCCCGTACTCATTATTGCCACGCCACCGTTGCTGAGTATCTTCTTGACATCACGGAAATCCAGATTGATTATACCCTGGCAGGTTATAAGTTCGGCGATACTTTTGGTTGCTGTGGTAAGGGTCTCATCCACATGCTTGAATCCTGAAGCTACACTCTTGTCGGGATATATCTCCAGCAGTTTCTCATTGCTGATCACAAGCAGTGCATCAACATACTGGGACATTTCACGTACGCCCTTGAGAGCCTGCTTTATCTTGGGACGCATCTCAAACTTGAACGGAATTGTCACTATGCCCACCGTAAGCATTCCGCACTCCTTGGCGCATCTGGCTATTACGGGAGCTGCACCGGTTCCGGTACCGCCGCCCATACCTGCTGTGATGAAAACCATTTGGGTGTCATCCTTGAACTGAGCCTTGATCTCATCGATACTCTCCTCTGCAGCTTCACGGGCTACAGCAGGATCGTTTCCGGCTCCTAGTCCATTGGTGGTCTGACGGCCAAGCTGTAGTTTTATGGGTATGTCCGAATCGGCCAATGCCTGCTGGTCAGTATTGGCTATCACGAACACCACGTCATGTATTCCTTCGCGATACATATTCTTGACAGCGTTACCGCCACCGCCGCCGACACCGATAACCTTTATTATCTTACGTGACTCTGTAGGAAAATCAAACGGCAGAATCACATTCTCTTCAAAATCTCTGATATCCTGATTCATAATCATGCCTCCTTGTATTTGTCCTCTTTATCTTTCTCTTCCCTCTCTTTGTCCTCCTTGTCTTCAAAGAAGTTCTCACCCATATCCATCAGATTCCTGTACCACCGCTGAAATACGCTCGGTTTGCTGTTCTTCTTCTCCTCTTTCTCTTCCTTGACGCTCTCCTCTTCTTTACGGACAGCCTCCTCACGTTCCTGCTGCTCCTTGCGGTCCCTGACTTCCTGGGCGCTTTCACCATCAGGAGTGAACAGGTCTCCCTGTACCACCTTAACCTGATCTTCAGGGGTCAGATTGTCCATGACATCCATCTTGGGGAGTTCACAGCAACTCACGTCGCCTTTAGACATAACAGATAGTAAGGCCAGTTGTGAGCCGTCTCCACGTTTCCAACGCGGTTCATTCCAAACCACGCCGCAAGCGGGCTCCGTAACTATACGCGGCTGACGCATTGACGGCATCATGTCTTTAAAGGCCTGGTCCAGCTGACGCAGTTGCGAACCGCCTCCTGTCAGCACCACTCCTGCATAAAGCACATCGCCATATCCCGAAGCCTTGATCTGGACACATACGTTCCGGATTATCTCCTCGTTCCGGGCCTCTATTATCTCACCTATCTCATTCAGCGAGACCTTCTTGTCATTGATCAGAACAGTCTCTGTATTTTCCTGGCTACCTATCAGATTACAGAGCCCATATGTACATTTAAGCTGTTCGGCCTGTTCCGGTTCTATCTTAAGTATTGTCGACAAATCGCGTGTAATAAGAGCGCTTCCCAGCGGGATGACGCGCAGATAACGCAGCAACCCGTTCTTGTGGCGCTACGTGACCGTCCACTATCTCCACCTGTGCCATAGTGAAACACTGGACTATGTAATCAGCCACCTGTTTCTTGAGCAATATGTTGAGGTAGTTACCCTCGAGTGAGCGGCACGCTACTCCGATGGGGTCAGTCTCTGTAGCCCGTTTGTTGTCAACTACATACTCCTGCGACTCCTGGAACAGGTTCACATAGCCTTCATAGTCTATCTCACTGCACTGTTGGAACATATCGTCTATCACCTCCTGACTCACCACAGTCTCCTCTTCAAACTGATGCTCAACACGGCTTACGACAGACTTGAGTCCCTTGGCGTTATAGCCAACATAAACCTTTTCAATCTTGGCCGACAGAATCGTGTTCAGCCTCTCCACCACCTCTGCAATCGCATTGGCTGTCTTGTCCAGGTTATAAACCGCACCATGCCTGATGCATGACGATGACGGAACCCCGGCATATGCCAGCACCTTTAGCGAACCGTCTGTCATGATTTGGCCTGCCACTCCAGAGATCTTGGATGAACCAAGCTCAATGGCAACAATAATTTTGTCGTTTTCCATCTATCCAGTTATCTTTTCTTGCATACAACCTGATTCTCATAGGCCACACTGATGGAACGGTACTTGTTCCAGCCTATATTCTCCAGACCGTTATGATAGAAATTCATAAGACGGTCCAGTTTCTCCTCAACCTTGTCAACTGTTCCCAAAATCAGAAGATGATCACCTACTCTGGGCACCAGCTGGACAAAACCCTCCTTTGTTACGTCAATCTGCTCAACCTGTGCTTTCCAGAAGTCGGAACGCTCTATGGCACGGACCACCTTTAGAAGACCGTCCGAAGCAAATTGTCTGTCGATATAACCGGTAGCCACCGGTAACTGTACGGCAAGCGAATGCTGAGTCAGTATCTCTCCATGACTGTCCACATAGAAGTCCTGACCACGGTTATTGAGTACACGCACCAGAGGTATCTTGCTGGATATGTTTATCCTCAACATATCACCTCCGGTCTTGTAACATTCCGCCTTGCCTATAAGAGGATGCATCAGCAACGCCGATTCGACGGCGTCAAGGTCTATCCTGTCCAATGGCAGTCCGACCGGATCCAGAGAGTGTTCCTGCAGCAAACCTTCCACCATATCTTCATCAATAAGTTCAAAATGAAGACTGTCGGTGATATGCAGGTCTATTCCGCGACACAGACGGGTATCCTCATGCCGGTCAGTCATACCTGCCAATGAGAACAGCAGATAACCGCCCAGCACTATTACTGACAATATGGACAGTATCTTCCTGAGCACCTTCACTTAAGTATTTCGGTTATGGTTCCAACGTAATCTTCCAGGTCACCAGCACCCAGGGTCACCAGAACCTCTATATCATCCTTCAGTGACTTGACCAGTTCAGGTACCTGATTCCTCGATATTATGCCTTTACACACACCGGGTTTCATGTTATCGGCCAGAAGGCTGCTGGTAACTCCCGGAATGGGCTGTTCGCGGGCTGGATATATCTCCAGCAGCCAGACCTCATCAAACAACGAGAGGCTGTCTGCAAACTCATTGTAAAAATCTCTGGTACGGGTATAAAGATGCGGTTGGAATATGCATGTTATCTTACGGCCTTCATACAGTTTCCTCAGAGAAAGCGCACACTGACGTATCTCGGCCGGATGATGCGCATAATCACTCAAATACACCTTATCGCCTTTGACATGAAAATCAAAACGTCTGTCACATCCCCTGAATGAACCTATCCGTTCCCTTATCACACTGTCTGAGGTACCACTCAATTGGGCTATCGCCATTGCAGCCACCGCATTCTCCACATTGATAGGGATTGGTACGCCCAACTCCACATCGGCTATACTGCCAAGCGGAGATACATAGTCAAACTTAAGTTCGCCGTTGCCTACCCTTATGTTTGAAGCATGGAAATAACCTTCATCAAGGCCATAGGTATAGAGGTTGACACCTTCCTGAAGTTGCGGCATGACTTTTTCGGAAAGTCCGACATGGAGCACAAGGTCACCTCCGGGTTTTATCAGCGAAGTATATTTGCGGAAACTCTCGATATAAGCATCATATGTGCCATAAATATCCAGATGATCGGCATCGACGGCTGTTATTACGGAACGCAGCGGAGTGAGATGATGGAACGAACGGTCAAACTCATCGGCTTCAATAACCACCTTCCGACTGTTGGCGCTGATCATCAGATTGCTGCCTGTATTCTTCAATATTCCGCCAAGGAATGCGTTGCACCCCTCGGGCGTACCGTCCAGGATGTGAGCTATCATTGCCGATGTGGTAGTCTTGCCATGGGTCCCGGCCACGCAAAGACCATCCAGAGAACGTGTCAGGGTACCCAACACCTGAGCGCGTTTCTGTACATCAAAACAGCGTATGTTATACCAGCGCAATATGCGGTTATCAGATGGGATTGCAGGAGTATAGATAACCAGCGTAGACTCCGGGTTCCTGAAACAGGCATCAACCTTGTCGATATCATCTTCAAAGCACATGCTTACACCTTCCCGGATCAGGGCCGAAGTCAGATCGGTGCTGGTCCTGTCATAACCGCCCACCTTACATCCCCGGGCAAGAAAATAGCGTGCCAAGGCACTCATGCCTATTCCGCCTGCACCAACGCAGAATACGGTTTTTATATCCTCCAGTTTTAAGGTCCCGCTTCCGTAACCGGCCAGTTTGAGAACCTCATGTGCTATCATATCGGCCGAATCGTACATGGCTAACTTAAGAATATTCTGATGCAGCTGTTCCAGACGCGATTCATCCTTTACCAGGTCAACCGCTGCCGGAATCAGTTCCTTGCGCGCCTCAGCATCACGGATATGGATTGCTGCACCTACATCGGCCAGAGCCATCGCATTCTTGGTCTGATGGTCCTCAGCCACATTGGGTGAAGGAACCAGAATAACCGGTTTCCCAAGCAGGCAAAGTTCAGATATCGTACCCGCCCCTGCACGTGAAATAACCAAGTCTGCCGCAGCATAGGCCAGGTCCATATCCTGTACAAACTCTGTGACAGAAAGGTTTGTGACAGGTTGTTCGGCAGCCAGACGCTGTGTCATCTCTTCATAGTAGAACTTTCCTGTCTGCCAGATAAACTGCACATCGCCCGACATTCGTATCAGGTCAAGATTTGACATGACACTCTCGTTGAGCGTGCGTGCTCCCAAACTGCCTCCCACTATCAGCACTGTCTTTTTGGTGACATCCAGGCCCATCTTTACGAGGGCTTCCTTTCGGGTTATTGTATTCCTGGTCAGGCTGGGGCGAACCGGATTTCCGGTCTTGATGATTTTATCTGCAGGGAAGAAACGTTCCATCCCGTCATAAGCCACACATATTCTGGCCGCCTTCCTGGCAAGTATCTTGTTTGTCACACCGGCATATGAGTTCTGCTCCTGTATCAGGGTGGGTATGCCCATCTTTCCGGCAATACGCAGAGTAGGACCGCTGGCATATCCGCCCACTCCAACTGCCACCATCGGTTTGAACTGGCGGATAATCCTACGGGCCATAGCCTGGCTGCGTATAATCTTAAACAGTACGGCTATGTTCTTAAGAGGGTTCTTGCGGTCAAATCCGCATATCGGCAGGCCCTTGATCTCAAATCCGGCCTGCGGAACGCGCTGCATCTCCATACGGCCTTCTGCACCCACAAAAAGTATTTCTGCCTCAGGGTTCAGATCCTTGACGGCATGTGCGATTGAGATGGCCGGAAAGATATGTCCTCCGGTTCCGCCTCCGCTTATTATTATTCTGGGTTTATTCTCCATACTGTACTTATTGTATTTCGTCAAAAGATTCATTTCCGTTTATTACCGAAGGTATATCGGCATTTGTGCCTATCGCCTCTTCACCGCGCTCCTCTTTCTCCAGCACATTGCTTATTCCCAGCAGCATACCAATGCATCCGCTGGTCATAAGCACTGACGTTCCGCCTTTGCTTATAAGCGGCAACGGCTGTCCGGTAACAGGGAACAGGCCGACTGCCACCGACATGTTTATGAATGCCTGCAATCCCAGCAGCATTCCCAAGCCCATGGCCAGATAAGCCGGATATTTCTCCTTGCAGCGTGTTGCTATACGTCCCACTCTGAACAGTAGTATCATATAAACCAACAGCACCAGAACACCACCGGCCATACCCAGTTCCTCAATTATTATGGCGTAAATAAAGTCACAACTGGCCTCCTGAAGGTAATCGCGTTCATCCGAGTTTCCCGGTCCCTTGCCCAGGATGTTACTGCTTGCTATTGCTATATTGGCATGAGTCTCCTGGGGCTTGTCGGGAGCCACAAGTTTGGCATACTCGTATGCATTCATGTTGCCGTTAGCGCCGGATTCACGGAAATCCAGGATACGTGCCTGCCATGTTGTGGCACGTTTGGGTATGAAACTGGTCTCACGCAGTGTCTGAGGCGGCACAAGTATAAGGAACAGCAGTGCAACTATCCCTAAGGCGGCTATCACACCAGTCAGTGCCAGGATGCGTCGCCATGCAATGCCTCCCAGAATCATCATGACAAATATCACGCACGCCAACAGTATGGCTGTCGACAGATTCTCACCCACAATCAGCAGGCACACTCCTCCGGTCAGAATCAGTATTTTCCAGAAGGTGTTGGACTGGCTCAATTCATCATCCTGTTTCAGTTTAGATAGCCAGGATGCCACAAGCATGATCACTCCTATCTTACCCAGTTCGGAAGGCTGAAGTTGGAAAAAGCCCATATCTATCCAACGCTCCGCTCCCGATGAGTTCATGCTGCGTATAGAAAGCACTCCCAGCAGAACTATTGAAATCGGCACAAGCACAACCGGAAAGACCTTATATAACCTGTAATGCAGCAGATGTATCAGCCACATACCCAGCAGACCTATTCCAAGATGGACAGTATGCGATATGATAGGCGTCAGGAAACTGCTCTTGCCGAACGTCAGACGGCTGCTGGCGCTGAATACCTCTATCAGGGATATGGCGCACAGCACAAAGACCATAGCCCATATGACCCGGTCGCCGTTAAGCAACTGTTTCCTTTTCGGAGTGTCATTACCTGTATCCATATCCCTTTAGTTTACAATGCCCTTACACAAGCCTTAAACTGCTCTCCACGGTCCTCATAACTCTTAAAGAGGTCAAAACTGGCACAACATGGGCTTAGCAGAACAATCTCTCCCTTATGAGCCATCCTGTAGGCGGCATCCACGGCATCCTTCATTGACTGCACATCGGCCACCGGGAGTCCGAAACTGTAAAAGAAACCGTGAAGCTTCTCATTATGCAGACCCATATAAACCAGACCGCAGCATTTCTCGCGTACCAGATCCGCTATCTCATTGTAGTCATTACCCTTGTCCTTACCGCCCAGAATCAGCACACACTTGACCGGCATGCTCTGCAGGGCATACCAGCAGCTGTTCACGTTGGTAGCCTTGGAGTCATTGATAAAGTCAATGCCGTTAACCCTTGTAACACGCTCCAGCCGGTGCTCCACTCCCTGGAAAGTCTGCAACGCCTTACGTATGGTCTCGCTCTTGATACCTGCTATGTTGGCCGATATACCGGCAGCCATGGAGTTGTAAAGGTTATGCTTGCCGGTAAGCGCCAGTGACTCCTGCTCCATGTTGAAAGCATAAGGCTTGTTGAAGTAGAGCGTGCCGTCCTCAACGTAAGCCGCCAAATCCTCACGCTTGGCCTCGGCAAAAGGATACAGTGTCGCCTTTAGTCCGTATCTCTTGAGCTCACGTGTGATTATGGGGTCATCGCTCCAGTAGACAAACGCATCATCCTTGGTCTGGTTGCGTATAACCCTCATCTTGGCATCCACATAGTTCTGCATCTTATAGTCATAACGGTCCAGATGATCGGGCGTTATATTCATCAGAATGGCGATATCGGCCTTGAAGTCATACATGTTGTCCAGCTGGAAACTGCTCAGCTCTATCACGTAGTAGTCATAGTTCTTCTCGGCCACCTGCCATGCCAGACTGCTTCCGATATTGCCGGCCAGACCCACGTTCATGCCCGCCATCCTGAATATGTGGTATATGAGCGACGTGGTTGTGGTCTTGCCGTTGGATCCGGTGATGCATATCATCTTGGCATTGGTGTAACGCCCAGCAAACTCAATCTCCGATATGATGGGAGTGCCCTGAGCCATAAGTTTCTGTATGATGGGGGCCTCTTTGGGAATACCCGGGCTCTTTATCACCTCATCGGCCGCAAGGATGCGCTCCTCGGTATGCTGTTTCTGCTCCCACTCTATACCGCGCTGGTCCAGTTCGTTACGGTAATGCTCCTTTATTTCGGACAGGTCCGATACAAACACATCAAAGCCCTTGGCCTTAGCCAGAATGGCTGCTCCGGTACCGCTCTCGCCTGCTCCTAATACAACAATCTTATTTGCCATAGTGTTTATCTGATTTTCAAGGTCAATATTGTAAGCGCTGCCAGGCCGATGCTTATGATCCATGTCCTGAGCGTTATCTTGGTCTCAAACAGCAGTTTGTTCTCATTTCCCCGGAACCTGACCGTGCTCCCCGGGTCGGCATTCAGTACCTGAGCCATGCTGGTACGGAAATGGTCGTGAATGGGAGTACGTTTCCAGATACGCTGATGCACGCCCTTGCGCTTGCCCAGCTTGTAGTAGAACCGCTGACATATTACCGACAGGCTCTCAACCAGGAACACGCCGCACAGTATGGGCAGCAGCAACTCCTTATGAATACACAGTGCCGCCACCGCTATTATACCGCCGATGGTAAGGCTACCTGTATCGCCCATGAATATCTGTGCCGGGTATGAGTTGAACCAAAGGAAACCTATCAGGGCACCCACGAATGCTGCCAGATAGACCACAACCTCCTGGCTTCCTGGTATATACATAAGGGCAAAGTGGCTTGCTGTTACTACATTACTGGACACATATGCCAGAATACCCAACGTAACTCCTATTATGGCACTGTTTCCGGCTGCCATACCGTCCATACCGTCATTCAGGTTCGATCCGTTGGATACCGCGGTTACTACAAAGAGTGTGAGCAGTACAAAGAATATCCAGCCGGCCTTATACTTGTTGGTCTCTCCCAACCAGCCGAACATATCGGAATAGTTAAGGTTATGGTTCTTGAAGAACGGTATTGTGGTACGCGTTGATTTTACATCGGGAGTCTTGACAACTATCTCGGTGTTGTTCTCAATGCGGGTCTCAACCTTCTCGTTTATGACCACCTGAGGACTGTAACGGAGTGTCAGGCCCACTATCAGTCCCAACGCCAGCTGTCCTGCCACCTTTACCCAACCGTTCAGGCCCTCCTTGTTCTTACGGAAAGTCTTGATGTAGTCATCGGCAAAACCTATTGCGCCAAGTATGACCGTAGTAATCAGCATCAGCCACATATATATGTTCTTAAGGTCGCCGATAAGCAGGCACGGAATCAGGATGGCCACGATTATTATCACTCCGCCCATGGTCGGAACACCCTTCTTGGTCACACCGAACGGATCCAGTTTTACGTCACGCTGAGTCTCGGAGATATTTTTCCGTTTGAGTATGTCTATGAAATGACTGCCGAACCAGCATGAGACTATCAGCGACAGCACAAGGGCGAATATGGCCCTGAAAGTCACATAACTGAACATTCCTCCTCCGGGGATATCTACTCCCGCATTCCTTAAGTATTCAAAAAGACTGTATAGCATTTTTTAAATTGAGAATTGAGAATTGAGAATTGAGTTTAAAAACAGTCACGTATTACTTCGTGGTCGTCAAAATGATGCTTGACTCCCTTAATCTCCTGATAATCCTCATGTCCCTTGCCTGCCACCAGGATCACATCGCCTGCCTGAGCCATCATACATGCCGTACGTATGGCCTCACGACGGTCTGTAACCGATATGACCTTCTGCATATCTTCACGGGTAAGTCCGGCCAGCATATCGTTGATTATATCCTGCGGCTCCTCAAAACGGGGATTGTCAGATGTGATTATTACCCTGTCACTGTACTTTACACACTCCTTTGCCATCAGCGGGCGCTTGCCTTTGTCCCGGTTACCTCCGGCACCTACCACTGTTATTATCTGTCCCTTGCCGTCCAACACGTCAACTATGGTAGTAAGCACATTGGTCAAAGCATCGGGAGTATGCGCATAGTCTACTATCGCGGTGAATCCCTTAGGCGAACGGATTGCATCAAAACGTCCGTTCACGGGAACCAGAGTACTCATCACTGTAAGCACCTCCATCGGGTCACGGCCGAGATTGACTGCTGTCCCATACACAGCCAACAGATTACTGGCATTGAAACGGCCGATAAACTTAAGGAACACCTCACGTCCGTTAATATCCATCAGCATACCGTCAAAACCCGACTCAAGCAGACGTCCCTTGAAATCACTCATACTGCGCAGTGAGTAGGTGGTAACCTTTGCTTTGGTATTCTGAGCCATTACCAGACCGTTGCGGTCATCCAGATTGGTAACCATGAAGGCGTCCTTGGGGAGACCGTCAAAAAACATCTTCTTGGCCTTGAGATAATTCTCAACCGTCTTATGATAATCCAGATGGTCCCTGGTCAGGTTGGTGAAAATACCGCCGGCATACTTGAGCCCTCCGATACGTTTCTGCACGATGGCATGAGAACTGCACTCCATGAAAACATACTTGCATCCCTCATCGGCCATACGTCCCAGCAGACGGTTAAGCGTCACGGCATCGGGTGTAGTATGATCGGCAGGAACCGGATCTCCGTCTATATAGTTGCAGACTGTTGACAGCAGACCGGCCTTGTAGCCCATTTTGCGGAACATATTATACAATAATGTGGCTATGGTTGTCTTACCGTTGGTGCCTGTCACACCTACCAGTTTCAACTTGTCCGAAGGATTACCGAAAAATCTGGTTGAGACAGTTCCGACAACATCCTCACAGTCGGGCACCTGCACATATGTGACACCCGGAGCAGGCTGTTGGGGTAAAACCTCGCACAAAACCGAACACGCACCCAGTTCTATCGCTTTTGGTATAAACTGGTGCCCGTCAACGTTTGTACCTTTCATTGCCACGAAAAGACAACCGGGAGTCACCTTACGTGAATCCAACTGTATGTCCGTAACAGCCACCTGCATATTTCCTGACGTGCCTGTCACCTTGAGTCCTGAAACGAGTTCCTGTAATGTCACCATATCTGTCACATTGATAATGTCAATTGAATCCTGTCACCCTTGCGGAAACGGGTATTGCGGGCCGGGTTCTGGGTCCTTACCTTACCTACTCCGGTTACACTTACCCTCAAGCCCATCTTCTCCAGAAGATAAAGAGCGTCCGATGCTCCCATTCCCCGTACATCAGGTACCACATCGTTCGGATAATCCGCGATATTCATCACATAGCGGCCTGAATCCGAGCTTACGGACCCCCATACGCTTTCGGGAATCGAACGGTCCACCCTGCTCATGTGATTTTTCAGACCCAGTTCCTTGAGCACCAGACCGGCTTTGGCCAGATCTCCGTTCAACACCTTGGGGATAAACTGTTTGGTAGAGTCATATGCCTCATGTACATCCCTGAGGTTTCGGCTGGCCATTACTTTCTCTGATATCTCATGAAAAGCAGGGGCTGCCCATGTTCCTCCTCCGGCACTGCCTCCTTCATTGCGTATGGAGACAATGCAGGAGTACTGAGGATTGTCAGCAGGAAAGTATCCGCAGAATGACACCATATATCCGCGCGGCCCGTTCCTGTAACCCGCAGAGCCCTGTGATGTCTGGGCAGTACCTGTCTTGCCTGCAGCAGTGAAATGTTTGGAGCCTGCACTCTTTCCGGTACCTTCTGCCACAACCAGTTCCAGCATGGATCTGATTTTTTCAAGCGTCTCGTCCTTACACATATGCCGGCGCACCACCTCTACAGGGATCTCTTCAACCAGTTCTCCCTCTCTTGTGACCTTGGTCACCAGTCTGGGGGCAACCATACATCCTCCGTTAGCTATACCGTTATAGAATGCCAAAGTGTTGATGACCGGCAGTTGAGTATTGTATCCTGTCGACATCCACGGCAGCCGCGTCGCATCCCAATAACCGTCACGCCTTATGACAGGAGCGGCCGTTCCTGTAAGTTGCATA
>CADCLI010000009.1:0-41445 GCA_902802285.1 uncultured Bacteroidales bacterium
CGGTTCATTAGCTTGGCTAAAGACATCGATAACAAACAACATGTAGTATTACAAGAATTGTTTGGAAAAGGAGAATATGTGATATTACCATTGTGTTTTCAGGGTAATGAACCTTTTGTGGGAACTAATAATAATGTTCTTTCTCCTGTAAAAGATGAGAATGAGGCCCTAAAGAACATCCCAATAATTCTTGATCCAAAATATCGTTTCCCGGATATCGATTATAATAAAGAGACTCCGCAAATGTCCGGTTCAGATAGTGGAGTTAATGGCATGAAAACACTTCTTAAAGAGAAACTCAAAATAGTTAAGGAGGGATTCTTTAATGGTTTAGATACTCCTGAGGATATAGAAAAAAGGATTTTGAATCTTGTAAGAGATTATGTTCCTTATAATGAATCCATATTACAAGATGTATTCCATTTAATACAAGTTTGGGGTGGTATGAGTGGACGTCATATATACGTAAGAGGTGAAAAGTTTGATTGGCGTAAAATCAAAGACCAATATAAATTATTGGTGGATGCTTGCCTTAACACTAAAGATACTAATAATACATCAATAGATAGCCTTGCATCTACAGCCAGAAATGTATCAGACAAAGTAGATTTCCTGGGTATATCTTTTGTCACAAAACATACTTATTTCTGGCTTCATAAATGTCTTCCAAATGATGCACTACCCATATATGATAGCATTATGGCTTTGGAAATAATGCGAAAAACTGAAGTGAGAGGCAGAGACCTGGCAGATTATTGGAAAGTAATGGTTGCCAAAGCCCAAAATCTTGATATTAGCCTTAAGGCACTGGAGCGTCAAATCTATTTATATTCGCGCAATAACAAATGATCTTATGGAGCCATCTTCTCGAAGCCGTCTAATATACTTCTTCAGCGCAATAGCATTGGTTGTATTAGGCCTATTATCTCGCCATATGGAAAAGATACCTGCTGCGTGCGGTGATGCAATGTGGGCTATGATGGTTTTCTGCTGCTGGCGCATAATACTGGTGAAACGTCTGTTAAAAACAGTGGCCATAGTAGCGCTCATCACATCATACCTGATAGAATTCTCACAAATTCTATCCTTTGATTGGCTGGTATCTCTCCGCTCTACATTCATAGCTCACATGGTACTTGGTCAGGGGTTCTTTGGACAGACCTTTTGGCCTATACTATCGGAATCATTATCATCTACCTAGTAGTAGCAGCAATAGAAAAAACATAGTATCTTTGCCCCAGCATCAAGAGCAGGAGCCCCATGGGGCCCACCGCACCAACCGAGCATATAGGATGCCACGGTGGTCAAGGTACGATGCGGAAGCATTTGAATAACTTCAAAACAAGATCCTATTATGAGTACAAAAAACAATTCCGTTCCGGATTACGCAGCCCGTTTTGCTGCTGCATCCACCCAGAGTTTAGTAGAAGAGTTCAACCGTCAGGTCGGCAGCAATGCCTGGACCTCAGCCCGTGCCGTTCATGACCAGGCACTAATTGCAGAGCTGCAGGGAAGGGGCATTGATATCACCGGCATCTATGACGGCCAT
Organism: uncultured Bacteroidales bacterium; assembly: GCA_902802285.1. Taxonomy (GTDB): domain Bacteria; phylum Bacteroidota; class Bacteroidia; order Bacteroidales; family Bacteroidaceae; genus Colenecus. The sequence continues at coordinate 1,550 of CADCLI010000009.1, forward strand.
TCAATAGATTTCAGTCATCACATCCGTCTGGATGAAGCTACCAATAGCCTCGTTCTGATAGACTGATATAGAATTCAAATCCCCGCTACCGTCTGCTCTTGACTGCGGGGATTTGTTTCATTTAAGAATAAACCTACACCTGGGATAGTTTGAACACCCATAAAACCGTCCAAATTGCCCATCTCTTTCCACAAGTATTCCGCCACAGCGTGGGCAGCGTCCCTCTTTGATGGCTCTTTCTCTATGGATCTGAGCGGACCTGACGCCAGTCATGTGGCGTCTTTGGGTCCTTCTAGAAGGCTTAAGCTTTACCTCATATATCCTGTCGCAGATTGCTTTTACCTCCTTCCAGGTGTGACGTTCTTTATTGTATCTACGTATGCATCTCCTTAGTTGGCTCCAGTACACCACATGGGACTCCTTAATATCCATCTTGATGTCGGCGGTACCGGAGAATGCTACAATCGGTATAATATCCAGTGGTTCAAACTCGGCCAGCACTCTCCTCAAAGCCCTGACATGACCTTCATTCTGGAATATTGGATTGTAAAACTGGTGCTTTTCTCCATAAACGTTCTGCGTCCAGTATTCACTATGCTCGCCGCCATAAATCCAACCAGTGTAATACTTTGTCTCAATCACAAAGATTCCGTATATGGACACAACTATGTGGTCTATTTGCGAGGTGCCGTGTGGAGTAGGGAGTATAACATCGTTTATGACCATGTATTTGTTTCTTGGCAGCCAATCGAGTTTGTTTGCAACCTTTCTCTCGCCGACCTTGCCTTTTGATGGACCAAATATCCTTATCAGGATGGCCAGCACAAATATGGCTCCTAATCCGTATAAGATGTCGTTTGGTTCCATCACTAAAGACTAACTTACAAAGCTATCCAGTCTTGTCTAACATCCTCGGAATAGTTATTTCTCATACCGATCAACCCTGGTGACAATGGGCTTTCCCTCCTTATCCAAGAGTGGTGTAAGGCCACCGCCGTAACCGCAATGAACATATAGATAATTAACTCCGGTCTCCTTGTCTACAATGACATAAGCGTGAGTTGCCAGACCCATGCCTTCCCTTTCTTTTAATGTCAAATCTGTCTTTTGCCATAACAGTTTATTTTTTGTCTGTGTCAAAGATATAAAATAGTACAAAAGGACTGTCCCCAATTGTGACGCAAAGGGGTCGTTTAATAATGCGTCACTTTCGTTGACCGAAGCACGCACGCTAATACTCACTGTTTGGGGACATTGCAGCAAAGTGTCGTTTAATTATGCGTTACTAGTACAAAGGTATCGCTTCCCGATAACCATACTGTTTCAATGGTAATACAAAAATCATATCTTTGTGACATCTACAGTAAACCTCACATCTGGTATGGTATTCAAACAAACAGTAATGGAAGCCCTGCAGTGCTATGTGTATTGCCTTGTTGACCCTCGTAGCAACAAAATATTCTATATTGGAAAAGGCTCAAGAAATCGCGTCTTCCAACATGCAGAAGATGCTTTGGATGAAAACCTTGACAGTCTTAAATTGAATACCATCCGCGAAATTCACAAATCTGGTCTTCAGGTGAAATATTACATTATTCGTCACGGATTAACTGATGATGAAGCTATTCTCTTGGAGTCAACACTAATAGATGTGTTTACCTATGATAAATTCAATCTGGAATATGTTCTCACAAATATCCAGTCAGGTCATCACCAGTGGGATAAGGGTGTAAAGACTATTGATGAAATCAATACCTTATATGATTGTGCGCCATTATATCCAGGATTACATGACAGGTTGGTTTGCATCAACATTAACCAGACCTATAATAAGAAAGAAGTTGCCGTCAAGCTGACTATGTCCTTGCCATATACCAAGGTATTGTCCGGGCTGTATTTAAGCCAAGCAGATGGTTTCCCACAAAAATGCAGTTTCCAACAGAACGATGGGAGTTTATAGGTACCGAGGTTCCAGATTCACCATATCTCAATAAGAGCGTGAAAGACTATATCCGTCATGGTAATCAGAATCCTATTTTCTACATCAATCTATGATTAAGAGATATGTCGTGACGCAAATGGGTCGTTCTGCGTCACTTTAGCGGGCAGCGCTCTGGTTGTAACTTGAAGGCATTGTCATCTACTCGCATCTGATAAAGGTTGATCTGCGGATTAAGTTTCTTGCGGGCGTATTTAATAATTGTGTCTTTCTCGGTCGGATCAATATTGATGCCAAAATAGATGGACTCAAAACATTCGCCTTTCAATGGCATATAATGGCGTATCTCACGCGGATCCCATACTTCTTTTGGGTGCTTGACTTGCTCAGGTGTAAAAGCAGCGTATGCCTGGATGGGGTTAGGCATGATTAATCTAACTTCTTGCTCATATTGCCATTCTTTGGCTTTTGTTGTCCACTGATACATCCTCTGGCCCGCAGATGGTCCAAAAGCACTTGGACGTTTTATTATTTCTTGGTAATGAACATCCAATACAAAAGGTTTAAGGTGTATAAATCCAAACATGGGAGGGACGGATTCCATTACTTTCTCTATGTCAAGTCCGATACACACTCCTTTGTGATTATAGCAGTAATGACTCCACATGAGTAAAGAATCATTTACTTTAGACAGACTGCAAAGCCATGTTTCGTTTCGAGAATTCAGAGCGTCATTTTCTTCCTCCTCTTTTAACCATTCATCGGGAATCCATCTTTCCCGCCTAGATTCAGGTACATTTGAGTAATCAAACAATTTGGGATGACAATCGAAAGGGTCATTCAATTGATAGGCATTTGTGAACTGGAGGTCCTGATTTCCAATCATGCTCTTTGCTCCAGTTATATCTAAGTATTTATAAAGGATGCGAGACATCTTGTTAGTTCTTTATGGTTTATAAAGTTCTAATAAATTTTTGCTAAGCATATGCTCGACATCATGCATGGTTGATTCAATGATAGTTTTTTTTAGTTGGCATTCCCAAATGACAATCACATGCCAGCCGGCTCCATGAAGGTCATTGTAGTTGCGCTGGTCGCGTTCCTTGTTGTATTCAATCTTATTAATCCAGAAATCCGTGTTGCTTTTGGGTGCCACATATTTATCGCATCCATTATGACCATGCCAGAAGCATCCGTTCACGAATATTGCGGTTCTGTACTTCCGAAGAACGATGTCCGGCTTCCCAGGTACGCTCTTCACATTAAGCCTGTATCTGTATCCATGGTTCCACAACCAACGCCTTACTAGGAGTTCTGGCTTGGTTGACTTACCGCGAATATGCGCCATGCAATTGTGCCGCTGTTGCGGCGTCATTGTGTCAGACATTTAATAATTCTGATTTGTATATGTAGATAGGCGATCCTTCAGCTGGATATTCACCTGTGTCTTTCTTATATTCAGCTCTTTTTCTTTCTAATAATTTTTCTAAATCAAAAACGCCTAATTCTTCAGTTGCTTCAAGAATATCATATATGTAGTAGAGATTAGATTCTGAACCGCTATTAAGCGTATATCCGCTAAGTCTCATTTTTTCAGCATTCCATGTGTGATGTTTGTCACTTAGCTTATATACAGAGTAATTACCAGGATTGTGGAAATCGTATAATACTAAATAGGAGGCATCCGTTACCTGTTTTATTCTTTTTACCGCACCAGCACGATTTCCCAGTCGTACATTATACTTTTTATTAGTTAAAATCCATTCTTTGTGCGTATCATTCTTGTAGACGCCAAGCAAGATGGTTTTCAAGTTTGATTTGTACTTGATGGGTATATTGGTGGTATTTACTGCATCTTCAGACGCTATATCTGAAGCTACAAAATGGATAATATTTAGAGGTCTGAATTTTGTGTTGGGTATAGAGTCATTTGGATTGGTACCCAATTCATAATCGCCTATAAGAAAATCCTCTTGAATGGTATTTATAAGTCTCATGTTCTCAGTTTGGTACTCTTCATTGTTGTCAAGTGCCATTATGAGGACATTTCCGCTGTCGGTTGGCTTATATGTTTTACCATTTAAAAGTTTGAAGTTACGATTAACTGCATCCTCTAGATTACCATACGATGGCCTTAAAGTATAGAATTCATACTTCTCCTTTATGTAATCCATAAAGTTAAGCCTGAACATCGTTTGAAGAGATTTCTTCAATCCTATATTGTCGGAATTCCGTACGTATGCTGAAATTACAAACATAAAATTTATGTTGTAGGATTGTAAGAACAGGGTGTCTCTATCAAATAATCTATTGAAAAAGTGCTTATTGTGCAACTCTGGCTCGTTATTATCTGTGCTTTCGCGTTTTTCAATTTTAATATCTTGACTTTTGGGATTGTCAAAATCAACAACACCTCTTATGAAAAAGTTTGGTGTTATGTTATAACCTTCCGTCAATGGATCCCGATAGCGAAATTCACTATCGTTACCATTAGAATTAAACAGGTTGATATTGTATTGGATGACGTTTTTGGCATAAGTGAATTGCTTATAGATGGAATTGGGGCCAAGATTGGTCGCTTCCTTATAATACTTACTATCTCCAATGAAATATATCTTTCTGTTTTCCTCTAAAAGTGACTGGTCTTTATATATGTGGTCAACAACTTTACCATCAAGCTGCTCACGCAGTTCATTCGGTATTTCGTTTCTGCTGTCACTTATCAGCTGGTCTATCATATCCTCAAAAACCAGATTAAAGTTGCTTACCAGCAGCCTTTCTTCAAATGATTTTCCAGATGCAGCAGCCTCTGCACGCTGGAAGAACTCAAGCATTAAATGCCATAACTCTACCAGTTCATCAGAATAATAATTCCTTCTTATTCTTTTCAGCAGCCTAGTGCCTTTTCCGCTTTCAATCATTGATTGAATTTTTGAAGGCTTTTCAATATTATAACCTTGTACTGTATGAAATCTGAAATGATAACTTGCACTTAAGTAATTAAGGACAGAGTAGAACAGAGATATTAGTTCCTCGTCATAATTAATTACCTTATTCTTATTCTTGAACTCTAAATAAAAGGGAGTGCCATTTTGGAATAAGGGCTGAACTTTGCTTATGGTTTTAGTCCAATTGATTTTGTTGTTTCCACTTGAATTTATCAACGAGATATAGGTAAATAGATTCTTGTGCTTATTATTATAATCCAGCAATGAGAGGATGATTTCGATAATGGTCTTAGATCTACTTTCGCCCCTGGGCCTTATGTTCTGAACTATAATATCAGTTCCTATATTACTTTGCTCTTTTCTCTCGTAATAAAGACTAATGGCCTGGTATAACCATGCGGATAGTTCAAACACAACTGCGTCGTCGTCATTAACCTTAAGTGGATTTTTCTCCGGGGTAATATCTGTTATCTCCTCTGGAATATAACGGTTAAAAGCAAGGTTGTTCTCGGAAATGAAAACCTTTGGAAGAATAAAGACGGAGTCGTTAATCTTTCCATTGAAGTAATATCCCACATATGGAAGCTTGGCCATATCACCTTCCTTTTGGTAATACAGGTTTACTTCACTTCCTACTATATCCTGTAGTAGGGAAGTAGGATAGGAGTATTCTTCAAAAAGCAGCTTCATTATTCTCTTGTCATGGTTGTGTCAGAAGTGCCGTTAATTTCATCTACACCTATATAATCCATAAAGCCCTGCAACAGATCTGTTGATTGACCTGTCTCAAATAGGTTGTTGAAAGTGAACTCTACATTCTCGTTCTTTTGATCATTGGTGTAGTTCCTGAAGAAATTATTGGTGGTGCCAAATTCTTCCTTACATATATCGTTCCATAGATAGAACATTACTTTGTCAATAAAATCACGCTCATCGATGTCTCCGTTAATAAAGAAATTACCCATTTGTTTGTCTTCGGAATCGGTGGCTTTGAATATTCTTGAGTTTGCTTCTTTCAAGAATTTATTCCAATTGTACTGCTTGTTGCCAATAGTACTTTTGAATTTGCTTGAGTCAGGATTGTTATAATCAATGGGGACACACTCCCAGACCCAACGACGCTTGAAGGCAGAATCCATCGGGAAAAGGGACTGGTCGCTGGTGTTCATTGTCGCCAGTATGTGAAGATTGGCTGGTAACCTTATTTTTCCATTAGCGATGCCTTCATTTTCTACACCCAATTTATTCTCAAGATATTGGAGCAGGTCTGCATCTGCATTTATTGGATATTCAGATACTCCGTTTTTCCTATCTAATAATTGGAATAAATCACCAAAAATCTGTGCGCAATTTCCTCTATTTATCTCTTCAATTACAAGATAAATATGTTCGTTGGGATTTTGCCAAGCTTTGATATAAGCTCTGGTAAAAGATTGGGGTATAAAAGAATAAACTATTTCTTCTTTTCCTGCTGCCAATTCTTTTCCAACGGCAACACCTTTGTTAATTTCAACATTGAAAGATTCGGTGACGCCGCTTTCTTCCAGAATGTATTTTATATCATCAGGGGTTAATCTATCAAGAGAGCGCCAGTATTTGGTCGCAAATTTTTGGACTGCATAAGGTATATTTGCAGATCTTGATTTTGATAAAAATTCAATGAGTTCTTCTACACTATATATTGTAAAAGCGGTATCGATATCAGATACTTCCTTCATGATGGGCTTATAACAGCCAACAAATGAAGCGTAATCGCTATCAGGGTGAAAAGTGGTCCGAAATATATTATTCTCATGTATCCCATTTAAAACTTCATTTTTCACTTTAAAAGACTTTCCACTGCCAGGAGTTCCATAGTATATTATCTGGAGCTTATGTTGGTCTATGGAATTATTGGGGTCGCCGGTACAGATGAAATAATCATCAGTATCGGGTATTAGAGCTGACCAAGCTCTTTTTCGTTCCTCAGAATTTGTGTACACTTCAGACGCATTTTCATTAACGATTACAGCGTACATGTGTAGTTCATCTTGATTAATAATATTAATCCTATATACGAACCAACATCCATCATCTGAAATGCCAAGTATCGAACGTGCTTGTTGAATAAATTCAGTATTTGAGTAATGTCCATCAGCTGCGTCGTACTCTATTTTGTCTGAATACTTTATCCCTCTTCTTCCCGTATGACTATCAGATAATTCTTTTGTAAGAACCATTAAAAAAGGATATGGTATTCTGACTCCATTAATATACACCTTCTTAAACAAAGATGCGATCTGGCATTCTCTTGATTCGGAGGCTACATATATGTGGCCGCCTCTTCCCATTGGGAGCTTGACTGCATGTAAGGGCACAGAACAATACGCCATACCAATAACAATGGCTTCTGCACCAGAATAAGTAAACTTGTAATCGGGTCTAGACTGGCCTAAAGCAGTTCCCCACGATGGGGTTCCGACTCCTGAATGTAGAGTGGAACCAAAAGCGAATGAGCCTAAATCGAGATTCATAATCTTATGTTGTTATTAATGCCCAATGTTTATATAAAGAAACATTGATAGCGCTATTTTTTATCAATAAACTTGATGTCTTGATACTCCTGTTCCATTTTTAGTGAATCCATTATGTATCCTCTTTCGTATTTGATGGTTTTTTTGCGATCTGATTTTACGTTAGTTACCAGGATCAATAGATAGTTCATTCTATACTTGTCCATGAATCGTCTCTCACCCTTGGACATGTAAAAGCATTTTTTGCTGTCTTGTGTTGATTTTACTTCTATATATTTTTTTTCGCCATTTACTATACATTCAATGTCGTATGGTGATGCGGGGAATTTTTGGCTTATATGTTCTTTTTCTACGGGTTTGCTATCAAAGAAATCATCAAGATGGTCAAAAACATACTTTTCCCCTTCAAAGCCGTTTTTTCGGCTTGTTTCCTGAATTTTCTGTAGTGTATCAACAAAAGCAGCGTTTTCTTCTTTTGATAGATTCTTAGTAGAAATCACAAATGATTCATCTTGGCTGGGATTATCAACAAGCAACTTTATCCCTACACCTTTTTTCCTTTTGAATACATTGGATAATGGCACCCCTTGGGGCCCAACCATTATAGTTTTAAAGTTTAAGGTGTTTGTTGCCGTGTCAACATCGAAGCCTCTGACAACAAAAGCGAAACCTCCATTAACCTCAAGAATCTTATTTAATACAGCTTTGTTATTAATATTAAAACCATCTGTTACATGAGCAAAAGACAGGGGATAGTGCAGTTTTTTGCGGCCATAATGAGTATTTTCGGAGTGTTTTCCATTTCTTTTGATGATAGTTTTCCCGATTTCCTCTTTTACAAAAAAAGCGAAGGAAGTGTTTGCTTCAAAGGGCTGGCCATCAAGCGCAAATTTTGAGAACTCATAGAATTTTACTAAATTAGTCGGGGCTTTAGAGGTTGTATTTTTGGTACACTTATCTATTAAGGCGGCGGGTAAACCTTTTACATCTACCCCTCCATTGTTGTCAATGAACGCGTATATGTCTTTTCGCCATTTCTCTGGATCTTTCGATTGATTTAATGGTGTATGTACGGTTGCAGTTTGACCTTTTATAAAGTCATTCCATATTCCATAGAATAGTGATTTTTCATCAATGCGAAAGATATACTTCATCTTAAATTTGACTGAATATATGTGATAATAGAATTCCTACTAGATTAACATCCCATCCATTGCCAGCTCGTTTAGACAATTGAGAATACGATTGTCCTGCGAAATTAATTTCGCATTCTTTTTTGTCACGTGATATGCGGAAGCCCATAAGTCGGAACTGTTCGTGCACAGACATTTTTCGTACTATTTCCTTCCCATCCTTTTTGGGAACTTCTATGACGCGAAGGCTATTGTGTTCAGGTTGAGTAATAGTGATGCTATACCCATCCTGTTTGATTTTCTTATTGTACACATCAAAGCACAGGGGAGTTTTTACAACAAATGAATCTATGTTATGTTTTTCTTTCAGATGCTCTATCTGTTTGTCGGAAAGATACAACGATGTGTCTGGATCTAAATCTAGATAATCTGCCATTTTTACGTTAATATCAACTTTTGGAGGTACAATATTAAACCCTTTTGGTAGACCACCCAATTGTGCGAACATCCAAAGTCTTTCCCTGTTTTGAGGAACTCCGTAATCTTTGGAATTAAGTACGGCTTTTGCCAAAGGCTCTTCGCCATATCCCATTTCTTTTAAATCCTCAATCAGTTTGTCATGAATTGGTTGAAATTTTCCATGAGTAAAACCTTTAACATTCTCAAGAAAGAGATATTTTGGCTTTTTGACTTTACAAATACGGATAATGTGTCCTAACATCATACCCCTCCCATAGGGATCTTCTGTGCCTTTTTGCATACCTGCCGAAGAGAATGGTTGGCAAGGGAAGCCACCCATAAACATGTCAAAATCAGGAAGCTCGTTAGGATCTATTTTTGTAATATCCCCCCAATTCTTTATGGGGTTGCCATTTTTGTCTTTATGATTTGCGTCGAATAACTCAGATGCAAACTTGTCAAATTCCGAATAGCCAATTACTTCATAGTCAATTTCAGGGTGTTTCTCTTTTAATCTTTTCAAGCCAAAGGATCCTCCTCCGTAACCCGCAAATCCTTCGAAAACTCGCAGAACGGGTTTCTCCTCAAAAGTAGATGTGCTCATAGTGTAATAGTTGTGTTTGAAATAAGCGTAATTTTTAAAAAGTTGATAGCAGCAAATTTAATAAACTATCTTCTAATCGCAATATCAAAGTGCATCAATAATTCCCTCCAAGCTATCCGTAATCAAATCAAACATCTTATACATCAGCTCCGGATCCTCCTTGTCGGGGATGTAGGCAATGACCTTCTTGCCGGCACCGGCCATCCAGCCGGCCTCGGTGTGGGCGGATCGGCCGCAGGGGAGTACCAGGACGCAGACATCGGCCCAACGCATGGCGTCAAAGTCGCGCTGGAATCCGTATCGGGCCCATTCGTGGTCCAGGTGGGCGATGTAGTCGCGGGTGGTCCACTGCTCCCAGTTGGGGTCAACGTCGCGCCAGAAGAATCCGCCGCGGCCGTCGGGCGGGTTGCGGAAATCAAACACTTGGTGTCCCTGCTCGCGGAGCTTCTTTACCACATCGGGCTGGTAGGGGTTCTTCCAGCTGGAGGCTACGTAGATTTTTGCCATATAGATAATTTGCTGTAAAGATATTGATTTAAAACTGATAATCATCTTTCATATTAAAACCATTGTTGGAGATGTTTCTTTGTGGTATCAATTGGAACACATTCACTCTATACGCAATTCGCCTCTTTTGTATTTGATGAGGAGATAATTAACTATACATATATTGAGGTTGTCCGCAAATTGGCCTACAGCATCTAATGCGTCTAGAAGTCTGGATGCGTCTATCATTACTTTGCTTTCATTGATAACCTCTTGACGCGATTCGTATAACTTGAATGAATCCAAATGAGTTTCGATATCTCGTTCTTCTCTCCACCATGTTGATATTTGTGATTGCCTTTCGAGTACACTGTTTAACTGATGATATTGTTGATTTATCACTCGTGGAAATGGTAATTTTGACAATAACACTGAAAGTTTAGCCCACTCTGATTCTTTTTTTCCTTTGGGAGTGAATCTATATAGCTTTTTAAAGCCTTCGTTTAATACTACCTTGAGCTTTCCGCGCATATAACTGCGGTCGTAATCATTCTTTGCGAGAACAAAGTATTTAAAGGCTACCCAACAATCTGCCGTGGTTTGAATAGTGAAAAAGAAGAACGAATGTAAGGCTATATTAATCTTAGAGAATTCGGAATCCTCAGTTTGCAGGCCTTTCAGATTGTCTGATATTAACTTGAGTCCGCTGACGCAAACTCGTCTATGGTTTTTATTACTTCACGCCGTGTTTTCCAATTTAATGTGACGTCAGTTTGCTTTAAATCGGGAAACAAATTCCTAAAGTTGATGTCGTTGATTGGACGGAGTTTGATGTTGTCTAAGTCCATATTCATGATATTTCGTATTTATTAGTTATTCCCTTTTATATCGCAGTAATTACCTCCTCAAAGTCATCCGTGATGCAGTCAAACATCTTATACATCAGCTCCGGATCCTCCTTGTCGGGGATGTAGGCAATGACCTTCTTGCCGGCGCCGGCCATCCAGCCGGCCTCGGTGTGGGCGGATCGGCCGCAGGGGAGTACCAGGACGCAGACATCGGCCTCTTTCATGGCGTCAAAGTCGCGTTGGAATCCGTAACGGGACCATTCGTTGTCAAGGTGGGAGATGTAGTCGCGTGTGGTCCACTGCTCCCAGTTGGGATCTACGTCGCGCCAGAAGAAGCCGCCTTTGCCGTCGGGTGGGTTGCGGAAGTCAAATACTTGGTGTCCTTGCTCGCGAAGGCGCTTTACTACTTCGGGTTGGTAGGGGTTTTTCCAGCTGGAGGCTACGTATATCTTGGCCATAATCAGGTTTGTTGGTTTGGTGCTTACAAAGATAGTACAAAAAGGGTCTGACCCCAATTGTATCATTTTTTAAAATGGAACGTCATCGTCGTCCGACGGGGTGGGAGTAGGGTCAGCGTACGGGAACGTGTCAAGCATGGTCTGCTTCACGGAGTCTCCGTCCAGCTCAAATAGCCTTGTCTCCTCGTCATGTATATCGGACTCATATACGCCCGATTCGCGGTGCAGGATAACCTTGCAGCCGTACAGGCTGACCATGCGCTCGCACCAGTCCCACCATTCCTCGTCACAGTAGGTGTCCTGGCATTCATTCACGGAGGATTTGACTTTAACTATATACTCATCGGCTTCTTTCGTCACATCATTCAAGTATACGCTGTAGTCTTCAGTTCCATCCGGATGCTCCTCATCTATATATGACAGGACGGCCAATTCGCAGAGACTGTTTATCTTGCTTGGGACGTCCAGGAAGTCCAGCAGCGTGAATTCGGCACCGTATTCCGCAGGCTGTTTGTCCAGTTCGGGATCACCATCCAGACGGTAATGAGCTTCGTGAATCTTCCGGTTCATCTCCTCAAGGTCGGCATCGGGACCGACAACAATCTTTTCGCGGCCGAACAAGTGGAACGCCTGGTTGAGAACCTTGATGATGGTCTCTCTGGGGCCGACAATGCAGGCGGTGGTGGAGATTGTCAAAACATCATATGGCGATTCCTTGGAGGCGATGAGGGAGCGGTCGTCTTGGGTTAGACAGGAGCATCCTTGGAATGCCCCTTCACCGATGACACTTATGCTCTTGGGTATCACGATACGAGTTAGGCTCGTGCAACCATCGAATGCTTTGTGGGCTATTATTCGGACGCTCTTCGGGATAACAATGCTCTCCAGACTTGTACAGCCCATAAATGCGCCCATGTCAATGGTCCTCAGCCCCTCCGGGAGTTCCACGTGCCTGAGGTTTTTGCAGCCCAGGAACGAGCAGGCACCAACTATAGTCACACCCTTTGGGATAACTACACTGGTGAGGTTATTACAATTCATAAGCACGTTGGGAAGGATCTTCCTGGTTCCCGCGGGAATCTCCAGGTGCCCGTTCTTGTCAATCAGTTCTTGGAATAATTGTACTGCCATAGTTCTACTTTGTTTTTTTCATTACCTCCTCCTCGCACGGGCAGTCCTTGAAGGCATTGTCAGCTATTTTGACGCCTAAAGGGATTTCAATTTCTGTCAGTTTCTTGCAGCCACAAAAAGCCATCTCATCTATGAGTTTGAGCGATGGAGGAAGCGTGATGCTTGTAAGGTTCTCGCAGCTGCCAAAGGCGCCCTCTCCAATTTCCACGACTGTATCGGGTATCGACACGCTGACCAACTTATTACATTGCAGGAAAGCGTAGTCTTCAATACGGGTTGTGCCCTCTGGGATAACGGCATGGCCGTTTTCATCAATAGGGTAGAGGCTCGTTTCTTCAATCTCTTCAGTTTCTGAATCCTCATCCTGCTGCCACGGCTGCTTTTGCTTATTAAACCATGCAAGGCATTCATCATCGGTGATTTCAACCTCGGGATGATCGTTATGGTAGTGGTTCCAATCCATACCATAGTGGTCCGGATACAGATGGGCCAGCGTCTTTAAAAAGAAGGGATACTCTTTGGTATCATATTTTGACCCTGACTCTAGATGAAGTTTCCTGATTTTTCCATCTAAAGCGTCATAGATTGTTGCCGAGCCAAATCTGATGAATCGGCCATTGCTGTACCAGTCGTCATCCAGAAACACATGGCAGTTATATTGAATGGCTACAGTGTCCCATTTGAACGAATTAACAAAGGCTTCATCATTATCGTTATATGATGCGCTCTCATCAAGGTAATATGAGAATTTGGCTATCAGGCCAGGGGCGTCATCTTCTATCCGTACCAGTTCAAGAAATCTGTAAAAATCCTCATCATTTACCGGCCCCAAAAGGTCCGGTATGCCTATGTCCTTGCCTTTCTGGCCTGTAAACATTTCAAGTTTTGAGTTCATTGTATCAATGTCATCGCTTTCCACAATGACTTGGTCAGAATTGAAACTCTTCAGTACCGCGTTCATCATCTTGACGACACTCTCACGGGAACCTTTTACCGTGACGCGGAATAAATCACCTTCTACGCTCATATTTTTATGTATCTATGTTATCATCCAAATGCAAGCCCTGAGCGATCCAGTTCCCCGGGAAGGATACCTACCGGAAGCTTGTCGCAGCCTTGAAAGGCGTATTCCCAGACTTCCTTCAAGGACTTGGGGATATTGATACGCTCCAAGGCCTTACAACCCCCAAAGGCATCGGGGCCGATTACCTTGAGCCCCTCTGCAAGGTTTACACGCTTTAGGTTCTGGCATTTCAAGAAAGCGGCGCGACCGATTTCTTCAACAGAAGGGGGGATAGTTACCTCTTCCAACTGGTCCCACTCTGAGAAATTAAAGTTACCGATTTCTGTAATTCCTTCTTCAATGACAAGCTCATGGAAGGGGTAGGTCGTTTCAAACTTGATATCCCCGTCCCACAAATCACCGGATATATGCATAACTCCGTCACGGGTTATCAAATAATGAGCAATCGTTCCATTGGGCCATTCAATATCCGCTACCTCCACGAAGTTGTTGTATTCTTCGACTGTCATCAGATTACCAAGCGCTTTGATGAAACGGTCCCAGCCGTCATCGTCAAAGGCGCCATTGTCAGTGTAGTAGTCCTCCAGGTTGACCGTTACACCATCCTTGGTGTAGGCGTGCATCTGCTGGATATCATCCTCTATGCCCTCGAAACCGTCCAATTGCATCATCCCATCAAAGAGCACCTTGCCGGGCACAATCTCTGTCGGCAACTCCTCCACAACCTCAGCTATAGCTGAAAGGTGGAAGTTGGAAATGAATGCCTTGTCTTTAATGATATTGTATATTTTCTTTGTGAATTCAGCCTGTGTCATAGTCATTCCTTGTTATAATAAAGAGTGGCGCCGTTTACAAAGAGTACAATGCAGCAGACCACAATCCATAGAATCTTCTCCCATGTGGGGCCTCCAATCCCGGCGAACAGGGTGTAGATGTTATAAACAAGCCAGCCGAAGACCGCGATTGTGATTATGACCAGAGCAATCGTCTCATGTCGAGCCTCACGTTTCCTCTTCCTCCGCTCCTCGGCAATATCGCGTAGATCTTTGGGGGTCTGCCATGAACTGATATGGTATTCCCCGAATATGGAGGCATAGCAGCCCACCACTTCGTCATCATCGCTTTCCGAAAAGGCGCTTCCCTCACAGTCGATTGCGAAGTAATAACCGTGACCTGCCAGGTACACTCTTGTGTCCTCGTCGCAGCGCTCCAGCGATTCAATCACATCGGCCACAGTCCAGATGCCTTCCAGTTCCTCCTCGACCTCTTCAACTTCTATCCGCAGGTCATCGTCCTCATCTTGCCAGATGCCCACAACGCCCACGGTATGGTCATCATCTACCCAGGCTACTACGTTGTAGTGCCAATACTTTTTCTCAAACCCCTTCAACTCATCCAGGAGTTTGCCTGCGGTTGTGAGTTCTATGTCTTCGGTCGTCTTCATATTGCTTTTATTCTTTGTTCTCTAACAATAATACTGACGTTCAGGCTTATCGTTACCTGTTTACAAAAATAATCTCTGTTTTAGTCTTTTTCCAGAGGCTCCCACTGGACACCGCCGGAGATTAGTGAATTGTAGTATGATTCGTCTGTCAGATATGTGCTGCCGTTAAATGTCTGGGTCTGGGGCGCGGCGCCTTCGGGAAGGTCAATAATCGCAAAGCGCTGGCTGGCATAATCCATCTCTTCTGCCGGACTGTAACTGTCTCCTTCCCAGTCAGTAAGGTCCAGATATCTGGCAGTATCACGGAAGGCTTCAAACAGTAGGTCTTTAACAATCTTGCGCGCATCGACATCCGGTTTCTCGGGAACAATGGCGCCGTAAAGATTCCACGGAGACTTGCGTTGGGGCTTTTCTACAAGAACCACGCGATATTTCTTTTCTCTTCCGATAATAACCGTATCCTTGGTGATGACACTGGCAGAGTCGGCAGGGGTACAAATCTGAGTGCTTCTAGGGAATGCATCGTACCCGATGTCCTTGAGCGACTCGGGGATGATGACACTTTCCAGATGTCCTTGCCCGCGCAGCGCCCCTTCAGCAACCGTTGTTGTACCTTCACGAACTTCAAGACACGCATGATCCGGCATATTCCCGCAATATCCGCACAAGGCGCTGCCGACATATATAGGTCCATCCTGCATCAACAACATTGCCGTTCCAGCCAGTGCGTAGAGGCCAATATGTTCCAGAGATGAAGGCTGGCCCAGGTCCACCAGATTCTTGCAGCTTTCAAAGGCTGAACGCTCAATCCGTCGTACCGAGTCAGGCAGAGGTAAATGCTGCAGGAATTCACAACCCTCGAAAGCACTCTCTCTTATGGTTGTGACGTTGGCTCCGAACCGCACCTTCCTCAATCTCCAGCACCCTTTGAACAGATTCTCGGTGATTTCGGTTACCCCATCCGGCAGTTCTATTGACTTGAGCGCTTCACAGCCATAGAAAGCCTCTGCCCCTATCGTGGTGACCGATGACGGAATCTCGACTGAACGCAATGATTTACAGCCGGAAAATGCGCATTCCGGTATCTCTGAAATAGTGCTGGGGATGCGAACGCTTGTAAGATTCTTGCACCCGAAAAAATTCAAGCTGTTTACAACAAAGGATCGTCCTCCGTGACTGATTGAAGAAGGGATGTCCAGCTCGCCGTCCCAAGACTTAGCACTAACCTCGCAATCATTGACATTGGTGATATAATTGGCTATGCTATAATGCAGGCCACCCTCATCAAACTCCTCGCCTTCAAACGCGTTAGGAGCAATATAATTAACACTGTCCGGAAGCGTTATTGACTTTAGGTTCGGGCAGTCCAAGAATGCATAACCTTCAATCCTTTCCAAATCTTCGGGCATCTGCACCTGTTCCAGAGCCTTACACTGGCTGAACGTTGATTCGGATATGACATTCAGATGAGCAGGCAACTTCACAGAGCGCAGTGAAGAACAGTCACAAAAAGCACGGGGACCGATTGAGATTATGGAATCCGGCAAGTTCAACTCAACCAACTGGTCAAACCCTGAAAATGCATACCCTCCAATCTTTGTCAATGTCTTTGGCAGATCAAGCTTACTCATAGGGCACGAGCCGAAAGCGCTGTTTCCTATTTCCTGCAGGCCCTCGGAAAAGTGAATCCGCTTGATGTTCCTGCACCGTCCGAACGCTTCCTTTCCAATTCTGGTCAATGAAGAAGGCAGTGTCAATTCCTCTAACTGATACCATTCAGAGAAGGTATAGTCGCCAATTTCGGTTACACCATCTGTAAATATAAGATGTTTTACCGGGAGCTTGGCGACCTCACATCCACCCCAAAAGTAATAATCATGATTTTCACTCAGATCGCCGGAAACCACGCAAACGCCGTCGCCGGAAATCGAGAACGATACATCCATCCAGTTCAGTTTCCCTTCCAGTACGGGGGCATCGGCCGGACGATTGCGACGGAAACGGGCAGGCTTGTGTTCATCGGCTATACGACAATAACAGAACATCGGAAAAAAATACTCCACATTGTCCACATTCCAGCCGCTGATATCCCCACGGAATTCGCTGTCTCTGAACATATCCGTCATATCTTTCACGTTGCTGACATCCCACTTGCTGATATCGCCGTCAAATGTCTTGAACTTGTTGAAAAGCTCCCGCATATTCGTAATCGCAGACGTATCAATGCAATTCAGGTCAGCACGATAGCCCTGGAGTTTTATCTCCTCGCGAATGGCAGTGATAAGCGCCGTCTTTGTTTTCGGCGTATGCTTGAATTCGTATGTCTCCATGTTATCTGTTCATATTTTGTTCATACTTGGAGCGGTTCTTTTCAAGGGCAAAAGGAAGGTTCAGCTTCAATCCTTTGTCACCCGCAAAAGCGGTATCTTCAATTTCCTTGACGCCGATGCAGTCAATTTCCTTAATCGCGGTACAACCGGCAAAACACCATCTGCCTAACTTGTCAATATGGCCGTCTATCTCCACGCTTTCAAGCTTGGTACAACCGGAGAATGCATCATCGCCGATGGTCTCAACCCCTTCCGGGATAAAGACCGATGTGATCTCGGTGCAGCCCCAGCAAGAGCACATTCCTATTTCTTTTACTCCCTCCGGTATTTGGAGATGGCCTTCATAAGCAGGCGGGCAGAGTCTCAGCCTGAGGCCCCACGAGCTCTTGATATACAGAAGGCCGTCAATCACTGGAGCCATAGAAAGGAGTTTTGCCGTCCCACGTATTCTGTTGAACAAAACGCGCATCAGGAGGAAGCACGAACCGTTCTATGGCAGTGTAGGCAAATGATTCTATTCCTATCTTCTTGAGGCTCTTGCCAAGGTGTACTTGGTGCAATGAACTGCAACTGGCAAAAGCCCGTTTCCCTATTACCGTGGTACTGTCCGGAAAGACAATCTCTTCAATATATGGCTGGCCACAGAAGGCTTCTTCTGCAATCTTCTCTACACCACTCGGTATTACATATTTTTTGACGTCGCGTCCGCGCGGACAAGAGAGTAAAACGGTTTTCTCCTTGTTGAACAGTATACCGTCTTCCGATGAGAACTCAGTATTAGCCTTATCCACAACCACTTCCTGCAGATTCTCTATTTTGGCGATATCGACCTTCTTAATGGTAGCCGGAAGATCAAGCCGTTTCAGTGAAGGGAACTGACTGAATGACGATCTGCAATCGCTAACTTCATAAATAAAGCCGTAATGCTCAACTCTGGCCGGGATTCTAACCGTTGTGACGTCGGTGAAAGCTGTCCTGTCTTGGGCGTCTTCCGGAAAATCAATCACGGCAAGCAGGGCGTCTCCTTTCCTGTTGATTTCCTTATGCGGAGCATAGTAGATTCCGTCCAGAGCAAATGCATTCTTTCCCCAGGGAAAACAATCTCCCGGTAGAGTCTCAAGATCAAAATACTTCCCCTTGGCAAAGGTGACGGAAGATAAGTTGGTACAGCCGCGGAATGCGTTACTGGACACGTCTTCTATTGAATCTGTAAACACGATACTTTTCAGTGCCGTGCAATTTTCAAAGGCCTTGTCCCAGATGGCTCTGAGACCGGTGCCCCAGGTAATGCTTTCAAGATTAATACAGTTTCTGAATGTTCCGTTGGGTATATGTGTCACTTTGTCCGACAGGACTACGGACTTCAACATTTGACAAGCGGAAAAGGCATGGTCCGAGATGGATTCTACAAATTCGGGGAAAACAAAGTGTTCCCCTGGATGGGCTGCCGGGTAATATAGCAATTCTGTATATGCACCTTTCACTCGTCCTCCGAACCTTTCCTGCCCATACAAAATGCCATCCAAGGAGCGATAATAGGGGTTGCCCTCGGCAACAGTCACACGTTCAACTTTGGGACTCCCACTGATTGAAGGAAAACTTGTAACTGTCTTAGACACTTCCACTTCTGTAAGTTCGGGGCAATTATTGAACGCATTGTAGTCTACCTTAGTCACGGAAAGCTTTCTGCGATGATAACTTACACTTTCCGGTATTGTCACCTTTCCGGCATAAACATCACCTTTAAGCGGCAGCACTTTCAAAGCAGATATCGCCTTTCTATTATCGTCAATAAATACATAATCCTTGAAAACCTCATAACGGATCCCGTCAAACATAAACACGCCATCGCCTTCCTCAATGATCTCTCCCACCTTCCATACGGTCTCGGCAACAGGGGCAACGACTTCCTCTCCAGGCATACCATAAGCGATTTTTTCCGGAAACTCCGTCTTCTTGTAGATTCCGTGCCAGTAGTTGTTCTTATCTGCTCCATTAGTGAGCCACTCCTTGAAACGGCTGAAGGCTAGGCGGACCTGCTCCTCACCGATGCTTTCATGGTTGGACTTGTACACCACGCCCCCGGTCCCTATAGAAGAATCCGTGTAGCGGTCATCAGCATACTTCCCGTAGTAGGAATGCTTATCGTTGACCACGACCTCGAAGTAATAGTTCTCCCCGATAACCGGGATGTCTTCATACACATCCCAGCTTCCGTTGAACCTATTGACTCTGATATGCTCCTCGCTTGCGCCAAGGAAGGTGATTTTCACCGTATCCCCGGTTTTGATTTTCTTTTGAGCGGTCCGTCTTTTACCTGTTTCCCAGTTCTTGTGCCCCTCGTATGTGTATGTTTCAGAAAGTTGTATCATAGCATTCATTCGTATCGGCACAGGACAATTGCGTCCAGTTCATCCTCTTGGGCATCCATATCATTGATATAGTAGTACTCTCCGTCATCAAGCTGACAAGCCACCTTCATGTCCGGATACTTTGATGCAAAACGCCTGAGCTCTTCAATGAAATGGGCTAGTGTAACTCCGTTCATGCTAACTTTCTTTGCCATATTCTATTTCTCTTTGTCCTTAAAATACCGGCAGATGCAGTCGTCCACCAGGGTCTCGACACACTCGCCAGGGTAGAGGTCCTCATTAATTTCGCTGCGAACTTCAACGACATTGCCCGAAGCAAAGTGCAGCTCCACCAGGTCATCCTCCGTATCGCGGTCAGTGATATAGTATTCTACAGCATTGCCGTCAAAATAGTACTTAACCCAGTCAACAGTATCACATTCGATAAGGTTCACGGGGTAGGGCTTGGTCAGGATCTCCGGATTCTCTTTTAAGGCGAGCATGCAGTCTGCAAGACTATCAGGAATATCCTCGAATTCGTCATCATAGGCATATACGCTGACCTCTGCCCCGGACTTAAAATAGATGTCCACGAAAGTTTCACCGTCTTTGTTTTCATAGATGGCGAAGGACTCTACCTTGAAGCCGTCCAGGGTTATCTGCTTGCCGTCGGTGGTCTTTCCGTAGATGTAGTTTACGTTTGTCATTGATTCCGACTAATGTGCTATAAATGTATTATTCATGCTCTTCTCGCTCACATTCTTCAAAAAACTTGTCCCAATAGTCGTCGTATAAGCCAATCTCTATTGCCTTTGGGCAATCTTTAAAAGCGTCCTTGGCAATCTCAATATTCTCTTTTTGGCCTATATTAATGATTTTGAGATTAGTACAACCGCAGAATGCTTTCGGCATGATCTCCTTGACCGATTCAGGAATATCTATTTTTTCAAGTGAGGTACACCCTTCAAATGCGCTACGCTCAATCACTTCAACCCCATTGGGAATTCTGGAGCTTCTGCAGCCAAGAATCAATTTCGTTTTGCTGCTATCAAGAAGACAATTGTGTATAGAAACATAATTACTGTTCTTAGGAGCAACAATAATCGATTCGAGATTACAATTAAAAAACGCTTCATCCTCTATTTCTTTAACACTGCTTGGTATCATCAAACTCTTCAGACCTTTGCATCCATAGAAAGCTCTGCGACATATTTTGACAACGCTGTTGGGGATAGTAATATTCGATAAAGACGTACAATTCTCAAAAACCGAAACTCCTATCTCCTCTATGCTAGATGGAATGTTGATTGATGTAAGTTTTGTGCAACCCTCGAAAGCATTGTAATCAATCAAATCCACACCTGATGGTATGGATATACTTTTTAATGATGTACATCCTTTAAATGAATTCCATCCAATAAAAGAAAGCGTATCAGGAATTGTAATTGACTTTAATGATGAACATCCTTTAAAAGCAAATGCACGTATTGAAGTCACGCCATACGGCAAAATGATTGAAACAAGATTCGTACAATCTTTAAAGGCCTCATCGTCAATTTCACGTACTTCATTGGGGATTATGGCGACACCATCACTGTTAATTAGTCCTTTCCATTCCATAAGCAGTATTTTAAAAGTGAAACTTAAATATAGGCGAGTAAATTTAACAATTTTTTTATTCCCGTCAATATTACGCTGTTATTTTGAGATTGGTTTCTACTTATTATACTTGCTATTCCGGCTATCGTTACCCTTTTTCGCAGATTTTTTTTATATTTGAAGTCAATAACCCGGTTATAAGAAGAGACTATATGCCACAACCGTTCACATATCAGCACTTCATTCAGGCCGTCCAGTCTTTCAAGGACGATATGCTCATGTGTTATTTTGACGAGGCCGTAGGGATATACTGCAACCTCAGGCACATATCAGTGGGACCACGTCCCGCAAGTGTCAAGGATTTCTCTACGCAGTACGCCGATGCATACGAAGCTGCCAATAATGCTATCTTAATAGTCGCCAAAAAGATAGGTTCTTATAATCCCGCCATAGGTGAATTCCGGTCTTATCTTCACACGTCACTTGAGAACGCCCTAAAGGATATTCTCAAGGACGATGGCTACTTGCCGTCGTTCAGCAATGACATAGAGAATGAACCGGATACAACAGAATCCGATACAGATGAAAGGGTCCGCCGGCACAAGGACGATGCCTTTGAAACCATGATTCGATTCATTGATACCCTGCCGGAGATCAAACGGGCCGCCGTCTACGCATCGGCCTTTGGGCAGGTTCTGAGACCTGATTTGAAGGGATATGGAAGGAATTATGCAGATATACTGGCCCAGATGTACAACACAACGGCTCTTTACATCCGCCAGTTGGCAACTGAGGGAAAGCAAGCGGCAATAGACGAGGTGCATCGCCAGGGATTCAACGAGCGTTCCATGAGTGAGGTTTACATGGGGGCCCTGCAGGTCAAGACTCCCGCCAGAGATATCAACGACGAGGTGCTTAAAGCGGTTGGACAATTGGATGAATTCCAACAGTTTATGCTGCTGCGGCATTTGGTCGGGACGATTGACGAAAACGAAACAAATAATAAAACAGTTAAGACTATGAGTGTTTGGGGTGGTATGTTGGATAGAGGTGCTGGTGAAACCATAAGAAAAGAAGACGATATCTGCTCGAAAGAGGCCCTTGTGGCACTGTTGGAGGATATGGTCAAGAACAATGATGAAAAAATGATTATCTTATCCAAACCTCTGAAGAAAGTCTCTGACCCTCTTATTATCCGGGACATGATTCCTATAAAGGACGATCATAAATTGCTGTCAGCTCACGAGGTGCTTCTTCTTCAGGCAAGTACAGTCTTGCCATTCACACTCGGAAAATTCGTATCTCTAGAAGACATGCTGACCAAATTGGGTGTCAGGATTATCATCGAGCCCGGCATCTGGTATCACAAGGCTCCGAAGGAACTCTTGGAAGCTGCAGAGTACTGGAAAAAGGAGTCTGAACGGTTGAAACAGAAAGGAGGACCGCAGTATGAGGATGCTCTGAGGATGCAGGAGTACTATCTGGAGCAGATCCGCTTATGGGGGAAAATGCCGATACGGGGCGAGTATTTATCACCAGTTTCTTTATCGGACGCACCGGTCATCAAACTGTATCCGGAAGAGATGCGCATGGAGTATGCCAGCGAAATTAGAAATAGAATGAACGAACTGTTGGTTTCTACTCTTGCTCATGAGGCCATGCATGCATATTTTGACCGACCTCCCCATAATGCTTTTCCTTATGTTTATTCCATTGAGGAGCCAATGGCGGAATTCGGTATGCTTCTGTTCCTGCGCGAAACAAAACAGCAAAGTTTCTACGCCTGGGCGCGTCTCGATGTTGCCAGAAAGATGACTTGCTACAGATACGGCGTTGCCCTCATGGACCAATACAGGAGAGAAGGCGCGGGCTCAAAGACCCGCAAGGATCTGGAGACGTACATAATCGGGTAGTTTTAGAATAACGTTCTGTATTTTCCTCTGCCTTTAAACTCTATGAAGCCCTTGTCCCTTAACTCTTGCAGTTGTTGGCGGATCTTGTCTTTTATGTGACGGTTCTCGGGATGTTTTTTCTTCAAGTCAGATTCAAAGACATAAAGCTGGCTCAACGTGAAGGTGGATGTGCCAATCTTTTCCACGCATTTAAGTACATCCAATAACCAGCCCGTACTTTCCAAATCTCTTGCTTTTAGCGGTTTTGTTTTTCGGTAGAGTTCAAGAACCTTTTTGGGGTCTTCCGGCACTCCGTCTTTTATGATATAAATCTTGCCGCATTCCGGGATTCCTTCAAGCCAGATATAACTTCCTATCCATTCTTTAGATCTTCCTTTCGGCCAAGTAGGCTTGCGCTTTTCCACAATAGATGTGGTTATGAAATACTTGGGAATCAAGACAAGGTTATTAATCATTCCGTCTTTATGATACAGCAGCAGTAAATGAGGATTGTCAGGGGACTCAAGTCTCTCCATCATCGCATCATAGCCGCTTCCGTTAATCTTTCTTGGAAGATGAGATGGTTTCTTTTCAATACTTTTTTGTTCGAATTGCTGTTTGCAATGCTCACAATGAAAATCCGCCATCGGACGGCTTGCTTCAAATTGAATAAGATGCGGTGCGCCACATGTAGGGCAATACAGATTGGCTGCAGTCCAACCTTCTGTGATAACTCTAGCCCTTTGGGTTTTGCTATGATAACTAAGAGCTTCTGGCGTTTCGTTCAAATGTAAATCCATAACCGAAATATCATTATTATTTAATTAATGCCCTTACCACTTTCAATATCTCCACCATTGCCCATGTGTCCTGCTGGCAATAGGTTTTGAGCGCTGTGCGACGATCGGCCTTGGTTTTCATAATGCCGAAGGTGGGGGTAGGCGAGTCATAGTTGAGGTATGTAATGTATGCCTGAACTCCGTTGCCTACGTTCATCCCGGTGTATGTAAGGGACGGCACAAGCACAGGTAAGGTCTTCTTGATGGAATAACTGCCACTGAGATTGGGGTGGTAGTAGTTGATGGCTTTGGAGCGGTCATTATTGAATGCTGCCGAATAAAAGGATTCCTTTGTCTTCAGCAGGTGGATCAGGTCTGCCGATTTGTCGCAGATGGCTAACAACTTTTTGCTGTACTTGGGGAACTGTTCGGCGAGCTCTTTAAGACGTCCGATCTCAAAACTGGTATTCTGTGCGAGCATGGTACCGTGCAGAGTGCCGTCTTCGTTGAACTGGAAGTGTTCTACAATTGCTTTGGCCAGAGCCTCGCGCTCATCATCGTAGCACTCATCATTCAGGAAGATGTAATTATCTTTCACCTTATCACATTTCCCAGGTGTACGCTCGATGTGCAGTGAGAACTCGAACACAGACTGCCGGTAAGGATTCTCGCCGGCGAAGCGAGGCAGCGGGCAAGGGAAGGTCTCAAAGTCAAAATGGTAGATGGGATACTCCAATTGGTTAAACCAATAACGCATCTTCTCTTTGTCGACATGATCCCTTTTGTTGTCGTAGCAGTCACGCTGAATCTTATGATTCTCTCTTTCCAACCAACCCGCCGGAACATCGTCGAACTTATAATATCCTTTGTTGATCAACTGATACTTGTCTTTGATGCCGCCTTTCTCGAAACCGCGGAAGTTCAGGTACTTGTTCGCCGAGTTGTAATCAGGGACGTTGCGGAGCTTATGGAAACAATGCTCCCAGAATACGCACTGCGTATTTTGGCCCCATGCACATCCCTTGCCAACAGAAACTATCTTACTGATATCGTGCTTTGAAGCGATGTAACGTTCTAGAGTCGCGATTTCATTGAGAATGAAAGGCTGGTACGCTTTTGTGGTGTCATTCATCGGCATAAACACTACTATATCCTGACCATTGATGGTGTTATAGACGCATTCGCCTTTTGAATCTAACGCACCGTCATACACATATTCGCTGTTGAGCACGGCGAGGTAGTAGTTAACTCTACGATTGTCTCCTTTCTCTTTCAGCGCATGTCCTATCACAAATCTCTGGAAGGCAAGATCGTGCGGATATTTTCCCACATCGCTGAAGCGATCCAGCAACTTCTCCGCTTTTTTGTTCTTGAGATACTTGCTGTTGGTGGTGGCTTTCACTTCAATGATGTTGATCTCATTGTCATTCTCGTTGTAGATATCTACATAGCAACGATAGGTGTGTCCGTGCTGCTCGTACTCAAAGAGTTTCTGGTTGTGAACGTCACGGGCATCGGCC
This sequence comes from uncultured Bacteroidales bacterium, assembly GCA_902802285.1. GTDB lineage: Bacteria > Bacteroidota > Bacteroidia > Bacteroidales > Bacteroidaceae > Colenecus. Next base: position 27,008 of record CADCLI010000009.1, read on the forward strand.
ACAAAAGTGCCGGTAAAATACTTGCGGGCAACCTTCAGTGCCTCATCCTCAACTTGATTGTAGTAAGGAAGCAGAGCCTCAAGCTCGGGGCTGGGGGAGGCGTCAAAGGATTCTTCGTCAGCTTCTCCTTCGGCCGATCCCATTTCGGCGGCAAGTTCGGCCATCATTTCCTCACAGCGTTCTTCAATATCACTTTTGCCCGTTGGATTAAACTTCAAATCCATGGGGAAATACATCGGACAACGTGTCCAGTTGATGAATCTTGATTTTGAGATGAACATATGGTTAGTTTGAGTCTTTCAAATATAGTTAATTACAATGACTTTATCAAATCGGCCTTAGAAGGGAACAGCTGTTCCTTCTTGAAGGACTCATACAGAGGTTTGTCGTTTACGGAAACGTAATATAACTCAGATTCGACGGTTGACTCGTAATCTAAATTACTGGTGAACTTTGTGTAAAATGCCTTGGTGACGATGGCGCAGACTGCAGCGTTTCCGTGCATCAGCCAAACCTGGTCACCTACACTGATGTCAAATACCTTCTTCATATTACAGTGATTCTAAGAGTTCGTTCTTTGTTTTAAATAAGAGGTGCTCGGGAATATCCTTGTTGCCCCAGGTGGAGTATTTTACATCCACGGTGTCACCTTCCCAAAGGATAACCAATGCAGTAACAATTCTCATGACGACCTTGTTGGACTCAACTAGCCAGACCTGGTCTCCGACGTTGAATTTTGTGTTTACTTCCATATGATTTGGTGCTTGTTACTGCTTATTATACTCCGGAAATTTTCTATCGTTACCTGATTTGCAGAAAAAAAGTGCAAAAAGGTGACAATGGGGACGGTTGACTTCGTTGAGCTAAACCTTCTTTTTGATATCCTTTTTTCAAAAAAAGTATTGTATTTGTTTAGGTATAAAAAATTATACCTATATTTGCTGCGTTAATACCTAATATCTATGCCTACAATAATGTATCTCTTTGGTTTGCGGTTTTTCTTCTATTCTGAGGAACACTTGCCAATCCACGTCCACGTTCAGAGCGGTGACGGAAAAGCGAAAATTGATGTTGAGACCCTTGAGGTCTTGGAGAACAAAGGAGTTAAACCTGCAGACCTGAAAAAGGCGGTTGATGCAGTCAAACAGTATCAAGCAGATATAAGACAGGCATGGATAGAGTATTTTGACGAGGAATAAAGAATGGAACTCATTACGAAACTCTGGTTCGCCGAAGGCAGGATTTATATCCTGACCGACAAGGGCAATACCTACAGCCGCCCGCTGGAGGCATTTCCTCTGTTGCTTGAGGCTACGCCGGAGCAACGCCAGCGGTTTGTCATCGGCCTTGACGGAGAGGATATACGTTGGGAGGAGATTGATGAGGATATCCACATCAGCAGTTTCTATAATACTGAGGAGCCCAATCCGGACAATGTTATTGCCGATGTATTCCGCCGGTTCCCGCAGCTGAATGTATCGGAAGTGGCCCGATACATAGGCATCAACAAAAGCCTGCTGTCCCGTTACATCTACGGAATCAAAAAGCCATCCCAGCAGCGCGCGGACCAGATTCTTGAGGCTATCCGCCAGCTGGGGCGCGAGATGTCGAAGATTTAAAATTGACGCAAAGGGGTCGTTTCGTTTTGCGTCACTTTTCAAAAATAGTACAAAAGGGGACTGTCCCCTTTTGTATCATTTTTTGAGTTGTTCCAGGGCGCGGCACAGTTGGTCGGGGCAGGAGGTGCCTTTGCCGCCGCAGTCTATTCCGTTCAGGCGGGCTATTACATCGTCTATTTTCTGACCGGCTACTAAGCGGCTTATTCCCTGCAGGTTGCCGTTGCAGCCGCCCAGGAACGATACCTGCTGGATTACGTCGTCATCGGTTGCCACTACGTCTATCAGTAGTGAGCAGGTTCCTTCTGTCTGATACTGTATGTGTTTCATATTAGGTGCAAAGATACGAAAAAGTGACGCAAAGGGGTCGTTTAACTTTGCGTCACTTGAATAAATCTGCGGGGTTAGAGCTTAAGAAATCTTCGGCCTTCATTCCGCCATCGCCTACCACGAGCGCAAGATGGGGCTTGAACAGGGCTTTGAATTCAGTTAACCCGGTATTTCCCGGATCATCATTACTTTTGACCTCGATTGCTATTAAACGTCCGTTTTTCTGCAGTACGTAATCTACCTCGCAGCCGGGCTTGGTACGCCAATAGAACACCTGGTAATCTCCGGCGTATGCATTGCTCATAATATGGGCCCCTATGGCCGATTCGTACAGCCTGCCCCATAGGGATCGGTCCATGACAGCGTCGGCAAAAGGTTTCTGGCAGTAGATGTTCTTTAAGGCATTATTATATACCTGGTGCTTGGGGACGCTGTTTTTCTTCCTGGCCATATCAACGGCATACTTGTTGAGTCCGCACACCAGACCGGCTTGTGACAGCAGATTCAGATATCCGGTTACCGTGGTGGTATTGCCTGCATCCTGCATCTGACCGATCATCTTGGTAAGTGAGAGTTCCTTACCGGAATAAGCGGCTGACAGTTCGAATGCCTGCCTGAGCAGTGCAGGCTTGGCTATTTTCTCGTTGACCAGAATGTCCTTGTTGATGGTGGCATCCACGATGGAGCCTGTAATGTAATCACGCCAACGGTCTTCATCGCCAATAAGACCGGCAGCACCTGGAAAAGCTCCAAAATAAATATACTGGTCCAGGCTGAATCCAAAGGCGTCACGCATCTCGGCAAATGACCAGTGGGATAGGATGATGCGTTCAAATCGGCCTTCCAGGCTATCCGACAGGCCTTTGTCCAGCATTACCCGCGATGAGCCCAGAAGAATTACTTTAAGGTTTACGTCGTAGAATGTATCAGAGTCCCATTCCTTCTTTACTACCTCACTCCAACCGTTTATTTTTTGGATCTCATCTATTACCAGAATCAGTTCCTTAAGGCCTTCTACGCGCATTTTTGCTCGGGCTGCATTCCAGCAGTCGCTTATCCAGCTTTGCTGTGTCGCGGGTACCGCATCGGCCAGATAAAATACATAGGGGATGTTGGTGACGCCTACAACCTGTTTCATCAGCGTGGACTTCCCAACCTGGCGGGGCCCCATTATTACTTGGATAAAATGACGCTTTTCCTGTATTCTTGCAAGTAATACGTTGTATTGTTTTCTCTGATACATAATGAGTCATGCGAGTTGTTTGAAATTTTACTCAATGTACTGCGCAAATTTACTCAATGGTTTTGAAATTTGCAAATATGACGCAAAGGGGTCGTTTAACTTTGCGTCACTTTATCAGTTTTTGGAGCTGGAGAGGGGTGGCTTGGGGGCAGATGGTTTGCAGTTGTTTTATTATTAGGGCGAATGATTCCTGGGGAGTGCGACCAGATTGGGCCGATTCGTGGCCGTAAAGTTGTTCGGGGGTTGTGAGCAGCGACCAGCCCCAGCCGTACTCGCGCCCGTGCTTGTCGCGGGGATACACAAAATCTTCTGTTACGATGCGTGTGGCCATTTGAAGGCGGGTTACATAACCGTCAAAACGGCTTCTCATTTTTGGGCCGTCAAATCCGCACAGGGCGCGCAGGTCACGTGTAATAAGGCTTCCGTGTTCGGAGAGAATCATCAGAATGGCCTCCTCGATGCTTCCTTCCTGCGGTTTGGGGTGCGCGCTGCGCCTGTAGTTGCAGAAATCTGGCCACCACCGCCGGCTTATGAATCCTGCCTTGCCGTTAAAGAACTTGCCGTAAACGTGACCGCCTTCCGTGATAATCTCACCTTTCCATTTCCACATGGGCCAGTCCCATCCGCCATCGGGGTAGACTACGTATCGGCAGTCCTCATCGACTATAGCTTCGGCACAGAACCCTCTTATGCCGCTATCCAGAAGCGGCAGGAACCCGATGCGCTCTATCAGGTCCACCATCTCGGCGCTGTTATGTATCTCTTCTATCTGCATGCTAAAATCGACCCCTTTGCGTCATTTTGAGTTTCAGGATGCGGCGGACGCTCTGGTTGATGCGCTCCTCGGTGAGCGTTCCGTTCCGTACGGCAGCCACGACAGCATCAAACGCCTCCACAAAGTTCTGGGGGCCGAGCACAATATCTACGCCGGCCTGGATGCAACCCACGGCTGCATTGGCATTGCTGTACTGCTGGGTTATGGCGCCCATCTCCATCGCATCGGTTATGATAATATTCTGATAACCAAGCTCGTTGCGCAACTTATCCTTAAGTATGACCGATGACATGGTGGACGGAATGTCCGATCCTATCACATTGGGTGCTGCAATGTGAGCCGTCATTATGAGCTGACAACCCCATCTTATGCCAGCCTTGAATGTAATCATCTCACAATCAAGCATCTGTGACCAAGTTTTGGACGTGCTGGCGTAGCCGTAATGGGTGTCGGCCTTGGTATCGCCGTGCCCTGGAAAGTGTTTGATGCAGCCGGTGATTCCGGCATCTTTCAGTCCCTGCAGGTAATTTGTAACCATAGGAGCGGCCACAGCGGGGTCGTCGCTGAAAGCGCGGGCACCGATTACGATATTCTCAGGGTTGGTATTGACATCGGCCACCGGCGCAAAGTCTATGTCAAAACCGTAGCGATTAAGGTATGTGCCGATGGTGTTGCCGCACTCGTATGCGTTGGCCGGATTACCGGTGGCGCCGATAGAACCCATTGACTCATAAGTTTTTACGTCAAAGTTGCTATTGCGTCCGATGCGAGCCACGCGGCCGCCCTCCTCATCGATGCAGAGCAGGGGAGAGCCATTGAGACTCCTTATCTGCCGGATGAACTCCTCCAGCTGGGTCTCATCCTCAATGTTGTGCGCATAAAGTATGATTCCGCCCACCGGGTAATCATTGTTCACTGCCTGCATTGTAGCATTCACTGCCTGCAGTTTGATATCGGTTAGGCTTACTGTGCTGGCATCGATTCCGCCGGACTTATTGAAATGGATGGTGGTGTCAAGGCACTCGGGTCTAACATAGAACATCTGTCCCACCTTCTCGCGCAGCGTCATCTGTTGCAGCTGCAGTTCAATCTCATCCGTTGGGGTGACAATCACGTCATCGGCATCGTTAGAGCACGATGTCAAAAAAGAAAAACCACCCAACAGCACCATCATTATGGCCGATTTAAATACTTTGCGTCTCATAATAGTCCTTATCTTTACCGCAAAAGTACAAAAAATGACGCAAAGGGGTCGTTTAGTTTTGCGTCAAATGACGCATTCTTAAACGACCCCTTTGCGTCACCCCTTTGCGTCACTTTAGCCGGCCAAAATCATTCCAGCCGGACTGGAGTTTGCCGTTGTGGGTGTCTATGATCAGTTTTTCCAGAGTCTTTTGGGCGTATTCGGGGCGGTTGGTGTGCTGATAGTGCTGGATTCGGTCGGCTTTTATGCGTTTGTAGGCTTCGGGGAATGACTGCCAATTCATCCACGCTTGCTTATCGGCCCTGATGGCATCGAGCAACCAGTCTTCAAAGACAAACAGCGCGGGGTCCAAATCAGGTGCTACAGCCAGTCCGGCGGGGGTCATTTCTCCAAGCCGAACAAGCCTCCTGCAGCGCTCCAGATTCTGCTCGCACCAGTTGCTGTGTTTGAGTCGCGGGGTGAAATGCTGGATGGGTTTGCCGTCATCGATACGCTTCATGGTGCTGTCAATCCAGCCAAAGCAGAGCGCCACCTCGACGGCGTCCACGTATCGGACCACACCTGGGCAATCGGCCTCCGCCCGGTTTATGCGCAGCCAGAAATCACTCACTTTGTCGTGATTCTTCTCATACCACCGATACAACTCCGCGCGTGTATGAATGTCAAGCAGATTGGTTACCTCCATAACATAAGCTCAAAAGTGACGCAAAGTTAAACGACCCCAATGCGTCAAAGTGACGCATTCCTAAACGACCCCTTTGCGGCGGAAAGGAGGATGGCGGACATGATGAGGGCCAGGACATCGGCCAGGTCAACCGCCAGCCAGACGCCATCAAGGCCCATGAACAGGGGCAGCACAAACACCGCTCCAAGCTCAAATACCAGCGTGCGCGCAAATGCCGCCAGTGCCGATACCAGCCCGTTGTTGAGCGCCGTAAAGTAAGCCGATACAAACATATTGATACCGCAGATCATGAAACTGAGCATATAAAGACGTATGGCATGTGCTGTAAGTGCCTTAAGCTCAACGTCATACCCAACAAATATCCCCGCCATGGGTCCGCTCAGCACCTCGGATAGCAAAGTCAGTATGGAGCCCGCCACAAACAAGAGTATCAGGCTTTTACGCAGCAGCCGCTTAAGCTCTTCATGGTTCTGCGCCCCGTAATTGTAACTGATCACAGGCGCAATTGCCAGGTTGAACCCTATAAAGACCGATGCATACACAAACCCAATATACATAAGTATGCCGTAAACAGCCACGCCCTCCTCACCGATAAGACGCATCAGTTGCAGGTTATAACACATGCTGACTACACTCAAAGAAATGTTACCCACGTATTCCGACAGCCCGTTGGTGCAGACCTGCAGGATGCTCCGCCCGTTGGTGCGGGTACGCACAAACCGCAGATGTGTGGTGTTACGGCGCGATGAAAAATAGTACAGCGGATAGATGCCGCCCACAGCCATTCCCGCCGCGGTTGCGATTGCCGCTCCAGTGAGCCCCCAGTCCAGCACCACAATCAGCAGCGCATCGAGCACTATGTTTGTCAGGCCGCTTATTATGCTCAGCCGCATGCCCATCTGCGGTATCTCGGCCGTCATGTAGAGTGAGTGGAACGCCATCTGAATCATGTAGAACGGCATTACCAGCAGCACTATGCGGCCGTAATGTACGCTGTACTCCAGCATTTGCCCATCGGCCCCCAACAGAGAGCAAATAGGTCTTATAAAAATATAGAACAGCACGGTTGCCGCCACACCCACCGCAAACAGCGTCTTGACCACCATGCTGAATGCCCGGCAGGCGCGCTCCCGGTCGCCCTGGCCCAGGATCATGGCCACATATGCGCTGCCGCCGGTTCCGAACATTAGTCCGATGGCGCCGGTAATCATAATGGCCGGCCAGATGAGGTTGAGGGCCGCAAACGGGGTGGTTCCGGTAAAGTTGGATACAAACAGCCCGTCCACGATGCTGTAGACCGATGTGGCCAGCATCATGAGTATGGACGGCACTGATGAGCGTATCATCCTGCGGTATCCGTAACTTCCCGATAGTTCAATCTTCATGATTTCAAGACATCGTCTTTGCGTCAGATTTGGAGGGTGACCATTCCACCGAATGGAATGAGGTTCTCAAAGGCGTGGCGCAGGTCGCACAGTCCGGCATAGACGCGGGCGCAGGCCAGCACTCCACCATGCGCAAATATCAGTACGTTGTCAAGTTCTTTCTTTTTCAGCTCATCCATGAATTCCGATACGCGCTGATACATCTCGCGGAAAGACTCCCCGCCTGGTATGGGCGCATCCACAAAATTATCGAACCACTCCTTGATATAAGGATCGTCAATCTCATCGTAACGGAGCATCTCCCACCTGCCGAAATTGAGCTCCTTGAGGCGGTTGTCCAGACGCGGTGTCCTAAAACCGCAAAAGTCTGCCAGAATGCGGCAACGGGATAACGGGCTGCTGTAGACGGCATCAAACTTAATGTCCGGAATTGTATCCTTAACAGCCTGTGCCTCAACTTTAAAGGTCTCCTTAAGAGGAACATCGGTCTGGCCGTAGCAGGTGCCTTGCGGAACATCGGGGGCAGTGTGTCGGACAATGTAGAGATTCATATGATTGCAGTTACAAGTCGGAATGTGAGTTCGGTGATGAGCGCCATAGCGCCGCAGCAGTCGCCGGTGTAGCCACCGATTTTTTTCTTGCACAGCAGTACCAGTAGCATGAAAACCAGAACCGGAACTACGGCCACGATGCAGATTCTCAGATAGTGAGACAGCCAGGAACCGCCTGCGCCCGAATAAAACAGCAGGCCGATGGCCAGGACTCCGGAGATGATTGTAAGTATTTCTTCAGTCGCAGACGGGTGCTGATATACGGTGCGGTTCTTGCTCTCCTGCTCAGGGCGCGCATAAGGCAGGAACCAAACCACATGGCTGCTTACACATTTGCTGAATACATCGGATGAAACAATTATCACCGGAATGTACTGAGGCTGTATCCCCGCCAGAACAACAAACGATAGCAGGAAATAAAATATGAGTCCGATGACCCCGTAAGTGCCGATATGGGAATCCTTCATGATGCGCAGGGTGCTGTCGCGGTCAGTGCCGCCGCCGAATCCGTCCATGAAATCGGCCAGCCCGTCCTCATGCAGCGCTCCCATCAGCAGGACTCTGACCAGCAGTGCCATAACGATGGCGATCTCGGCTATTGCAACCTTGTATACAAGCCAGAAGGTGAGTGCCGAAAGCCCGCCTGTAAGCCATCCGCATACGCTCCACCAGCCGGTAACATGGCGGAAACTGTCGGCCGGCACCTGCCTGATCCTGTGGAACGGCAGGCGGGTAAAGAACATAAGGGCTGCCAGTAAGTTATTCATCAGAAGTATTTTGTGACGGACGCTTTCCTGAAAGAGTCCATCTGGTTAATCATATTGACGGCGGACTGTACGATGGGATAAGCGCAGACGGCGCCGGAGCCTTCGCCCAGACGCAGGTCCAGGTGGAGCAGGGGCCGTGCGTTCATGCTCTGCAGCAGCAGCTTATGCCCGCTCTCATCGCCCTGATGGCCAAAGATTGCATAATCCAGCACATCGGGGCAGAGCTTTGATGCGGCCAGCATGCAGGCGCTCATAATGAATCCGTCCACCAGTATGACCATGCGGAGACTGGCCGCACGCAGCATGGCACCAACGGCCATTGCCATCTCCAGACCGCCAAAGTAGCACAGTATATCCTTTATGGAGTAAGTCTTGTTATCTGTCTTGAACTTTCTGACCGCCGCACTCAGCACCTCCAGCTTGTGGCTCACGCCCTTGCCGTCCAGTCCGGCGCCGGCGCCGATGCACTGCGCCAGCGGAATTCCTGCCAGCAGATTCATCCATACGGATGATGCCGAAGTGTTGCCGCAGCCCATCTCGCCAAAGCTTATCACGTTACAGCCGTCGGAGTGAGCCATATCCACGCATTTGGCGCCGCGCTCCAGGCAGAGCTCAAATTCATCGGGAGTGATTGCGGCCTCCACCGAGAAATCACGCGTGCCCTTGCGCACCTTCATATCGATGATGCCGCTGCTGTAGTCCATATCGTGGTCAATGCCCGCATCCACGACCATCAGCCTGAAACCGTGCTGCCGGCATAGGAAACTGATGCCCGCGCCGCCCTGCAGAAAGTGGTAAGACTGTTGCCAGGTGACCTCCTTGGGCGATACGCTCACGCCCTGCGCCAGTATGCCGTGGTCGGCCGCAAAGAGTATGTTGCAGGGATTCCTTAGCTCCGGACTCAGGGTGTGCTGTATCATGCAGACCTGCGCTGCCAGTGATTCCAGACGTCCCAAAGCCCCCTTGGGTTTGGTCAGGTTGTCTATCTTGTCAAGGACCTGCGCCCGGAACTCCGCATCGGCTGTGGATTGTATATTGAATTGCATATCTGTCATTTGATTTTTACGGGGATTCCGCTCACCATAAGCGTTACCTCATCGGCTCTGGAAGCGATGTATTGGTTTACCCAGCCCTGGAGGTCGGTAAAACGGCGCTGCTGCGTGTTGGCCGATACGCCTCCCATTCCTATCTCATTGGTTACGAATATGAAAGTTGCGTCCTGTGAGGTAAAGCGGTCAAACTCTTTCTCAAGGTCCTGCAGGCACTCACTGACCCAGTTCAGGTCCTGGTCGGCACGCTGCAGGTCGCGGTAAAAGAAATTGGTGCACCACAGTGTTACACAGTCAATTACCACCACGCGGCCGCTCAGGTCATGGCGGCTCAGCTGCAGCTCCTCCTCAATGTTGGTCCACTCCGGGCCGCGGCGCTCCCGATGCCGGCGCACCCGATTGCGGAACTCATCGTCCCACACCCGGGCTGTGGCCAGATACACGGGATTCGCACTCATCGAAAGTGCTGTCCTTTCGGCAAAAGCGCTCTTGCCTGACCTCTCGCCTCCGGTTATCAGTATTATCTTTCTCATAATGCAAAGAATCGCTTGTATTCAGACTCAAAGTTGGGCGTGAGTATGTTACGTCCCATGGCGTCCATTATCTCCTGCCTGGTCCAGAACCGGCCGCCGTCCAGCTCATCGGCACTGGGATTGACCGGTCCGTCATATATGGCCCGGAACACATATACCAGCTCTTTCTCAACCTTACTCTCAAACACGTAGTGACCCATTGGGGTGGCATCGGGCACATTAATGCCCAGCTCCTCCATGACTTCACGACGGAATGCCTGCTGGATGGTCTCACCGTATGATATGTGCCCTCCCACAGCGGTATCCCACTTGCCGGGCTGGATGGGTTTCCAGTCGGGGCGGCGCTGCAGGTAGAGTTCTCCTTTTGAGTTGAACAGGTGCAGATGCACCACGGGATGCAGCACCTTGCGGCCGTCATGCGCCTGTCCGCGCAGTATGCGGCCCAGCACGTTTCCCTGCTCATCAACAATAGGGAACAACTCGTTGTCATTATCACGATTCATTATTGCAAAGATAGTGCAAGCCGAGAGGAGAAAAAAGGAGTTTACTCGTTTTTTATCCCGAGGCGCAGCCTATCTTCAAAGCGGAGCTTTAAATATAGTGCAAGCCGAGAGGAGAAAAAAGGAGTTTACTCGTTTTTTATCCCGAGGCGCAGCCTATCTTCAAAGCGCAGCTTTAAAGAACTATAAAACGAAACGACCCTAATGCGTCACGAAACAAAGAAATGACTATTTTTGTAAGAATATGTATTAGGGCATAATAGGTTTTTCTGATAATATGATTGAAGGAAAGATATATGTGGCCGGAATAGGACCCGGAAGTGAGTCCGATGTTACACCGGCGGTGGCGCAGGCCCTGCGTGAGTGCGATGTGGTAGTAGGCTACAAGTACTATTTCAGGTTTGTGGAGCAGTATCTGCGCCCCGGTACCGAGTGCGTTGATACCGGTATGAAACGCGAGCGTGACCGCGCCCGTCAGGCGTTCGATCTGGCGGAGCAGGGTCGTAAGGTATGTGTGATAAGCTCCGGTGACTCAGGTATTTACGGCATGGCTCCGCTCATCTGGGAGATGTGTCGGGAACGTGGCAGTGAGATGGAGATTGAGGTACTGCCGGGCATCAGCGCTTTCCAGAAGGCGGCATCGTTGCTGGGGGCGCCCATCGGACATGATTTCTGCGTCATATCGCTGTCGGACCTGATGACTCCGTGGGAGTTGATTGAGAAACGCATCACTGCCGCGGCGCAGGCTGATTTTGTAACGGCAGTTTACAATCCCAAGAGCGTTGAGCGTTACTGGCAGCTGTATCGGCTTAAGGAGCTGTTCCTTAAGGAGCGCTCGGGTGATACGCCTGTGGGTTACGTACGCCAGGCCGGACGCGATGAGCAGCAGGTGACGGTAACCACGCTGGCCGGTTTTGACCCGGAGCAGGTGGATATGTTCACGGTTGTGATAATAGGCAACAGCCAGTCCTACAACTGGAACGGCACCATGATCACTCCGCGCGGGTATTACCGGGAGGAACAGGATGATAACGTTGGTGTAGGGCAGGAGATAATGATAAGGAGTTTCCGTACTATCCAGGGGCTGCTCAAGCGCCGCGACTGGCCGCTGGGACACAAGTGGGCGCTTCTGCACGCCATCCATACCACTGCCGATTTTGAGATGGAGGATATCCTCTACACAGACCCTGATGCGGTGGAGTCGCTGTACGGAAAGTTCCGTGACGGCTCTTTGAAGACTATCGTTACCGATGTGACGATGGCGGCATCGGGCATACGTAAAGGCGCATTGGAGCGTCTGGGAGTGGAGGTTAAGTGCTACCTGTCCGATGAGCGCACCGCCATGGTGGCCCGTGATAAGGGCATAACCCGTACGCAGGCCGGCATACGTCTGGCTGTCGATGAACATCCCGATGCGCTGTTTGTCTTTGGCAACGCGCCCACCGCGCTGATGGAGCTCTGTGATCTTATCCGCAAGGGTAAGGCTCAGCCCGCAGGCGTGATTGCCGCACCCGTGGGATTTGTACATGTTCGTGAGAGCAAGTATATGGTAAAGCCGTTTACAGGCATACCAAAAATTATTGTCGAGGGCCGGAAAGGAGGCAGTAACCTGGCAGCAACCCTGACCAACGCCATCCTTACCTTTGATGACGCCGCCCAGCTAAAACCCGGTCGCGATGTTTAAAAATGACGCAAAACGCGCTCGGCCCGAAGGGGCGCTTTTACCAAGCGAAGCGACTAAAAGAAACGACCCCTTTGCGTCGTTTTTGATCATTGGCATAAGCGACAACCCTGAGCAGGAGCTCAGTAAGGAGGCGCTGGAGGCTATTGCACGCGGAAAGGTGTTCTCAGGCGGCAAGCGTCACTACGAGCTCATTAAGAGCCGTCTGCCGCAGGGCGCCAGGTGGATTGATATTACAGTTCCGCTGTCTGATGTATTCAAGCAGTACAAAGGGCACCGGGAGATTGTGGTGTTTGCATCGGGCGACCCTCTCTTCTACGGATTTGCCGCAACCCTGCAGCGTGAGTTTCCCGATGCACGGATTGAGGTCTATCCCTGGTTCAACTCACTGCAGATGCTGGCTCACCGTATGCTGCTGCCGTATCAGGATATGCGCGCCGTATCCCTGACCGGCCGCGCCTGGAAGGATTTTGAGAACGCCCTGATACGCGGAGAGAAGCTGATAGGGGTGTTGACCGATAAGACCCTCACGCCACGGGCCATTGCCGCCATGATGCAGGAGTACGGCTATGACAACTACAGCATAACCATAGGCGAATGCATGGGCAATCCGGATCATGAGAAGGTAACCACCATGACCGTAGCCCAGGCAATGTTTTACGATGCCGCTCAGCCCAACTGCCTGATACTGCAGCAGGCAGAGAGCCGCGGACGTCTGTTCGGAATCCCTTGCGAGCGTTTTGATCTGCTGGACGGCCGCGTCAATATGATAACCAAGATGCCCATCCGCCTGGCCACGCTGGCAGCGCTTGAGTTGGGCCGGCGCCGTTCATTCTGGGACATAGGTTTCTGCACCGGGTCAGTATCCATCGAGGCCCGCCTGCAGTTTCCGCACCTGGATATAACCGCCTTTGAGAAACGCCCGCAGGGCCGCGACCTGCTGCTTGCCAACAGCCGCCGCTTCGGCGCTCCCGGCATAAACGGCGTGATAGCTGATTTCATGGAGATTGATCCCAATCTGTATCCTGCCCCCGATGCCGTATTCATAGGCGGTCACGGCGGTCACATGAAAGAGATTCTGGAGACTATAAATCAAGTACTTATACCCGGCGGAACGATAGTATTCAATTCCGTGTCCGATGAGAGCGCGGCCGCATTCCGTCAGGGGATAGAACGTATTGGCCGCAGAGTGACCGGCTGTACCCGAATAGCGGTCGATGAACATAACCCAATCCTGATAATGAAAGCAGAATGAATGCAATAATACTGGTATCCGAGAGCTCGCTGAGTCTGGCCCGTAAAATCCGGACGGCGCTGACTGATAGTGAGATATACAGCCAGAAAGAACTGGATGGCTGCAATGTGATAAAGTCTTACGCCCAGTTCATCAAGGAGAACTGGAGCAGTCTGGAGCAGATAGTCTTTATAGGCGCAATGGGAATTTGCGTACGCAGTATAGCACACTGCGTAAAGGATAAGTACAGGGACCCGGCTGTGGTATGTGTGGACAGCACCGGACAGTTTGTGATACCAGTCCTGTCCGGACACATAGGCGGAGCAAACGACTTGGCACGACGTATAGCCGGACTTACCGGCGGGCAGGCTGTTGTAACCACCCAGAGTGACAACACAGGCCTCTGGGCTCTTGATACACTGGCCGCAAAGTACAACTGGAGGACTGACATCAGCCGCGCCCGCATGAACAGAGCTATAGCCCTGTTTGTGGAGAAGCACCCTACAGCCCTGCTGCTTGAGGTCCGTGATGCCGGCACTGATTATCTGGAGAGCACTCTGCCCGGTCACGTCAAGGTGTTCAGTAAGTATGACGATATAGATTTCAGCCAGTTCCAACTGCTCCTAACCGTTGGGCCGCATACATTTGATGCCCCGATACCTGTGCTCAGCTACTATCCGCAGGTGCTGCGCATCGGCTTTGGATGCCGTCGTCAGTGCAGGCCTGATGGCATAGCAGAGCATATTGAGAGCACTCTCCGGGAGAACGGCCTTTCACCGATGGCTATAGCCGGGATAGGTACAATAGGACTCAAGAAAGATGAGCCGCTGCTGGCGGCATTGCAGAGCCGCTGGCCGTGGGCCGGGACTGACATCTGGACTGCAT
>CADCLI010000009.1:41512-43932 GCA_902802285.1 uncultured Bacteroidales bacterium
CGCACTGCGCTCCAGCAATGATGGTATTCTGCTGATAGAGAAGCAGAAAGGCCGGCTGTCAGAGGGCAATGACTTTACATTTGCCGTTGCAATGGACGGCCATAGGATGCGCGGCGGATTCATAGAGATTGTAGGCGCCGGTCCCGGTGACCCCGAGCTTGTATCGGTGCGCGGCAAACGCATGCTGGAGCGTGCCGACCTGATACTCTACGCCGGCAGTCTGGTACCCAAGGAACTCACCTTTTACGCCAAACCTGGCGCGGTGGTGCGTTCATCGGCCGATATGGACCTGGAGCAGCAGTTCAGCCTGATGAAGGATTTCTATGACCGGGGACTCTTTGTGGTGCGCCTTCACACCGGCGATCCCTGCATCTACGGAGCAATCCAGGAGCAGATGGCGTTCTTTGACCGTTACGGTATGCGCTACCACATCACCCCGGGAATATCATCGTTCCAGGCCGCCGCTGCCGCATTGCGCTCCCAGTTCACCATCCCCGAGAAGGTGCAGAGCATAATCCTGACCCGCGGAGGTGGCCGCACGCCCATGCCCGAGAAGGAGCAGCTGCACAAGCTGGCCCAGTCCCAGAGCACCATGTGCATTTACCTGAGCGCCGCCATTGTGGAGCAGGTTCAGGAAGAGCTCCTGCAGGCATATCCGCCGGAAACTCCTGTGGCCGCCTGCTACAAACTGACGTGGAAGGAGGAAAAGATTTACCGCGGTCAGCTAAAGGACCTGGCCCGCATAGTACGCGACCACAACCTTACGCTGACCACCCTGCTGGTAGTGGGCGATGCTATAGACAACCGCCAGGGCCTGTCCCGCCTCTATGCCCACGAGTTCAAACACTTGTTCAGAAAATGACGCAAAGGGGTCGTTTCGTTTTGCGTCAAAAACTGACGCAAAACGATGCGACCCCTTTGCGTCAGTTTTGATATATGATACTGATTTTTGGAGGTACAACCGAGGGCCGGATGGCGGTAAAGGTGGCCGATGAGGCCGGTCGCCGTTTCTGGTATTCCACCCGGGGCGATTTGCAGCAGGTGGAGAGCCATAACGGCGTGCATGTGACCGGCGCAATGGATAAGGATGCCATGACGGTATTCTGCCGCGAGCATCAGGTGCGCCTGATTGTTGATGCAGCCCATCCGTTTGCCTCCCGACTGCACGCAACAGTAAGCCAAGTAAGCGGAGCATTGGATATCCCTGTAGTGCGGTACGAACGCACTTACCCTGACCGCACCGATGACATAATCTGGTGCACAGGTTATGCCGATGCAATAAACCGTTTGCTGGATAACGGTGTGGACAATCTGCTGGCACTGACCGGAGTCCAGACTATCCCGGCCCTGAAACCCTATTGGGAAAGTCACAACTGCATATTCCGTGTGCTGGACCGCCAGGAATCCGTGGATTTGGCTGTCAAGTCCGGTTTTAGCCCCGATCATCTGGTCTATTACGGAGTAGGAGAGACAGACCTGGAACTGATGCAGCGCCTCAAACCCGGTGCTGTGATTACCAAGGAGAGCGGCCTGAGCGGAGGATTCCCCGACAAAGCCGCTGCCGCAAAAGCCCTGGGCATTCCGCTGTACGCAGTAATGAGGCCGGAGCTACCACAGGGGTTCATTACAGTAACCGGCCAGCATGGACTGCGCCGCGAGATAGAGCGTCTGGTGCCCGGATTCTATGACCTGCGCACCGGATTCACCACCGGAGCCTGCGCAACCGCCGCTGCAAAAGCCGCCCTGACAGCATTGCTTACCGGCGATGAGCAGACCTGCATCAAGTTCAGCATACCCGATGGAGAGACTTTCACTCTGCCGGTTGAGGAGTGTCGGATAGGCCGGGACTGGGCAGAGGCATCGGTTATAAAGGATGCCGGCGATGACCCCGACGTAACAAACGGCTGCACAGTCCAGGTAAAGGTCGCCTTGAGTGACAGGCCGGGAATACATTTCCTGCAAGGCGAAGGGGTGGGGCGTGTAACTCTGCCGGGAATAGGCCTGCCCATAGGCGATCCCGCCGTCAATCCCGTTCCGCGCCGCATGATAACGGAACAGCTGACAGCCCTTTACGAAGGTGGTCTGGATGTAACCGTCTCGGTACCGAGAGGTGCCCAGCTGGCCCAGAAGACCTTCAATCCCAAACTGGGAATAGTGGACGGCATCTCAATAATAGGCACACTTGGAATAGTGCGTCCGTTCTCAATGGAGGCATTCGTAGAGGCAATACGCCGCGAGGTTGAGGTGGCAAAAGCCGTAGGAGCACCCCGTCTGGTGATAAACTCCGGAGCCAGGAGCGAGCGCTTTGTAAAAGCCCTCTATCCCGACCTGCCGCCCCAGGCATTCGTCCACTACGGCAACTACATAGGAGAGACCCTAAACGCTGCCAGTGAACTGGGCTTCAAGGAGGTAACCATGGG
>CADCLI010000010.1:0-37227 GCA_902802285.1 uncultured Bacteroidales bacterium
TTCCGGGCAGGAGTGACGGAAGCTCCTTCAGGTCTGTCTGGCTGAAATGATATGGAATCAACACTTTGGGTTTAATGACATTAGCTGCCTTTACACACTGTTCGACAGTCATTGTGTACGGTTGGTTCACAGGGAGGAACGCCACGTCAATATCCTTGATGTCTGACATCTCCGGAACATCTTCGGTATCGCCGGCCACATATAACCTGAATCCGCCGGGGAATGTAAGCACATAACCGTTTCCGTTGTTCTTGGGATGGAACTGCTCGCGTCCGGGAGTAGTGTTGTACGCCGGGACCACATCAAGTTTGATTCCCTGTGGCAGATCGGCCTTCTCATAGTTGGCAATGCTCTTGCCCATACTTATCTGCCCTTGTGATTTGGCGTTGAGCAGAAGGATGGTATTTTCCGATGAAAGCGCGGTTATGGCGTTCTTGTCCAGATGGTCGCCGTGCTCATGTGTTACCAG
Source organism: uncultured Bacteroidales bacterium (assembly GCA_902802285.1). Lineage (GTDB taxonomy): Bacteria > Bacteroidota > Bacteroidia > Bacteroidales > Bacteroidaceae > Colenecus. The sequence goes on from CADCLI010000010.1 coordinate 470, forward strand.
CACCGCATCGGCCTTGGGAAACTCTGTTGCATAGTCTGTGGCTTTGCCGTAACCGGCTACAGGGTCAAAGTGAATGTATGCTCCATTGTAGAGAACAGCCAGTGTACCATGTTTTATAAGTGTGATTATTACGGGTTCACTGCCGTCCATAAAACATTCAACCTCATAAGTGCTTACAGGTTTGCCGGCGGCGGTCCAGCTCTGGTAACCCTCCTTCAGGTTGATTACCTTGTATCCGTCGCCGGTCAGTGCCGCTGCAGCTTCAGCGCTACGCCTTCCGCTGCGGCAATATACGGCAAGCGTCAGTTTTTTGTTGAATTTTCGGCCAATTTCATCGGTGAATCCGTCTTTTTGCCAGTCAATGTTGACGGCATTCAGCAAGTGACCTTCAGCATACTCCTGTGCCGTGCGCACATCAATCAGACATGTGCCCGGAGAGTAGGCGGCTACCTGGAATTCATCGGGGCCGGCATCTGTCCAGCCGTCCTGACTGCATGAAAAAAGTCCCAGAACAGACATAAGCATAAGTGAAAGGTTAGTCATAGTTTTCATTTGGAAAATCATTTGTGGCCGTAAAGATAAGGATTAATACACACTTTTAAGTATATTTGCAGTCTGTTTACTACGCGCACAAAACTAAAACATTCATAATCAAAAAACTAATTTTTTATGTGGTTAATCGATTCATCAATCGGACGTAAGGTAGTGATGAGCGTCACCGGTGCCGCTCCGATGCATACAATGCCATCTGTGAGTTCCTGGGAGCTAACTGGTATGCACTGGTAGGTACTGCAGGACTGGCTGTACTTATGGTTCTTCACTTTGTCTTTGCATTCTGGCTGACAATCCAGAACCGCAAGGCACGCGGAAACGTAAGATACGCCGTTTCTGAAAGACCCAAATCAGTTGAGTGGGCTTCACAGAACATGCTGGTGCTTGGTATCATCGTGTTTGTAGGTCTGCTGGTGCATTTCGCCAACTTCTGGTCAAAGATGCAGCTTCAGGAAATCATCCACGGCACAAACTTTGTTGCAGGACAGAACGGTCCTACCGACGGTGCTTTCCTTATCCAGTACACATTCTCACAGTGGTACTTTGTGCTTATCTACACCGTTTGGCTTGCAGCTCTCTGGTTCCATCTTTCACACGGATTCTGGAGCATGTTCCAGACTGTCGGCTGGAGTGGCACCAAATGGCAGCGCCGCTGGCAGGTTATCGGTAACATCTACGTTACACTGGTAATCCTGGGCTTCCTGAGCGTGGTTTATTTCTACTTTTTCAAGAGCCTTTGTTAAACCGTAAAAGTATTTGAATATGGCTACTATAGATTCAAAAATTCCCGAAGGCCCGTTGGCCGAAAAATGGTCCAACTATAAGGCTCATCAGAAACTCGTCAACCCCGCCAATAAGCGTAAGCTTGACATCATCGTTGTAGGTTCAGGTCTGGCAGGCGCATCTGCAGCCGCCACACTTGGTGACCTCGGCTTCAAGGTAAAGTGCTTCTGCATTCAGGATTCACCCCGCCGCGCCCACTCAATCGCTGCACAGGGTGGTATCAATGCCGCCAAGAACTATCAGAACGACGGTGACTCAGTATATCGTCTCTTCTACGATACCATCAAGGGCGGTGACTACCGTTCACGTGAGGCCAACGTATATCGTCTGGCCGAGGTATCAAACAATATCATTGACCAGTGTGTTGCACAGGGTGTTCCCTTTGCCCGTGAGTACGGCGGCACTCTGGCCAACCGTTCATTCGGCGGTGCTCAGGTATCGCGTACATTCTACGCCCGCGGTCAAACCGGTCAGCAGTTGCTTCTGGGTGCCTACTCCGCACTGAGTTATCAGGTACATCAGGGTAACGTTGAGCTGTTTACCCGCTGCGAGATGCTTGACCTGGTCATGATCAAGGATGATGAGGGTAAGGAGCGTGCACGCGGTATCATCTACCGAGACCTGGTAACAGGTGAGATCAAGCGCTGCTCAGCCCACGCCGTAGTTATCGGTACAGGTGGTTACGGAAACACATACTTCCTCAGCACCAACGCTATGGGCAGTAACGGATCGGCCGCCATGCAGTGCTACCGCAAGGGTGCGTGGTTTGCCAACCCCGCATTTGCTCAGATCCACCCCACCTGTATTCCCGTACACGGTGACAAGCAGTCCAAGCTGACACTGATGTCAGAGTCTCTGCGTAACGACGGACGTATCTGGGTTCCCAAGAAACTTGAGGATGCCAAGAAACTCCAGAAGGGTGAACTCAACCCCAACGACATACCCGATGAGGACCGCGACTTCTATCTGGAGCGCCGCTATCCCGCATTCGGCAACCTGGTACCGCGTGACGTTGCTTCACGTGCCGCCAAGGAGCGTTGCGACAAGGGCTATGGTGTAAACAACACCGGTCTGGCCGTATTCCTGGATTTCAAGTATGCTATCCAGCGTCTGGGCAAGCAGGCCGTTGCAGATAAGTACGGAAACCTGTTTGACATGTATGAGGAGATTACCGATGTAAATCCGTATGAGAATCCTATGATGATATTCCCCGCCATCCACTACACAATGGGCGGTATCTGGGTTGACTACGAGCTGCAGACCTCTATCCCCGGTCTGTTTGCCATCGGTGAGTGCAACTTCTCAGACCACGGAGCAAACCGTCTTGGTGCTTCTGCTCTTATGCAGGGTCTTGCCGACGGTTACTTTGTACTCCCCTACACCATCCAGAACTATCTGGCCGACCAGATCCAGGTTCCGCGCTTCAGCACAGACCTGCCTGAGTTCGATGCTGCCGAGAAGGCTGTCAAGGAGAAGATTGCCAAGATCATGAGCATTAACGGTAAGCGTTCCGTCGATTCCATCCATAAGGAGCTTGGCCACATCATGTGGGAGTATGTTGGTATGGGTCGTACCAAGGAGTCTCTTGAGACCGCTCTCAAGAAACTGGACGAGGTAGAGAAGACCTACTGGACTGACTTGCGTGTTCCGGGTGATGCCCAGACACTGAATGTTGAACTTGAGAAGGCTCTGCGTCTGCTTGACTTTATTGAGATAGGCAAGCTGATGGCTTATGACGGTCTTAACCGTGAGGAGTCATGCGGCGGTCACTTCCGCGAGGAGCACCAGACCCCTGAGGGCGAGGCTCTGCGTCATGATGACAAGTTCTCATACGTAGCCTGCTGGAACTATCAGGGCGAGGGCAAGGCACCTGAGCTGCTCAAAGAGCCTCTCAACTACGAGTACATCAAGGTTCAGACACGTAATTACAAGAACTGATAAAAAGCATCACTATGGAAAAGAATATAAGCTTCAAACTGAAAGTATGGCGCCAGAGAGGTCCTAAGGAGAAGGGCCAGTTCAAGGTGTATGAAATGAAGGATATCCCCACCGATACCTCATTCCTTGAGATGCTTGACATTCTGAACGAGCAGCTCATCAATGCCGGTGAGGAACCCGTGGTATTTGACCACGACTGCCGCGAGGGTATCTGCGGTATGTGCTCACTCTACATAAACGGACATCCGCACGGACCTGCCACAGGTGCTACCACCTGCCAGCTCTACATGCGCCGTTTCAAGGATGGTGAGACCATTACCGTTGAGCCTTGGCGTTCAGCCGGCTTCCCGGTAATCCGTGACATATGATAAGATCATGCAGGCCGGCGGTTACGTATCAATCAACACCGGCGGTGTGCCCGATGCCAATGCAATTCCTATCTCCAAGGAGAAGGCCGACCTGGCTATGGACGCTGCATCATGCATCGGTTGCGGTGCCTGCGTAGCAGCCTGCAAGAACGGTTCGGCTATGCTGTTTGTAAGTGCCAAGGTAAGCCAGCTTGCTCTGCTCCCGCAGGGTCAGGTAGAGGCTGCCCGCCGCGCCAAGGCTATGCTCTCCAAGATGGATGAGCTGGGATTCGGTAACTGCACCAACACCCGCGCCTGCGAGGCCGAGTGCCCCAAGTGCATCAGCATCAGCAATATCGCCCGCCTGAACCGCGAGTTCATCGCTGCCAAGCTGAGCGACTGATCCAATCAGCCAAAATAAGAAAGGACGGCCGGAGCAATCCGGCCGTCCTTTTTATTTGCAACGGTTTTGCAACGACAAGTTCTTGTGCATTGCTGATTTGAGAGATACTTTTGCCAGCAGACAAATAATATATTGTTATGAAAAAAACCATATCTCTGACACTTTTGCTGATTAATGCTTTTGTCGTTACCGTTGCACAAAACAGTCTGAATGAACTGGTTTTCGGCGAGGATGGCGGGATAACATTCAGTGTCGAGAAGGTTACGCCTCCTGATGAACCCCTGTTTGTCATGTCAGGCCGGGCAGTTGCTGAACACTGGACCGAGGAGGAGGGTAAATCCACGGATCCTGAGTCTGTCATTGCCACCAGTTTTGACCGCGACAGTCTGGTGGAGATGGGCAGGAACCCTTTGTTTTCAATGATAACCGAGGCATACGCCACCCACAGGCCCATAACACTCACTCCTGATGTTGTCTGGATGGCAATAAGCCAGGCGTTGTCACATCAGATATACATGCATGCAGACCAGTATCGTGACCGGCTGGTGGACCATAAGGGAGTAAAGCAACTGATTCTGAATGTCACTGAAGATCCGTTCCGGCCAGGATTCAATTGGGGGCTGCTGATGCAGCGATTCAGCGATGAAATCGCCCAAAATACCAAAAGTGACATAGCCAGGACCATTGAGGCTGATTTCTCCACCACCCGCTCTGTAGAAAGGACGGCATCCAGGGTTGTGCTTATGAAAACCGTCAGGCCATACTTTCAGTATGTGGTGTCACGTATGATATGCGGAATTCCGCAGATAACTCTTGAAGGATCTCCTGATGACTGGCGCAAGGTCCGTCAAAAGGCGTCATGCCTGAAACAGTTCGGAATGGATTGGTGGCTTAAGGACCTGGACCCGATACTGGAACAGTTCATTGAGACATCAATGGGCAATATTGACCATAAGTTCTGGATGGATATGGTGGTAAGGGACCGTCCTGAGGATTTCAATCTCAAGGGAGGTTGCCTGGGCCAGCCGCCGTTGCTGGACGGCTGGTTCATCAGACTGTTCCCGTTTGATGCCGTAGGAAACAGGACTCCCGATAAGGTCCGTTACGACTATGATGTTCTGCCGGGGATGGTCTCAGTTGATTTCAAGCTGCAGGAATCTGACGGCCTCAAAGTCATTAAGGAGCAGGATATGGAGCTGTGGGCAGGTATTGTAGGTGTAAAACAGGACAGGAAGACCTTTAACCTCAAACCCCGTATAGGCTGGATGGTCCGCACGGCCACCACATCGGCCGATATAGTACAGTTGTTACAGGACCATACAGAGGAATTGTTTGACAAGAAGGAGTTGACCCTTAACGTAGTTGATGTACCCAGGGAGATAATGCAGGTTGAAGGCCTGCAGAAACTGTCACTGAATTTTAACGGTGATGTTGTGGTTCCGGAGTGGGTGGATTCTCTCAATCTTGAGGAGATAAGAGTCAACGGAAACCTGACCATCCCCGTAGTGAAGGACCTTAAGCGGCGTTTTCCGGGGATTGAATTGTGGGGAGGTATAGTTGACACCGTCTATAGCATACGGAATCTTTATGATATGTATGGCAGGTGGGTAGGTGATATCGAGATATTCGGCAAGCCACATGGTAAGGTTCTGTCCTATGAGGAGAGTTGGGATTCTCCCGTCCCCCAGGAGTTAAAAAGCGCTTTTGACGACAGGTCTCTATATCAGCAAAGAACAGTTTCCCGTATTCGCAGGGTTTATTCCTTTGACAGGCAAGGGAATGAAACCAGAAGGGATGTTTACCATTCAACCTTCATCATGAATAGGGATTTTGAATCTTATGAGCAGGCAGTGAAGTTGTTTGAAGACTCAAGAAACGACGGCCAGATCATGTATGTGCTTGAAAACAGCTATGATCATAACAGGCTGGTAAGACAGACCATAGAAGAGATGCAGCCCGAAGATTACAGTATATATGAGATGTGGACCGGTGAAAAGCCAAGCGGACAGATGCTTTCACATAAACTGGAAAGGGAATTCAGATATGACAAGTCCGACAGGCTCTCCTCTATCAGGATGTACAAGGCTTATGACAATGATACGCTGGCCACTGTCGTCAGTGTTGAACAGTTACCCCAAGGTAAAGGCGGATACATGCTTTACTGGGATGATTGTGCGGTGGATACGGTAATGTTTGACAAGGAAGGCAGGCCCCTGATGGTTACAACGCACTCTGAAAGAGATGAAAGATACATCGTCAAATATACTTATGATACTAAAGGGACTGCCACAAGAAGATATTATGCTATAAGGAGAGACCGCGCAGAATCAGAGTTCGGATATCAGGATACGGAATGGAATTCCCGGGATTTCCGTGATTTTGAGTATGACCCTAAGGGGAATTGGATAAAATGCACCTGTTACAGCCGTAATTCATACGACTCTGAACCCCGTAAGATTGCAGAGATTACCCGTAAGATACAATACCGCTGATACAGTCATAACAACAGGAACGACCGGAGTCACATCCGGTCGTTCCTGTTGTTATAATATGTAAACTGTTGAATATCAATACTCGTCCTCGTTAAAGAAGAAGTCCTCCTTGCTGGGATAATCGGGCCAGATGTCCTCTATGCTTTCATAAATATCGCCCTCGTCTTCAATCTCCTGGAGGTTTTCAATGACCTCGAGCGGGGCTCCTGAACGGACGGCGTAATCAATCAGTTCATCCTTGGTTGCGGGCCAGGGTGCATCTTCAAGTTTTGATGCCAGTTCCAATGTCCAATACATAGTAAAAACGGTGTTTTAAGGTTTGCTTTTATAGGGGTGCAAAAGTATAAAAAAATATGTAATCCAAAAGTTCTACCATATATTTTCACTGACCCCTGCAAAAAAGTTTATCCTGCGTGCCAGTACAAACAGGTAATCCGACAGCCGGTTTATGTACTGGAGCAGTTCCGAGGGCGCTTTTGCATCGTCCGGGAGCGCCAGGACAAGACGCTCTGCACGGCGGCATACGGTGCGGGCCACATGGGCGTATGATGCGGCCTGGGTTCCGCCCGGAAGTATGAACGATCGCTGCTCGGGCAGTCCGTCCGTAAGTGCATCTATCATATGCTCCATACGCTCCACATCGGGTGTCAGGATCCTGCAGCTGTCCGGTAGCTGGAACGATGTGGTATCGGTAGCCAGGCAACCGCCAATATTGAACAGTTTCTGCTGAATCCACCATATGTTTTCGGCACTTTCGGCCTTTCCGTCCATAACGGAGAGCATAAGTCCTATGAACGAGTTCAGCTCATCAATGGTTCCGTATGCCTCTAGACGCGGGTCTGTCTTGCTTACGCGCTTGCCGCCCACCAGACTGGTGGTGCCTTTATCGCCGGTGCGGGTATATATCTTGCTCATAACACGTAATGTTGTTTGGTCATCTTGGGGTTAAAGAACAGAAGCCCCAGCTTTTTCATCTGGAAGGTCACTCCTATCCTTTCATCTTTTATAAGATCTGCCCACCACTCTTTTTTCTGTTTCTTGCCCATATCCTCCACCACAATCACCATATCGGGTGTGGCATAGGGCAGGATCATATCTATGACCTGACGCCAAAGCGCCGTGTGGGCTATATGAACAAACTGCGGGATACTGCCGCTGTCCAGTATCTCCTGAACGGTCTCCAGTACATCGGCAGTAACATATTCTATGTTGGGTATCTTCTTAAGGTTACGCCGCACCTCCTTTTCGGCAGGATGTTTATAGTCAACTGTAACCACCCTGGACTGTCTGGAGACCGATGCCAGATAACCCGTACTCACTCCGGCACCCGTGCCAACCTCCAGGATGAACCTGGGATTGAATCGGTTGACTAGACGGAACAGCAGCTCGTCACGGCTTTGGGGGTATTGCGGAAGATATTGAGGGGCCTTCTCCCAGAAAGGATACAGGTCCTCATATGCATAATAGGGATGACGCTCATTGATGACGTTTTCTATAAGGTCATATGCCCAGGGGGAGTGAACTCCGAACCCCTTTCCTGTCAGCCAGCGGTTTTCTGTAAGTTTCATTATCTGTTTTATTTTAGCACAGCCTTGATGGATGTCCCTGTTCCCAGTATGATATCCAGCTGTATCGGCGTGTGTTTAGAATCATTTGTCACGTAGGCCTTGACCGTTTCACGTTCCTTACCCTCCTTGTAATCCCTGATGGAGATTACCATGCAGTCATAAGTATGGCCGTCATCAGCCTTGACTTTCCTGTTCCCGGTGTAGACCAGATATTGCTGGACCACCATGTTGCCGTTAACCATAGGCAGGGATTCGGTACGGCCGGGTTCACTGTCGGAAGTGTCAAACCCCTGGGTGAATGCTATCATGCTCATCAGATCGAATATGCGTGTGGGGCGCCACTCCGTGGAGCGTCCGGTTTGCTGCCCGGTATTCATGTCCATGGAAGCCATATTGACCACGAACCTATCCCTGTCCTTTGAAAAAACCGCGGTTTCAACGTTGTGTTTACTACCCTCGTTCACTGTTTTCCGGAAATAAAGGCTCTCTCCGTTCCGTGTGTTGAAAGATTCTATGGTGTCCCTCAGGACAAACACCTTGTCGGCGGTGGAGTTGGTGCTCATCTCCATGGCGGTACGGATGGCGGGGCGGCCATTATATAACACCTCGGTGTCATACAGATGTGCTGTCCCGGCTGATATCCTGACCGGACCTAATCCAAGGTAGAGGTTGAATCTGTAGTCGGATGCGCTGACGTATTGTGCCCCCAGCAGAAGGAGAGCAAGAACAGAGGTTCTTAAAAGTCTTACGCCCACCATTTCAATGAATGTTTTTCCGTAATATCCTTATTATAGGAGTGCTCGAAGCGGGACTCGAACCCGCACAGCCGATAAAGGCCAAGGGATTTTAAGTCCCTCGTGTCTACCATTCCACCATTCGAGCCTCTTTTTTTTGATCTTAAGGTCTCTTTTTGGCGTCTGCCTCCTCTCCTCTCGGTCATGATGGGACCCCATCACTCCCTCGACTCGAGAAGCCATCCATCCAAAAACAGCCCATAATCTCAAATAAAAGATGTGAACGGTTTTGTTCAGGGTACAAAAGTACTTGGTTTTGGGGTATTTGCCAAAAATTAAGGAAAAAATCAGTTCTGCTTTTTAACAAGTCATAAAATATATTACATTTGTGGGTCTTTACAATAGCCGGAATTTATCGCTAACTTCAAACCAATATCAACAATCATTATGAAAAAACTTTTGTTTTTGGCCGGCATTCTGACCTTGATGGCCAGCTGCCAGTGCAATCAGGAGAAGCTCAGCCCCGTTTTGAGCATCGAAGGCGGACAGGTTCAGGGTGTAAGCGCTGACAACGTAAAGGGTGTTTACGTATTCCGTGGCATACCTTATGCAGCAGCTCCTATCCGCGAGAACCGTTGGAAGGCTCCGCAGCCCGTTACTCCCTGGGAGGGCGTTAAACTCTGCAACCGTTTTGACCATCCCAGCTATCAGCACATCCAGTACAAGGGTGGCTACTACACAGAGTGGGGTTATGGCGATGAGGCTCCCTTCAGTGAGGATTGCCTCTATCTGAACATCTGGACCAAGAAGCCGGGTGATGTAAACGCCAAGCTTCCGGTTGCCCTGTGGATACACGGCGGCGGTTACCGCGAGGGTTGGGGCTCAGAGCCTGAGTTCGATGCTCAGGAGTGGGCCGGTAAGGATGTAATCCTGGTTTCAATCAACTATCGTCTGGGTATTTTCGGTTTCATGACACACCCCGACCTCTCAGCTGAAAGCGAGCACGGAGTATCAGGTAACTACGGTATCCTGGATCAGATTGAGTCACTCAAGTGGATCAAGAAGAATATCGCCCAGTTTGGCGGTGATCCCGACAACGTAATGATATTCGGCCAGTCAGCAGGCGGCGGCAGTGTACGTACTCTCTGCGAGTCTCCTCTGGCACGCGGTCTGTTCCACAAGGCTATCATCATGAGCGCCGGTGGTCTTACAGTTCCCAATAACAATGCAGCAGGCGGTCGCGGTATGGGCGGTATGCGCGGCGGCATGGGTATGATGGGCGGATTCGGCGGTTTCGGTATGGGCGGTGGCAACAACACCGAGCGTATTGCCGCTTACAAGGCTCCCCAGGCTCCCGAAGGTCTGAACGCTCTGCAGCGTGCCGAGTTCAACACCAAGGTTATCATGGACTGGGCCGGTTACAATACCCTCCAGAAGATGCGTAACGCCGATACAGAGGTTATCTACTCAGTAGCCAGCATATACAGCAATGCCACAGGTAACCCCGGCAGCATTACCGGTATGCCGATGGTTGACGGTTATGTATCAAAGAAGAGCTTTGACGAGGCTGCTCTGGACGGCACCCTGGCCGATGTTCCTTACATGTGCGGTTACACCCTGAACGATATGGGCAATATGTCTGCAGGTGTTGCAGCTTTCTGCCAGAACCGTGAGGAGATGACCAAGAACGGCAGCAAGGCATACGCATACGAGTTTGCACGTCCTCTGCCCGATGACGGTTCACATCCCGAGGTAACACAGCGTCTGCGTGGTGCTTTCCACTCATCAGACCTGTGGTTCGTATTCAAGTCACTGCAGCACTGCTGGCGTCCCTGGACCAAGGGTGACTGGGATCTGTCAGAGAAGATGCTTACCGCTTGGACCAACTTTGCCAAGTACAGCGATCCTAACGGTCCTCAGGGCGGCGAGTGGAAACCCTGCACCAAGGAGAACCCCGGATTCATGGTATTCAAGCTGGATGAGAACGACGTTGAGAACTCAGAGTTCGGCGAGTCAATCACCAAGCTTCCTTGGGAGTAAATACCCGATGAAATCAAAAGAAATGCCGGCCACAATGGTCGGCATTCTTTTTTGGGGAGTCCGTTCAGTTGGCAACGGTAAGTAACCCCGAGTTCAAAGTTACGGGATAACGGTATAACGGCCTTGATTTGTCACTTACCGGATAACCGCCCGAATTGAGACTCCATGACCTTTCACACTTGGGACAGGTCGCTGTTCCATGAAGATCGAATTTGAGCCTTGTTGTGGGGCTGTTACATTCAGGACATCCCAAATCATAAGCCCAAACAGACATATTGTCGTTATTGAAAGTGGGGGTCCCTATTATCAGGCCTGCCAATCCGAATGCAAAATGACCGTTCTGTATGGCTGTAAGTTCCATGTCGAAACTGTTTCCGTCAGAATCCGCAAGATAGAGCTTGCCTTGATTCTTGCGTACTGAAATAAAGCGACCGGGTGTTGTTATCTGGTTATATGGGGATACTGATGTTTCACAACTGAAAAAGACCCTGTATTTTTGAGAGTATGTGCTGTAACTGTCTCCCTTTTCACACGAGGCTGACAAGATGAGAGACAGCAATAGCAAAACAGACCTTTTCATCGGATGAAAGGGCTTCATCTGGCTGTCAATTCAGTTATTGCACAGTCAATCCTGCCGAACGGGAAACCGGAGACGAGCCTGTCCATACGCTCAGCAATACGGTCATTGCAAAGGTTACCTATGCTTCCCTCGTGAGTATGGTGTATGTTATGGTCAGCCTTGAAAGTACCGTTCTCTATCTGGGCACCGACCTTGCGGTAGGCTTCACGGAAAGGCATACCCTCACGGGCCAGACGGTTAACCTCCTCTACGCTGAATATGGCGTCATACTTGGGGTCTGACAGGATATCCTCACGAACCTTGATATGGTCAAGCATGTAGGCAGTCATGGTAATGATCTCCTCCAGCTCCTGGAAGGCCGGAAGGAACACCTCCTTGACGAGCTGCATATCACGGAAGTATCCGCTGGGCAGGTTGTTGGTCATAAGTGTTATCTCCTGGGGAATGGCCTGCAGGCGGTTGCATTTGGCGCGGGTCAGCTCAAATACATCCGGATTTTTCTTATGAGGCATTATGCTGGAGCCTGTGGTACAGTCATCGGGCAGTTTTATGAACCCGAAATTCTGACTGTTGTACATGCAGGCGTCAAAGGCCAGACGGCTGATTGTGGCAGCAACCGATGCCAGAGCATATGACACGTTGCGTTCCATCTTGCCGCGTGTCATCTGTGCATAGACAACATTGTAGTTCATGGATTCAAAACCCAGCAGGTCTGTGGTCATCTGACGGTTCAGGGGGAAAGACGATCCGTAACCTGCGGCCGAACCCAGCGGGTTGCGGTTGGCCTGGTCAAAGGCGGCGCGCAACAGAATCATATCATCGGTCAGGGCCTCGGCATATGCGCCGAACCACAGTCCGAACGATGAAGGCATCGCTATCTGGAGATGGGTGTATCCCGGCAGCAGTACGCTTTTGTATTTTTCACTCTGTCTTATCAGGATATCAAACAGACTTTTGACCGCATTTACTATACCGCGCAGACGGTCACGGGTAAACAGTTTAAGGTCCACCAGCACCTGGTCGTTACGTGAACGTCCGCTGTGTATCTTCTTGCCCATGTCGCCAAGTTGACGGGTGAGCATCAGTTCAACCTGTGAGTGTACATCCTCAACCCCGTCTTCAATAATGAATTCACCGCGTTCAATGACATCAAGCAGATCTTTCAGGCCGGCTGAGAGAGCTTTCAGCTCATCCTTTTCCAGCAGTCCGATGGATTCAAGCATGGTTATGTGGGCCAATGAACCCTGCACGTCATATTTGGCCAGCATAAGGTCCATTTCACGGTCACGTCCTACAGTGTATTTCTGAATCAGTTCGTTAACGGGTTTACCCTTGTCCCAGATCGGTTTCATGTGTCTCAATTCTTAATATGGTAATGCGGATAACATATCTGCCAGTTTCTCTATGGCTTCGGTAAGAGGTTTCTCTACCATTTTGGCCATAAAGATATTCAGGTCAGCATCGGCAGTGAGTTTGATCTTACAACTGGAATCACCGGTGGAAACGATCTGAATCCATAATGTGAGTTTAATGGGTGAGCGCAATGTCTCCATCTTGACGCATTTGAACGGTTCACGTGCAATTACGCCTATCTCAATCTGTCCGACCGGCTGGACGGTGGTGGTCACCTTATCCGGAGTACATTCCAGATTCTCCAGATTGATACCCTGTCTCTGATCTTCGGGAATGCGGTCGGTAAGGTGCTTGAGATTGCTCAGGTCCGAGACCTTGTTATAGACCGACTCCTGCGGATACGGGATGTGCTTTATACCGCTTTCTATCCTTTTCATCGTGTTATTTGCCCCATTCTGACGGGTTCTGCCGCCATTCGTTCAGTGTCTGAAGATGCTCTACCTTAATATATCCGGAAGTTACGGCAGTCTCCAGCATTGCCGGATAGTCAGTCAGGGTGGACAGCCTGACTCCGGCATTGCGGAATGCCTCCTCGGCAACGGGGAATCCGTAAGTGAATGATGCCACCATACCTACCACCTCGCATCCTGCATTGCGGATTGCTTCAACGGCTTTCAGGCTGCTGAGACCTGTCGATACCAGATCCTCAACTACCATAACACGGCTACCGGGTTTCAGATAACCTTCAATGAGATTTGCCAGTCCGTGGTCTTTTGGTGCCGAACGGACATAGACAAAAGGCTTACCCATCCTGTCCGCAACCAGGACTCCTTGTGCTATGGCGCCTGTAGCAACACCTGCTATCACGTCGAATTCGGGGAAATCACGGGTTATGACATTGCAGAGCGAATCACGTACCAGAGTCCTGACCTCGGGAAACGAAAGCGCCTTGCGGTTATCACAATAGAAGGGAGAACGCCAACCCGATGCCCATGTGAAAGGGGCGTCAGGCTGTACTTTTACTGCTTCAATGCGGAGCAGTTCACGGGCCACCATATTCTTTATGTTGTCCATTTTTTTGAAGTTTGTTAATGGTTTTCAATGGCGCGAAGTTACAAAATAATGGTTTATATAGCATATCTTTAATATAAAACAACATTATTACACACGCCCCTAAGGATTTTGTTGTTAAATTTGCGCGGTTTAATTATAATGCGCAATTAGATGAAAGGCCGATATATTCTTTTGCTGTCACTGTTATTCTGCTGCGTATCGTGTCTTAAGGAAGACGAGGTCGCCACTACGCCGCAGGCGGCGATAACATCATTTGTGATAGGCAACTATAGTGTCAGGATCCATGACTACAACCTGTCCGGAAGGGACACAGTCGCCTACGTGAGGGAAAACGGCTACATGTGTGACAACCAATGTTTACGCGATAGGTGTCGTCGGTTACTTCTATGCCGAGAATCCGGATGTGGTTTATGTATGGAGGGCATATGATTCAATAGATTTCACCCGAAAGGTTTATTTCCGTGTGGCTTCAACCGACAAGTCTTACGAGAGGACCTATGAAGTTGATGTCAACATACGTAAGGTGTTCCCCGATTCATTGTTGTGGTCCGGTCCGGATACGACAGGTTTTCCGCTCCTGACCGGCTTGTGCCCTGCAATGAGGAATGACACGTTATACTGCTTCGGGACAGACGCGACAGGAGTACCTTCAGTCTCTTTCCGTGATATCGACAGCGGGAACTGGAACGGAAAGAATCCGATGACCGGGATTCCTGCTTCAGGTTGGCAGCCCAGGGTGACCGTATGCGGAGGAGAGTTCTTTACAGTTGCGGGCGGTACTCTTTACGGCTCACAGGACGGTTTGACATGGAATAATGTCCGGACGGGCATCAGGAGCATCGTAGTAGACGGTAATGATTCAGGGCGACTTTGGGCGGTAAGCCAGGACGGTGATATAATAATGACTGATGACATGTCGTCATGGACTACGTTTCAACACATGCCGGACGGATTCCCTGATTCCGTATCAACCGTGTTCAATTACCCGTTGGAAACCAACATCAACATCTCCAGGTCGGTACTTGTGGGATTGACCCGGGATACAGAAAAGGCCGGGATATGGACAAAGCTGTCAAGCGATACTATATGGACAGAGATTGACTCACCTGCCAAAACGGAGTTGCGCCTTCCCGCATCAAAGGGAATGTCTGTAATCAGATATGACGATGACTTGTTCTGTCTGGGACGTGGTCTGGGCGGTTTCCGCCAGTCAAACGACAATGGTATTACATGGTACAGATGCACCAGATATGCAGACAGTTACTCTTCATGGAACCGTTACATGCAGTTGCCGGATGCCCTGATGGAATCGGATGTGGAGTTTGGCTGTGTCACTGACGGCAAGGGCGGTATCTGGATAATGTCAGAGGACGGTCGTGTCTGGCGCGGCGCCATAGTCAGACTGAAGAAATATTAAGGATCAGATGAGAAAACCGGGTCTCCTTTCAATAACTGTCATGTTGTGCTGTTGCATCACTGCGTCGGCACAGCAAGACGGCTATCTCATGGAAGTAGGACTTGGGGGAGGAGCAAGTTTCTATATGGGTGATGCCAACACCCGGCTTTACGGAAACTCCAACGGCGTGCTTTCGGTACTGGCAAGGTATAATGTCAACTCCAGACTGTCCCTTAAGGCAGACCTGGCAGCAGCGGGCATTTCGGGCTCTACAGATAATGCATACGGCACATTACCGGGTGATGAAACCGTATTCAGCCGTACGCTATATGATTTTGGAGTGCAGTTGGAGTGGGGGTTCTGCGGATACGGAACTGAGAATTGGAACGATACCCACCGGCTTGCCCCATACGGACTGATGGGTTTGGGTCTGACTTTTGCGCCAGAACCCGAGAAAAACGATTTTGCAGCATGTTTTCCAATCGGGCTGGGCTTGAGATACAAGCTGTCAGAGAGGGTAAACATAGGTTTGGAATGGACAATGAGGTTTTCCACCTCCGACCGTCTGGATGTTACCGGGCAGTACGGTACGGCATTGGAGAACCCGTTTATGATAAAAGGCAAGGGGATAAAGAACAAGGACAGTTACAGCTTTACTATGCTGTACGTCACATTCGACGTGTTCAGACGTCCCTGTAACTGTAATGACGAAAACTAAAGGATCATGACATATCAGGAGCAGTTGGATAAAAACAGGATACCTCAGCATGTGGCAATCATAATGGACGGCAACGGACGCTGGGCGGAACAGCAGGGAAAACAGCGCACAGAGGGCCATATCCGTGGTGTTGAGGTGGTTCGTAAGATTATGGAAAATGCCGTTGAATTGGGCATTAAATATCTTACGCTCTATACTTTCTCAACTGAGAACTGGAACAGGCCGGAGCAGGAGGTGACGGCACTGATGGGACTGTTGTTCAAGAATATTGAAGAGGATGTATTCATCAGGAACCAGGTCCGTTTCCGCGTGATAGGAGACGTTGGGAGACTGCCGGCAGAGATTCAGGCAAAACTGAACGAATGCATTGAGCACACCGCTTCATTTGACCGTTCATGCATGGTGCTTGCCCTCAGCTATTCCTCGCGCTGGGAGATAACAAGGGCCGCAAGAATCCTGGCTGACAGGGCCGTTAAGGGAGAGATTTCGCCCGATGATATTGATGAGGCCGCCCTCTCTGCCTGCATGACTACCGAATTCATGCCTGATCCGGAACTGCTTATCCGTACCGGAGGAGAATTGAGGCTCAGCAATTACCTGCTTTGGCAGTCTGCTTACACTGAACTCTATTTCTGTGATACTTTCTGGCCGGATTTCAATATGGAGGAACTGTGCAAAGCCATATATGTCTATCAGCAAAGGGAACGCCGTTTCGGAATGACGGGAGCCCAGGTTGCTGAAAAGAAACAGAACAAGACCGAATGATGAAGATGAAGTTCAGACTTAGATACATAATAGCCTTTTCACTGCTGATATCGGCAGGTCTGTCACTGTCGGCCCAGACAGATGACGGCGAGGGGCAGGAGAATCCTGTAATCCTCTATTCGGGGACACCCAAGAGATATGAGATTGCCGACATTATCGTGACAGGTATAGAAGAGAACAACCACAAGACGCTCATAAAACTATCAGGTCTCAGTGTGGGACAACGCGTGTCGGTGCCCGGACCGGATATCACCGATGCCATGAAACGGCTTTGGGGAACAGGTCTTTTTGCCAATATCAAGATAAGGGCATTGAAGACTACCGGCGACAGGATCTGGCTGGAGTTTTTCATGGAACAGAATCCCAAAATCAAGGAAGTTGTCTTCCATGGAGTCCGCAAGGGCGAAGCATCCGAGCTGGAGGACAAGATAGGATTGTATGCCGGAAGCCAGATAACACAGAACGTCCTTAACCGGTCCGAGAAACTTATCCGGAGTTATTTCAGCGAAAAGGGTTTCAAGGATGCCGATGTGCGAGTGCAGCAGCGTTCTGAACCTGATGAAGACGGACTGTCCTATGTGGATGTGTACATTGACAAGAAGGAAAAGGTAAAAGTACGTACTATCCACCTGGAAGGAAATGAAGCCCTTACCGACAAGAATATCAGGAGGATCATGAAAAAGACCAATGAGAAGGGCAGACTCAGTGAATTCCTGCGTACCAAGAAATTCGTGAATGAAGAGTTTGAATCCGATAAGGATAAACTGATGGAGAAATACGGAGAGTTGGGTTACCGTGACGCCTATATCGTTTATGACAGTGTCTCAACCAACTCTGAAGACAATACCGTGGATATCTGGCTCAAGTTGGATGAGGGAGGGAAGTATTATCTGCGCAACATCACCTGGGTGGGTAATACCGTATATAACAGCGATCAACTCTCCTCTATGCTTAACATGAAGCGGGGCGATGTCTATAACCAGAAGAAACTGAACCAGCGCACCAAAGAAGATGAGGACGCCATCAGCAAGATGTATTACAACAACGGTTACGTAATGCTCCAGATGGATGCCATCGAAGCAAATGTAATCGGCGATTCGATAGATTTGGAGATACGTATGGCAGAAGGTCCGCAGGCGTCAATCAACCGTGTCATGATTCACGGCAACGACCGTGTGTATGAGAATGTCGTACGCAGGGAACTCTACACCCGTCCCGGTGACATATTCTCTTATGAGGCGCTTGAGAACTCTTACCGTACAATTGCCAACATGGGTCATTTTGAACAGACCGCAATAAATCCCGATGTAAGGCCTGACCCGTCAAACGGAACGGTGGATATAGACTGGCAGCTTGAGAGCAAGGGTAACGACCAGGTTGAACTCTCTATGGGTTGGGGACAGACCGGTCTTATCGGACGCGCTGCGCTGAAGTTCACCAATTTCAGTATGTACAACCTGTTCCACAAGAGTGACAACTACCGTCTGCTGCTTCCCCAGGGAGATGGCCAGACGCTCTCCATCAGTGCACAGACAAACGGAACCTATTATCAGTCATACAGCGTATCATTCATGGAGCCCTGGCTTGGAGGAAAACGTCCCAATTCCCTCTCCGTAAGCCTGTTCTATTCCAAACAGACTGACATGAGCAGCAACTACTACAATTCCACCTACTATCAGAACATGTACAACTGCATGTACGGATACGGAAACTATTACGGCAATTACGGAGGTATGTACTATGACAACTACGAGTCGTACTACGATCCCGACAAATACATTACAATGTTCGGAGCAAGTGTAGGTTGGGGAAAACGACTCCGTTGGCCTGATTACAACTTTACCTTCTATTCGGAACTGTCGTACACCCGATACAAACTGAATCAGTGGTCATACTTCCTTATCAACAACGGAACCTGCAACAACATCAACCTGGGACTGACCCTGAGCAGAACCTCCATAGACCATCCTATATTCCCGCGTACGGGTTCGGAGTTTGCTTTTTCAGTTTACCTGACTCCCCCTTACTCTCTTTGGGACGGAGTTGATTATGAGCACCTGGCATCGGACAAGACATCAGAAACCTATCAGGATGAGTTGCGCCAGAAGCACAAATGGATTGAGTATAACAAATGGAAATTCCGCAGTCGCACATATACATCACTTACTAACGGTGTAAAGAAGAGACTGGTGCTTATGACACGTTTTGACCTGGGTTTGCTGGGGCACTATAACAAGTACAAGAGATCACCTTTTGAAACCTTCTATATGGGAGGTGACGGTATGACGGGCGGTTCGTACACCTATGCCACCGAGACCATTGGCCTGCGCGGTTATGAGAACGGATCGATCATGGACGCTTATGCATACACCCGAATGGCGGCCGAGTTGCGATATCCGCTTCTTATGGAGAACTCCACCATTATATATGCGTTGGGATTTGTCGAGGCCGGAAACGCCTGGAACAAAATCAGCCAGTTCAACCCGTTTGACCTGAAACGTTCTGCAGGAGCAGGTGTGCGCATCATGTTGCCGATGGTAGGTCTGATGGGTATAGACTGGGCTTACGGATTTGATCCGATCATGGGTTCCAGACGCTATGGCGGAAGCCAGGTACACTTCATACTGGGCCAGGAATTTTAACCTGTGGCGTGGAACGAGTATAATATAGGTAGACAAACAGAGAATAACGGTTATGAAAAAGACATTATCAATCGCAGCAATGATGCTGTTTTTCTGCCTCACCGCAGGTGCGCAGAAATTTGCTCTGGTAGACATGGAGTATATCCTGAACAGGATTCCGGCATATGAGCGTGCCAATGAGCAGCTCAATCAGTTCTCAAAACGCTGGCAAGCCGAGGTTGAGGCTCTGAATATCGAGGCTCAGACCTTGTACAAGAACTACCAGAATGAGTCACTTTTCCTCTCCGAGGAGCAGAAAGCCAAGAAAGAGGAGGAGATAGTAGCCAAGGAGAAACAGGCCAGTGAGCTTAAGCGTCAGTATTTCGGTCCTGACGGTGAACTGTACAAGAAACAGCAGAGCCTGATGGCACCTATTCAGGATGAGATTTATGAGGCAGTCAAACAGATAAGTGAGTCAGAAGGCTACCAGATGGTGGTTGACCGTTCATCGGCAACAAGCATGATTTATGCTTCGCCCAAGATAGATATCAGCAATGAGGTCCTGAAGAAACTGGGATATTCAAACTAATTGCATATCTTTGCTGACCCATAACATTAAGAAACAAATAAATAGAAAACGATATGAAAAAGAGTATTATCATTGCGCTTATGGCTCTGTTGCCTCTCGGCGCATTCGCACAGAAATTCGGACACATTGATTCTTCTGTCATTGTTCCCCTTATGAATGAGTACAAGGCCGGACAGGCAGAAATGGAGGAACTTCAGAAACAGTACATGGAGGAACTCAACTATATGCAGACCGAGTATCAGAAAAAAGAGGATGATTATATGGCCAACCGTGAATCTCTTCCTGAGAACATACGTATACGCAGGGAGCAGGAACTCGGCGAAAGTCAGCAGAAAATCGCACAGTATTACCAGGATTGCCAGACTAATCTTGCCAAGAAGAATGATGAGCTTATGGATGGTATCCAAGCCAAGAAGCTGAAGGCTATACAGGCTGTAGGCGAGGAAGGCGGTTATGTCTGCATCTTTGATGTCGCCGGCGGTGTGGTTCCTTATGTAAGTTCCACTCTCACCACAGACGTCACTGAGGCTGTAAAAGCCAAGCTGGGAATCAAATAATCAATTCCGCAATAAACAGTCAAGGGGGGAACCGGCGTAAATCCGATTCCCCTTATTGGCTCAAAATGACTGACCGAATATGAACAGAAAACTCAGATTGCTGCTTCTGGCAACGCTTTCCGTATCCTTTCTGACAATCTCTGCCCAGGAGGGTATGTTTGGTTATATTGATTTCAATTCCACTCTCAGACTGATGCCTGAGTACATGGAGGCCGAGATCAACCTGCAGAAGATGCAGTCTGACTACAGGGAGGAGATAGAACGTTCCAAACGTGAGTTTGAGAGACAATACATAGAGTTCATGCTGGAGCAGGACCACCTGTCTGCATCTGTTGTAGCCAAGCGTCAGAGGGAACTTCAGCTACTCATGGACAACAATGCCGCTTTCAGGGACAAGATCCAGAAAGACATTGAAATCAAGCGCGATGAACTTCTTGTGCCAATCAAGAAGAAACTGCTGAAAGCTGTATCCGAAGTGTGCCTGGAGAAGAGTCTGGATTATGTGATAGACACCGGAAAGGGCACATATCTGTACATAAATGAGAGCAAAGGTGTTGATATTACGGAACAGGTGTTCAGGCAATTGGGAATAGATGTCCATGAGGAAAGCGTTACCGAAGGAAATTTGCCTGTTATAGTTCAGGAAGACAAAAAATAAAGAGATAAGGCAATGAGCAAACCGATTTTATCCGAAAAGCCCGGTCCCATCGGCATTTTTGATTCAGGATATGGAGGCTTGACAATTCTGAAACATATCCGTACATCCATGCCCGAGTATGATTTCATGTACTTGGGAGACAACGCCAGGACTCCATATGGAACAAGATCGTTCAATGTGGTGTATGAGTTTACGCTCCAATGTGTCACCAAGCTGTTTGAAATGGGTTGTCATCTGGTGATACTTGCCTGTAATACCGCTTCGGCCAAAGCATTGAGGACTATACAACAGATAGACCTCCCGCGTCTGGACGCATCCCGGAGAGTCTTGGGAATAATCCGTCCTACGGTCGAATCAATCGGTGAATTGACCCAGACCCGTCATGTTGGGCTGCTTGCCACTCCGGGAACTGTCAAGTCACTCTCTTATCCGCTTGAGATAAACAAACTCTTTCCCGACATTAAGGTTACAGGTGAATCCTGTCCCATCTGGGTTCCGCTTGTGGAGACAGGAGAGTCCCAGTCTGAAGGCGCTGACTATTTCATCAGGCGTCATGTGGATAACCTGTTAGCCAAGGATAGTGAGATTGATACCATCATTCTGGGTTGCACCCATTATCCGCTGCTATTGGATAAGATCCGCAAGTATGTTCCGGAAAACATCAGAATAATATCTCAGGGAGAATATGTGGCTTCTTCATTGAGAAACTATATGGAGCGGCATCCTGAGATGGATTCCCGTTGCACGAAGGGTGGGACATGCAGGTATTACACTACCGAATCGGTCGAAACGTTCCTTCCCAACGCTTCGATATTCCTGAATTCTGCAATAGATGCTGATTCAGTCGCTCTCTGATTTCCGTATAAAACGCCGTGCGATCGGTCCTATAGGCCTTACAGACAGGAAGCTGACCACAAGGACAGTGACCAGTACTATCAGTATGTCCTGAATCTTAAGGCTCACAGGATATGCATCGACAATGAAATTGCCGGCTGTCCCCAATGATATGAATCCGTATTTCTGTTGAAGCAGGACTGCAATGGCCCCTAGAGTCAGGCCGGAGATTGCCCCGATCAGTGATATAAGCACACCATTCACTATAAATATTCTCTCTATCGTCATCTTCTCTGCCCCCATACTTGCCAGCAGTACCGTGTCCTGTTGCTTCTCAACCATGAGCATTATGAGTGAGCCTATAATGTTGAAACAGGCTATGAGCAGAATGAAAGTCAGAAACAGATAGGAAATGAATTTTTCCAGTTTGAACACCTTGAATACATCCTCTTGCTGACGTATCCGGTCCTGGACCTCAAACTCCGTGCCAAGCACAGATTCAAGTTTTTTCCTGGCTTTATTGAAGGACGTTCCCTCCTTGAGCCTGATTTCAAGCGCCGAAGCTTCGCCTTCCCGGTCAGTCAGCTGCTGTGCCAGTTCCAATGATATGATTACATAGTTGTCATCATATTTTTCCTGTTCAACCAGAAACGCCACTCCGGCAGAGTAGATGTTGGCCTGATTGAAAGAAGCGGCAGGATTGGTAAGACTGATGAGTCCTTCCTTCTTGGGAACGGAAAGTCTGAGGGGGTAGGCCGGCTTGATTCCGCAATCCATTCTTCCGATGAGTCCCAGGCCGGGTATCCCATAGTGGCAAACCTCATCCTCAAGCATATAGATGCCGTTGCCCTTCAGCAGGTTCTCTATTCCTGTCAGGTCATGGAAACTGTCCTGTACGCCCTTGATCACGGCAATGTTCTGTTTGCTCTTGTAGCTGAGCAGTGCCTGCTCCTCTAGTGTGAACGAATAAACCTCGATGAAATCCAGTGTTTTTGCCTCCTGAATCCTGGGATCGTCCATGCTGAAGAATTTCTTCTGGGCCGAGACCACCTTCAGTTCGGGGTCAAAATCCCTGAAAAGTGATTCGACCAATACCCTGAAACCGTTGAATACGGACAGGGTGCAGATAAGAGCAAATGAGGCCAGCATGATTCCGGCTACCGATATGGCCGATATCACGTTTATCACGTTGTGGCTCTTCTTGGCGAAGAGGTATCTGCGGGCTATGAAAAACGGGAAATTCACTTTTTAAGCAATTCGTCAATATGTGCCATGTAGTCTATGGTCCTGTCCAGGAAGAAACGCAGTTCCGGAATTATCCTGAGTTGATACCTTACTCTCTGGCCAAAATCATATCTGATATCCTTGACATTGGCATTTATGTTCTTAACGGTCTCCTCGCCCTTCTCTGACGGAAAGACGCTCAGATAAACACTGGCTATGCTCAAGTCACTGCTTATCTTCACCTCACTTACCGTAATCATAAGGCCATGGGTGAGTTTGGTCTGATAGAGGAACAGCTCACTTAGTTCCTTCTGTATCAGCCTGGCTATTTTCTGTTGTCTTGTACTGTCCATATCCCATTCTCAATTAATCTTTATTTTCCATCAATCTTTCGGATTATCGTCAGTCCGTCCCGTATGGGAATCATGGCCACCTCAACCCTCTCATCGGCCGCAACCATATCGTTGAACCTTTTGACTGAGGCGGTCTGCGGATCCTTGTCATAATTACTGTCAACCACATGTCCGTCCCAGAGAGTGTTGTCGGCTATCATGTAGCCGCCCGGCCTGAGCCACTCCATAAAAGAGGAGTAGTACTGAGGATACTGCGTCTTTTCACCGTCCAGGAATATCAGGTCATAGGTGAGCCCAAGTTCCGGGACTACTTTCAGGGCATCTCCGATATGCAGTTCAATCTTTTCCCGAAATGGAGATTTTTCAAGCCCTTTACGGATAAAATCCTCCAATTCATCGTCAATTTCAACGGTATGTACCATTCCTTGTGCTGTCAGTCCCTCTGCCAGACAGAGAGTGGCATAGCCGGAATAAGTTCCAACCTCCAGTACAGTCTGCGGCCGGATCATGGTTACAAGCATCTTTAGCAGCCGGCCCTGGATATGTCCTGATGCCATACGCGGGTTGAGCAGCCTGAGGTTGGTCTCGCGGTAAATATCCCTGAGAAGAGTACTTTCAGGTGCGATATGGGCCGATATGTATTCCTCCAGCCTCTGCTCGCCGGTATAACCGATACCTTGTCCCGATGTAGCCATTTTCTTTTTATCTTTGTGCAAAGTTACCGGTTTTTCTGACAATATGAAAACTATGCTTAACCGTTACCGCCAGTATCTTCTGTTGGAGAAGTCACTTTCTCCCAACACTCTCGAAGCGTACATGGATGATGCCTCCAAAATTCTGGGCTATCTTGAAGAGTGCGGTATCGAAGCAAGTCAGGCTACATTGGACGACCTGCATGGTTTTGCCGCTGCCATGGGTGACCTGGGCATAGCCCCCAGATCACAGGCCAGGATCATATCGGGTGTAAAATCCCTTTACAGGTTCCTTACACTTGACGGCTATTGCCAGACTGATCCCAGTGAGTTGCTTGAGGCTCCCAAGATAGGACGTCACTTGCCCGATGTGCTCACTGTGCAGGAGATAGACAGCATAATCGGACAGATAGACCTCTCTACTCCCGAGGGACAGCGGAACAAGGCTATGATAGAGACGATGTACAGCTGCGGGCTGCGTGTTTCCGAACTCTGCTCTCTTAAAATGGAAGACCTGTTTCTTGAAGATGGTTTCATAAGGGTAACAGGCAAGGGCAGCAAACAGCGTCTTGTCCCCATATCCGATAAGGCAGTACATGAAATCACACTGTATCTGGCGGACCGTTGCCATATAACAATAAAACCGGGTGCAGAGCCTTTCCTTTTCCTGAGCCTCAGACGCGGCAGGCCACTGTCTAGAATCATGGTATTTGATATAGTGAAGGATCTGACAGCCAAAGCCGGAATCAGCAAATCGGTCAGTCCGCATACCTTCCGCCACTCGTTCGCCACACACCTTCTTGAGGGTGGCGCCAACCTGCGTGCCATCCAGTGTATGTTGGGTCATGAAAAAATATCCACCACAGAGATATACACCCATATAGACAGAAGCCGTTTACGTGAGGAAATAGTGTTGCATCATCCCCGTAATCGGATTTAATGACGGCATTTGGTTCATATTTTGGACAAAAACACCTCTTTTTATTAAAAATAATGGGCTCAGACCATTGTATGTGCCATTCTTTTTGTAGTTTTGCGCACGTATGCGTTAAAGGCTAAAAAGTTTAACCAACAATTAATAACAAAAAACTATGTCAAAATCTATTCGTTTTGTGGCATTCTGCGCAGGCATCATGCTATTTGCCAGCTGCAAGAACTTCCAGGTAAAGGAAGAGTATTTTGTAGTTAACCCCAATCCCCTGGAAGTACAGGGTGGACAGGTAAACTACACTGTAACAGGAACATTCCCCTCAAAGACTTTCATCAAGAAGGTTGTATGCACCGCTACTCCCGAACTTCGCTGGGAAGGTGGTTCTGTAAAGGGTGAGCCTGTAACTCTCCAGGGTGAGAAGATTACCGGTAACAATCAGGTTATCGAGTGGAAGGAAGGTGGTACATTCACCTACAACGGCAATTTCAAGTATCAGCCTGAGATGGCCAAGTCTGAGCTTTATGTAACATTTGAGGCTACCAAGAAGGGCAAACCCATTGAAGTGGAGCCCGTAAAGATCGCCGATGGTGTTCTTGCTACAGCAGAACTCTATTCAGAGACAGCTAAGGGTGCCAATACCGCAAATTCAAAGGATGCTTTCCAGCGTATCATCAAGCAGGCTCAGGATGCCAACATCATGTTCGTAATCCAGCAGGCCAACGTACGTTCATCAGAGACCAACGGTGATGCCGTAAAGGCTTTGAAGGAGTCTCTCAAGAACTTTGCCGCCGATACCAAGAACTATGCTATCGACAATGTTGAGGTATCTGCATACGCTTCACCTGATGGTGGTGTAAAACTGAATGACAAGCTGGCTGCCCAGCGTGAGAAGAACGCCGCACAGTATGTTAAGAATGAGGTTAAGAAGGCTAAGGCAGACGCTGCCATCGAGTCTAAGTACACCGCTCAGGACTGGGAAGGTTTCAAGGAACTCGTCCAGAAGTCAAACCTGCAGGATAAGGACCTTATCCTCCGCGTCCTTTCAATGTACAATGATCCCGAGAAGCGTGAGGCCGAAATCAAGAACCTCTCAGCCGTTTACAAGGATCTTGCCGCTGACATCCTCCCGCAGTTGCGTCGTGCCCGCCTGACTCTGAACTATCAGATCATCGGCCGTTCAGACGAGGAGATTATGGAGGCTTTCAAGAGCGAACCTTCAGTTCTCAGTGTTGAGGAGCTGCTCTACGCTGCTACTCTTACTGATGACAAGGCTCAGAAGAAGGCTATCTACACAACCGCTTCAAGGAACTATCCCAATGACTACCGTGCATTCAACAACCTTGGTGAGATTGCATTCAAGGATCTTGATCTGGCAACTGCCGAGACCAACTTCAAGAAGGCTCTTGCTCTGAACGCTTCAGCTCCTGAGGTCAACACCAACATGGGTCTGCTCTGCCTTGCACAGAACAAGCCTGCCGATGCAGCTACATATTTCGCTAAGGGTGGCCAGAGCTCACAGAACAATGAGGCTCTCGGTAACATGTACATCGCACAGGGTCAGTACGAGCGTGCTCTCACAGCTCTTAAGGGCAGCAACACCAACGCTGAGGCTCTTGCCATGATCATGACTAAGGATTATGCAGGTGCCAAGAGGGTCCTTTCCGCTGTAAAGAACGCTGATGCCAACACCGCTTATCTGGCTGCTGTAGTAGCTGCCCGTACCAACGATGCCGCTGCTGTTGCACAGAACCTCAAGAAGGCTGTAAGTCTTGATTCAGCTCTCAAGGCTAAGGCTCAGAAGGATCTTGAGTTCGCCAAGTTCCAGGATGCTGTAAAGGCTCTCTAAAAAAGAAAGAAACAGTTTTCGCGTGAACATATGCCGGAAGATGAACTGACGGCGCTGCTCACTCTAAACAGAATAGACGGACTCGGAAGTATAGGTGCCAAATACCTGTATGAACAGTTCGGCAGCGCGCAGGAGATCTTCAGAAAGCGCGGACATCTTAAAGAAATCATACCCGGAATCGACTCGCATATCATAGATGCGCTTTGCGGTTCCGGGTATGATTCTTTTATCCGTGAAGAACTTGATTTCATCGAAAAACACGGAATCAGATGTGTCACACCCGCAGATTCTGATTATCCTGCAAGATTGCTTGACTGCCATGATGCCCCCCTTGTTCTGTTTTCGTTGGGTAACGTCAATTATAATGCCACCCGGACAGTGGGTGTGGTAGGTACCCGGAAGGCTACTGAATATGGTCGCCGGATGTGTCGTACCTTTATTAAGGAACTGGGGCAGTTATGCCCTGATGTAACAGTTGTGAGCGGACTGGCTTACGGAATAGATATAGAATCCCATAAGGCTGCAGTAGAGGCCGGTTTGCCCACACTGGGAGTACTGGCTCACGGTCTTGATATGATTTATCCGTCGTCTCACCGCAGCATTGCCAAACAGATGCTTCAGATGGGAGGTCTTGTCACTGAATTCATGTCCAGGACCGTGCCTTTGGGTCATAATTTCGTAATGCGTAACAGGATTATTGCAGGGCTTTCTGATGCAGTTGTGGTTGTGGAGTCTGCAGCTAAGAGCGGCTCGCTTATAACAGCCGAGATAGCAGGGAGTTATAACCGTGAATGTTTTGCTTTCCCCGGTAGTGTGGGTGATCCTTATTCTGTTGGCTGTAATGAACTTATCAGGGACAACAGGGCAAGTCTTATAACCTCTGCTTTGGATTTTGTAAATGCAATGTCTTGGGATGACAGCGCCAATAAAGGTGTACCCAGACAGATGGATCTTTTTCCTGACCTCACAGACCAGGAACGGGCAGTTCTGGAAAGGGTAAGGTTGAAGGCTCAGGGAGTTCATGTCAACACTTTGATTGTAGATCTGAACATTCCTTATCCCAGTCTGTCTTCTATTCTTTTCAGCCTTGAAATGAAAGGGTTGGTCAAACAGACACCGGGAGCACTTTGCGTTCCATGCTGAGTGCTCCCGGGACTTGTCAGGATTATTTCTGCTGCTATATCTTTCTCAGTGAATCCTTGTATTGGGATGGTGTCATGCCTGTCTCTTGCTTGAACACCGTACTGAAATACTGGCTTTCGGAGAATCCGGTCTCTTCGGCGATGGTACCGACAGACTTGTTGGTCTTGGCCAGCAACTCCTTGGCTATATCTATCCTTATACGCCTGATATACTTGTTGGTGGATGCGCCTACCAGGTTGTTCATCTTGTTGAACAGGGTGGTGCGTGACACATTCATGTGTTCCACTATCATGTCTACGCCAAGCATGGTGTTGCTCAGGTTTTCACGGATAAACCGGTTCAGTTTGAGCACAAACTGCTCATCGGCAGCACTGAATGTCTGATCCTCGGATATTGAGGTGAAGAATGATGTAGCGTATTGTCGTTTGATCTCAAAACGGTTCTTAAGCTGACTTCTTATTATCTTATACAGGAGTTTGGAGTCAAACGGTTTGGGCAGGAAAGAGTCGGCACCCATCTTGTATCCCATATCCTGGTTCTTGGGATCGCTTCGGGATGTCAGCAGGATGACAGGGATACTACTAAGTTCCAGGTCTGTCTTGATGGTTTTACAGAGTTCAAATCCGTTCATTCGTGGCATCATGATGTCACTCACAACCACGTTGGGCATACGTTGACGTATGATATCCAAAGCCTCCTTGCCGTCATGTGCCGTATAGATGGTCTTGAACAGCGGTGAGTATTCATCTTTAATGAACTGTAGTATGTCATCCTGGTCATCAACGATCAGCAATGTCATGCTCTTGGTGTCAAAGACAACCTCATCATTCTGTACGGACTGCACGGGCTGTACTGGCTCTTCAGTTACACTTATGTCCGGTTTTTCAGGCATTGCGGCCTTCTGGGTTGGGGCTTGTTTGGTATGGAATCTCTCTGCAAGGTTATCGGGTAACTCTATAGTGAATGTAGAGCCGGGGCCTTCATTCTTTTCGGCACGTATGGTTCCATTCAGAAGTTCAATGATCAGTTTGGCTTGTGACAGCCCTAATCCGTATCCGGGAATGTTCTCGTTCTCCCTGAAATAGCGTTTGAACAACTCTTCAGGTCTGCATTTGAATCCTCTTCCTTCATCTTGGATACGTATCAGTATAGAGCCTCTTTCATGAGCGGTTGACACCGTTATGGTACCGGTATCGCTGAATTTTATGGCATTGCTCATGATATTGTTTACTGCCACTTCGACCATCTTGACATCCAGATCCACATTTCCAATGCCGGGCATAGGGTTGAACTGGGTCTTGAGGCCTTTTGAATAGCAGTCTATCTTGAAATCCTCAATTATCCTGCCCACCCAGTCGTTAATGTCTATCGGTTCAATTACAATGTCATTCCTGTCTAAATCATGGGTGCCTTTGTCCAGAATCATATTTACCATCTCTGTCATCTTCTGGACCTGATTGGAGATACGCTCCAAGCGTTCATAGTCAACTTCTCTGACGGCTTTTTCCTCAAGCATGTCCCTTACGGGATTGTATATGAGCGATAAAGGAGTGCGCAGTTCATGAGCCAGGTTGGACAGGAGAGATATCTTGTCATCCTTGTGCTTGTTCTCCTGGGCATTCATGGCGCGGTCCATGTCAATCTGTTTCAGACTGACACTGACTTTGGTTATCGTGACGCTTATTGAAAGAATAATGGCTATAATAAGAAGATAGGCCGGAACTGTCATGATGAATGGTCTGGCCACATTATATGACAATATATGCTGCGGTTCACTCCAACCCTGGATGGTACGCTGGCTTACTGAAAGACTGAATGAGCCGTGAGTTGATTTTGGAATGGTGTATTCTGTGTTTGATGTAATAGTCTCGTTTACCGGATAAGGGCGTCCTTTCTTGGTCAGCGTGTATTTGAACGAGACAGGTCTGGTGGGATCAAACTGGTTAACTGAGACATGAACTCCCAAAAGTGAGAACTTGTTGGGTATGTTAAGCGGTTTGTTCAGTCCGCCGTTGTTGCTTTCATAGACGTTACCGTCCAGAACGACCTTGGTAAGGGACAGCGGATATGGATTGCTGTTGTATTGGATGTTGACATCATCGGGGTCAATGACCATCAGGCCTGATGTGTTTGGAAAATAGACATATCCGTTGCCCGAAACCATTGAAAATCCCGGCAGGAAGTTTATCATTGTTCCACAGTCTCTCCCGTAATATGTGAATGGAGCCTTGTATTCCTTGTCATTGGTGTCAAACATCATTATGAATGACTTGTCGGTGGTAATCCAGAGATGGTCATGACGGTCTATGGCCATTGACATGAATACACCGTAATCCACGTCTTTTATCACGGTTGACAGTTTGTTGGCCCTGGGATCATAACTTATCAGTTCATCAGGAGAGCATGCCCAGATTATGCCGTGTGAGTCTTCAACCACATGGGATATTGAAGTATGGTCCTCTTCTTGGTTCTGGAATATGAGACGTGCCAGCAGAGTCCTGTAATCAATCTCATAAATACAGCCGTTACAGACAATCGTAGCATGGGATGGTTGCACCAGGACATCTTCAACCAGACCCCTGTTTTCCTCACCGTTCATCTGCAGGACAATCTCCCTTACCTCCTTTATGGCCCGGCGGTATACCAGATGACGGCCGTTGCAGTTAAACAGCATTATATCTCCGTCAGGTGTGGTTATGGTTTTTAAATGGGTAAGTCTTGATGATGATATGTTGATTCCGGCATCTGACAGGAAACGAGCCTGGCTGATGGTTGATCTGCGTTTATTGAAAAGGAACAAGCCCTGGGAACGGTCGGTTAAGAGCAGGTTGTCATCATCAAAACTGCAGATTCCCGATATCCTCATGCCTTCTGTTGATTTGAAAAGTGTCTGCAACTCAGTCTGCTCATTGAAACGTACAAGTCCGAATCCAGCCGAACCGAACCAGAGAGTACCGTCTTTATCCTGATATCCTGAGATAGGAATGCTGGTGGTTTCTGTACCATGCTCTATCAGGGTGTTGCTGATATTATGGAAAAAAGAACGTTTAAGTGTAATTATACCCAAATGGAGAGTTCCCAGTATCAGGTCATTGTTTGTGTTGTCAACCATGGCGCACTGGACATGCAATGGCGGAAAGGAACTATATAGTGAACTGTCGGTCTTACCGGTCTTGCGGTTCAGGACGTAGATTTCGTGACCGATACTGCAAATGAGAAGGTTTCCGTCAGGCATCTCTGCAAGACAGGTCATTTCATTTTCGGGCAACTGAGAATTGGATGTTTTATACTGAGCGATAATGTCAAACCCAGATTTTACATAATATCCGGATATCCCCTGGTTCTTATATGAAACCCAAAGTATATCCTTGGAATCAATGAATGCCGTTCTGCTTATCACATTGACACCCAACTGGTCCATGTGAGTAAGCGTGCCTTTGGCAACGTCCAGATGATAGAATCCGCGGTCATCCTCCACCAGCAGCAGTTGGTCCGGATCTTTTGATATCTGCAGGATCTTGGTGAAATGAAACTGGCGTTCGGACGGGAACTGTGCCACCATGGTAGTAGTGCAGGTGTTCATGTCATACAGCATGACCGCACACAAGGGGGCATTGTAGAAGTAAGCGGAGTCGCCTCTCATCAGGATGTATTCAGTCCTTATGGTCTTACCCTCAAAAGAAACCATACGAGTGGAGTCATTGTCCGGATCAAAATCAATGATATTGTAATTGGTGGCTATCAGGGCACGTCTTGAGCAGCCTATGGATATCACGTCACCGGTCACGATATCCTTGCCGCCTACGCTGAAATTCTGGTATTGGCGTATGGTTCCGTTCGATATAAGGTCTGCTCCGTTTGCGGTTCCAACCCAGAGTCTTCCATATCTGTCCTTGGCAAATGTCTTGACGGCATTGCAGCTAAGTCCCTTCTCAGTGTCTATCTGGACCTGCTGGATATAATGAGCGTTCAAGTCCAGTAAGATAACGGCCGATAACAGTAATGTCAGAATACTTCTTTTCATAAGGCTGATGTCTCAAGTTGTTTTGCTATTGTAGTAATAATGAATGAAATACAAAAATCTAAGATGTAATCAATTCTCTTTGAACTCATTGATGGATTTTCCTGTTTCACGCCTGAAAGCCTTGTTCATCGCATCAACACTGCCAAAACCTGTCTCTGCGGCAATGGATTCGGGATCTTGGTCCGTGTTGGTGAGCTTATTCTTGACAATGCTGATACGTATTCTTGTCAGGTATCCGGCCAGATCCGTGCCAAGCAGACCTTCCATCTTCTTTTTCATGACCGAACGTGAAATACCGGTCTGTTTCAGGATGTAGTCATCATTCAGAGACGGATCTGATATGAACTGTTCTATCAGCGAGTTCAATGAACTGATGAACTCCTCATCAGTAACGCTGAAGGTCTGGTCAATGTTCATCTTGCTGAAGAATCCGTAATTGTACTGACGCTTGATCTCAAACCTTCCGCCCAACTGGCTGCGTATTATTGCGTACATCTGATTGATTTCATAAGGTTTGGGAATGAAAGCATCGGCTCCCATCTTGTATCCCAGGTTCTTGTTTCTGGCATCGGTACGTGTGGTGAGCAGGATGACAGGGATATGGCTTATCTCCAGAGTCCCTTTTATCTTATGACATAATTCAAATCCGTCCATCTCGGGCATATCCGTATCGCTTATAACCAGGTCGGTCTGTTTCTTGCCCAGCATGCTCAGAGCCTCTTTTCCGTTATGTGCAATGAGTATGTTCTTGAACATTCCGTCAAATTCATCAGTGAAGGAAACAGGCTCATTGTTATCAGCGCAGACAAACATTATTGTCATGTTACCGGTGTCAAAATCCTGAGCCATACCCTCCTGGGTGTTGTCGGCATTGCTGTTAAGCTTGCCGGGGGTTTCGTCGTTTGACAGTCCTTTCCTTGCAGGTACACCGTTACGGTCTGTCACAGCCGGGAATTCCATGTAGAAAGTGGAGCCTACTCCATCATCGTTGTTCACTGCCGACATATTGCCGCCGATAAGACTGAGTTGAAGGCGTGCGTACGGAAGCCCCAATCCGTATCCGGGAATGTTACTGTCTGTATTCTCCCTGTAATATCGCTTGAACAGGTCCTCGGGATTACATGAGAAGCCTTTGCCCTGGTCCTTTACAGAAACCCTTATTATGTTGTCCCTCTTTTCGGTGATGACGGTAATAGTGGTGCCGGCGGTACTGTATTTAATGGCGTTGTTTACCATATTGGACAGGCCTGTCTCAATGATTCTCTTGTCAATTGATACTATGCCTATATTGTTGTCCATCAGGAATTTCAGGCTGAAACCCTTTCCGTAACAGTCAATGCGGTAGTCCTCAAGCAGGAAATTGAGCCATTCGTTCAGATTGACATCTTCAATAAGTATGTCCGCCTTGTTGACATCGGCACGGCTGCTGTCCAGAATCATGTTTACCATGACCGTCATCTTGTTGACCTGGTTGAATATACGTTCCATTCTCTCATAGTCGATACCGTCAACAGACTTCTCCTGCAGGAAATCCTTGACAGGATTGTATATCAGCGAGAGTGGGGTGCGCAGCTCGTGGGCTATGTTGGACAGGAATGCAATCTTATCTTCACGGTTCTTGATATCCTGGGCAGCCAGAGCCTTCTCCATTCGGTTCTTCTCCAGTGTGCCGGATACCTTTGCTATGGTGTAACCGAACAGCAGCATCAGCATCAGGGCTACCAGTACTCCCGGTACAGTGCTCAGGAAATGCTTGGGTATCTTGAACATGACAATGGTCTCAGGCTCACTCAATCCTTTGTGGTAGGCTTGCCTTATCTCAACCCTGTAGATGCCGTTTTCCAGTCTGGGCAGGGTGATGACGGTGCTGGTGGTATTGACAGACTTAATCAGGAGATTGCCCCTATAGATGTTATAGATGAACAGGTGCGGGTATGTGGGATTGAAACTGTTGACAGAGAATTCCATATGAAGTTCCCTGAACTTGGATGGTAGAGTAAACGGACGTTCCAGAGATTTGCTGATATCCTCCGCCGCTATCTCCCTCTTGTCCGTATAAGCGGATATACAGTTAATCCTGAAGGGTGGGGTGTCTGCCATAAGCGGCCCGTTGGTATTAAGACTCACCATTCCGTCCGCATTGGGGAACATGACATATCCGGACCGGGTGCTCAATGTAAAATAATTAAGGAAACGTGATCTTGGCACACCGTCCTCAAGAGAGTATGAAAGCAGTTCTTTCCTGCTTTGATCATACATCTGTATGTACTCATCGGTAGTGGTAAACCATATGCGGTCATTTGAATCTACTGCAACATTCATGAACCGTCCGCTCCCCCATGTCTCAACCAGCATCTCATCAAAGTTGGACCGCGGGTCATAACGGTGAAGCCCCTCGGGTTCGGTAAAGAACAGTTCTCCCTGAGAGTTTGCGTCCAATGACGTAATATTGTGTATAACCTTATCCTTGTTCTTGTATATGAGCTTGCTTTCAAGTGTGTTGGTATTAATCTCTATGATGGCGCCTCTGTAGGTTGCGTATATGGCATATTGTGTAGAGCAGACATTCTCAACCTGCTTGACAGGTTCCATGCCTTCGGACAAGACTAGGAATTCCTCCAGACGGCCGGTACCTTTACGGTACACGTAATGGTGCGAATTGGCATTGAATATAAAGATATCCCCGTCATCAGAAACGGTCATGATAAGATTCTTTATATCTGCATACGATGGTGTCGGTAAAGCCGGAAACTGTTTTGCGGAGGATATCCGGCCCTGCTTGCGGTTGAACAGCATCAGGCCTCTATCCGGATCGGCCATTAGGATGTTATCATCGTCAAACCGGCACATAGATATGACCTTAAGCTCTTGGGTGCCATTGAAAACCTTTCTCTGCTGTGTCTGCGGGTCTATCCTGCACAGTCCGTTATCCATGGTTCCCAGAATTACCGTACCCTCAGGCTCTTCGAATGCGGATATGTAGTTCTCATAGTTGATTATGCCTTCCTCATTCTCATGCAGGTTGCGTATCTGTCCGATGAATGATCTCTTTATTGATATCAGGCCGAATCCCGAAGTGGCGTACAGAGTCTCCTGAAAATCCGGGTTTACCAGGGCGGCTGTCACGTTCCTGAGGTTATTTATGGTTGTGACTGTCGCGTTGCGTCCTATGCTGTTACGCTTTATCAGGCATATCCCGGCATCTGAATGAATCGTAAGCAGGTTGCCGTCAGAGAGAGGTTTTATCAGGGAAATGTTATCTGACAGCAGATTGCAGTTTCGTGTATTATATTCAGCCACCTGCTCGTAGCGGCTGTTGATGTAATAGCCTTTAAGGCCGTCTCCGGGAATGGATAGCCATATCACGTTGCTTTTGTCTATGGCAGTGGCACTGGCAATTATGGGACGGTCAGTGCCGGATATATGCTCAAATGAGCCGTTACTACGGTCATAACGGTACAGTCCCAGTATATTATCGGCCAGATAGATAATGGTCGAATCAGACTCTGAGCGCAGTATCCTGACAAAGTTAAAATCCTCACGTGTGTTTAGCCCTGCAGCCAGACTGCACTCGCTGCTGTTCATGTCATAAGTAAACAGGGAGTGCATATCGGCATCATAGAATGTTACGATATCGCCTTCTAACAGAAAATCATCGGTGTGCAGTATCCTGTCATTGTATCTTAGCGTAGTGGCATATCCTTTCTTGTGGTCATAGTGCAGGATACGGTCCTCACATGCCAGCAGTACAGTCTCGGTGCAGACAATGTTCTTAACGTTGCTTGTCTTGGTGTAATAAATACCTGTTCCCGGAATGCCGACAGTGGTTCTTGCCTGGCCCTTGAGGTTAACGGACTGTCTGAATCCGCTCTTTCCGAAAGAAACGCTCGGTCCTGATTTGCTTAAGTTAAGCTTCAAGCCTTTGCCCAGTGAAATGGATTTGCGGAAATTAAGTCCCATATGACAGCCCTCCGGTGAAAAAACGTTAAAGTTATTTTATCACAGTTAACAAGTCTTTACAGATATAGGAAATGCACCTGATTTTTAAGTAAAACAGCCAAACGGCACGGCCCGAAAAAACAATCTGCAAATGTGGTCTCGAAAAACTGCCGTGTGCAATTGTTCCACATTTTTACCCGCAACAATTGCACAAAAAGGCCGATTTATGCAATTGTTGGGCATTTTTCGGGGCAACAGTTGCAGAACGCCCGCTCATGTCAAAAATAAAGGGCGCCTCACTTAGCGTGAGACGCCCCAAATTCAAGCAAAAACAAACTTATCTCAGGAATCCCTCAATGATTTTCTGCTCGGCTTCCTGCTCGTTCAATCCGAGAGTCATGAGCTTTGTGATCTGCTCGCCTGCGATCTTACCGATTGCGGCCTCGTGGATGAGGGAAGCGTCAACGCATGTAGCCTTGAGCTTAGGTGTGGCAACGATAACGCCCTTGTCCATGATGATGGAGTCACACTCGGCATGGCCCTTGCATCTGGCATTACCGGAGATGTCGATGATGACATCCTGCTCGGACTCGCCCTTCGCAAC
>CADCLI010000010.1:37238-39241 GCA_902802285.1 uncultured Bacteroidales bacterium
ACTGTGATCTCAGCCTTTGCAGTCTGGTCGAAGTTTGTGAGGATCTTGTCGTGCATGATGAGAGTAGCGCCTGCGCCGATCTCTGCCTTTGTGATCCTGTAAGTATCGTTGATTCCGGCGATCTGGGAGGTGTCCATGTCCATTGTGGAACCTTCTTCAAGATATACGACAGTTGTAGGGTTCATAAATCTCTTGCCTGTTCCGGTTCCCTCACCATAGTGCTTCTCAATGTACTTAACCTTTGAATTCTTGCCGACATGGAAAGTGTGGATTCCGTCGTGCTGGCTGTCATGACCGCCGCAGTTGCTGATTCCGCAGCCGGCGATGATTGTAACGTCGCAGTCTTCGCCAATGAAAAAGTCGTTATAAACGCACTCTTTGTGGCCTGACTTGGAAATGATTACCGGAATGTGGCATGACTCGTTCTTAGTGCCGTCCTTGAAGTAGACGTTGATACCGTCACCTGACTCTCTGGAATCGATCTGAATATTTGCAGTAGAGCATCTTCCCTCGCTCTTACCGTTTGATCTGATGTTAAAAGCGCCAACCGGAAGGCTGTCTAATTCTGCTACTTCTTTAAGCATTCTCTTTTCCAGATCATCCATTGCAGACACCTTCTTTCTCTGAGTATGCACAGCCGCAGCCGTATCTGCCCATATTGAGTTCGCTCATAACCTTTTTGGACTCGTCGAATCTGTCAACGGTGCCGTCCTTGAGATAAATGATCTTATCGGCGATCTCGAGGATCCTTTCCTGGTGGCTGATGATAATGATGTTGCCGTTTGTGACTCTTCTTAAGTTCTCGAAAACCTTGATAAGGCTCTGGAAGCTCCAGAGGTCGATACCTGCCTCAGGCTCATCGAAAAGACTGAGCTTACCGCCCCTTGCGGCAGCCATGGCGATCTCGATTCTCTTCATCTCGCCGCCCGAAAGCGTGTCGTTGATCTCTCTGTTGAGATAATCCTTGGCGCAAAGTCCCACTGCGGACAGGTATTTGCAGTCCTTCGTGACATCAACGCCTTCACCGGCAGCGATTCCCAGGAGGTCCTTGACCTTGAGACCCTTAAACCTTACGGGCTGCTGGAAAGCAAAACTGATGCCGAGATTTGCTCGCTCGTTAACAGCAAGGTCAGTAATATCCTGACCGTCAAAAAGGATCTTTCCGGATGTGGGCCTGATAATGCCCATTATGACCTTGAGCAAAGTTGATTTGCCGCTTCCGTTAGGTCCAGTAATAGCGACGAATTTGTCATCTATCTGAAGATTAATGTCTTTAAGTATGTCCTTGTCATCGGCATGAAAACTGATGTTCTGTAATTCAAGCATATGACCTTTCACCTTTCTAATAAGAAAATACGACCGGCTGTTATAAGTTCTCCTTATAAAGCAAACTTACTTTAAATTGTTTCAGGGCAATTATCAATAGGAATTTTCGACATATGACGAATATTATTTGTAAACGTTCATCATACCTAACGCAAATGATTATCATACCTAGAGAGTTTTTATAACCCCATG
Source organism: uncultured Bacteroidales bacterium (assembly GCA_902802285.1). GTDB lineage: Bacteria > Bacteroidota > Bacteroidia > Bacteroidales > Bacteroidaceae > Colenecus. The sequence goes on from CADCLI010000010.1 coordinate 38,757, forward strand.
TTCTCCTGTGATAAAATACTTCAATTAAATTAAGGAGATTTCTTTGTATGTGCGGAATAGTCGGTTACACAGGAAAGAAAAAAGCAGCTCCCATCCTTCTGGACGGACTTGCAAAACTCGAGTACAGAGGCTATGACTCTGCAGGACTCTCAGTAAGAGACGGAGATAAGAATCCGGTAGTCGTTAAAGCCAAGGGAAGACTCAAGGTTCTCTCCGAAAAGACTGACGGCGGTGCTGCCCTCAAAGGCAACTGCGGTATCGGACATACAAGATGGGCTACTCACGGTGAGCCTACCGAGAATAATGCCCACCCCCATATAGTAGATGACTATAACGTAGTAGGTGTTCACAACGGTATCATCGAAAACTACCAGGAATTAAGAGACAAGATGATCCGCAAGGGATACAAGTTCTATTCCGAGACAGATACCGAAGTAGCTATCAAGACAATTGATTACTACTACAAAAAATACACTCATGACCCT
>CADCLI010000011.1:0-2982 GCA_902802285.1 uncultured Bacteroidales bacterium
TGCTTGTCGCACTGGTAATTGCATGGATCTGCGGATTCACGTTCCTGGTAGGTCTTCTGGAACCCTACAGCGCCTACGGACGTATGGCCGACGAACTGTTCCGTCCCGTATATCTGTTTGGCAACAACCTGCTGGCCGCTATCTCCGAGAAGACAGGCAGTTACCGTTTCTTCAAGGTCCTGATTTCACTCAAATCGATTTCCGCTTTTGTGGTGGCTGTGCTCACGCTGCTTGTCATCGGGCATCTGTCATATCACTATGGCCGCACATGGTGCAACACCATCTGTCCGGTCGGTACATTGCTGGGGTTCTTCTCACGGTTTTCACTCCTGCGGATAAGGATTGACAAGGACAAATGCAACCACTGTCTGGCCTGCCAGCGCAAGTGCAAGGCCTACTGTATCGATTCCAAGAACCAGCAGATAGACTATTCACGTTGCGTAGACTGCTTTGACTGCATAGACGCCTGCAAACAGAATGCCATATACTTCGGTCCCGTAAAAAACAGTAAAGCTGTCCCGGCCACAGACAACGTTGATGAATCCAAGCGACAGTTCATCAAGTCGGCATTGGTTCTGGCTGCTCTTGCTCCTACGGCCGTCGAAGCCAAGGTTACAGGCAGGAAAGACACTCGCGTACCTATGTCACCTCCGGGCTCAATCAGTCACAAGAACCTGCTGCAGCACTGCACATCATGCCATCTGTGCGTGAGCAAGTGCCCCAGCCACGTACTGAAGCCTGCCGGTATGGAATACGGCCTGGGTGGAATCATGCAGCCTGTCATGAAATTTGACCAGGGGTACTGCAACTATGACTGCAACCTGTGCAGCCAGGTCTGCCCCGCCGGAGCCATCAGGCCACTTACTGTTGAAGAGAAGCACAAGACCCAACCCGGACGTGTGGTATTCAACAAGAATATCTGCGTGGTCAACGTAAACCGCACCAGTTGCGGCGCCTGCGCTGAGCACTGCCCGGTCCAGGCCATCCACATGGTTCCATTCCAGGGAGGACTGACCATCCCCGAAACCACACCGGACCTATGCGTAGGATGCGGCGGATGTGAGTATATCTGCCCTGTCAAGGCTGTTCACATCGAGGGTAATCCCGTTCATCTTGAGGCCAAAGCCCCGGAACAGGACGCCACCATCCAGACCCAAGACTTTGACTTCGGTTTCTAGTGACGCAAAGGGGTCGTTTAACAATGCGTCACTAAAGTTCCAAAGCGAACGGAACAAAAGGGATATATAGTCTCAGAAACCATGGCCGCCCGTGGGCTTGTGAACGGGAGGGGCCCGCAGCACAATAAGATACCCTGAAATGTAGGAGCTTGCTCATACATTTCAGGGTAGCTTGTTGGGATGTGGGAGGGATAGCGCGAAGCGCGTAGTTTCAGAGACTATATATCCCTTTTGTTCTCCTCAAAAAACGACGCATTGTTAAACGACCCCTTTGCGTCAGTCATTGTAGAAGAGAAGTACCGGATTGGAGTCCTCGCGCATCAGAGGGAACTGTTTCTGAAGGGACTTGTCAAACACCATACCGGCGTCAAAGAACCCCACAAGGGTGTTGTTGTAACAACTCACCAGATACGGAAACTGTTCTGTCCTGCCGGCATTGTTGTTGAAATCCTCCGAGAACACATACATACGGTAAGTCTTCCAATCAGACTTGTCAGTAAAAGCGATGACAAGATTCGCGCCATAATTGGTAGCCACAAAGTACAGGAACCTCTCTGTCTCCATATATCCGCACTTGGTATACTCCTTCCGGGGATTAACAAACACTTTGTCACTCTTTTTCATGTCATCGGGAATGACTATGTCGGTTGTCATCCTGCAAGTCACTTTGACCGAATCTCCTGTTATGTTATAGAAACGGTCATTATCCTCAACGCCCATAAAACCTATGACACCGGGCTTGATATGGCTCAGATAAGGATTGTTTATGCTTACATGGGCGAATTCGGGATCAAAATCCACCACCTGTTTCAGGAAATTGCCTTCAGAGTCTGTTTTCCATAAGCCGCGACGATAATTCTTACCGTCATATCTGATGGGATTGACAAAAAGGAACCCTCCGTCCGGAAGGACTGCAAAATCAGTGACAAAATCATAGAGACTGACCTGCCTTCTGTATTCGCCATCCAGGCCGTATACAAAGACCTTGTTGCTCTGGTCGTCCAGAACAAACAGCTCTTTTCTGTCAGGCAGCAGGTCAAACCGTTCTATTACCCGATAATTGCCGAATCCGTTCCCCTGACGCGAAAAACGTTTCAGGAAATGACCCTGGCGGTCAAAAAAGAACAAAGAGCTTGATGAACGGACAATAATGGTGTCACCCGTGAACTTAACTTCATCGACAGACTGCACATAGCTGTCAGGACTTGGATTCTCCAGATATATGGTGTCTATTGACGTAAATAGTCTTGACACCATCGGATACTCAGTTATATCATCTTCCAGAAGCGGAACATATATATCGTGAATGCAATCTGTACATACAGCCTGCTCCCTCTTACAGGAGAACAGAAACTGAACCGCAACCAGCACACAGGCAAGCAATGCCTTCCGGACAATTGGGAACATAGCATTTTTCTTTTTCAGGCCGCGAAGTTATACTATTTCCGATGTACAATTAACATATTTTGGCAAAAAAAAGAACCGGTCCTTCTCAGAACCGGCTCCATTGTATAGATACGCTGATCCGTTATTTAGCTGCAGCGTGATGTCTTGCCTCAATCTCCTTGTTCATCTCGTCAAGACGCTGGTCGGTAAGAGGATACTTGTATACCAGATATCCTACTACTACCAGAAGGATGGCGGGAATGATGGTGGTGAACCACAGGATTGCATTCTGAACGGTTGGATTATAATCACTCAGGTGAGTGTAGTATGCGTTTACCGGAGCGCTGATGAATGATGCCAGGAACACTACGATAAAGATGCTCAGTACCAGCTGCAGGCACTTGTTGGCCTTGAACTC
>CADCLI010000011.1:3018-48563 GCA_902802285.1 uncultured Bacteroidales bacterium
AGCCACATCTCCTTGAATGATACAGGCTTTTCAGGTGTTGTGGTGATGTTCTCCTTACTGCCCATAAAGCAGAGGGTAAGCAGCACGAAACCTACTATTGCAAAGATGCATGTCACAGTGAACCATGCCTTGGGATCAGTAGGAAGAGCTGACTCCTCGCTTGCCAGGTTGAATCCGATAAGACCCATAACCCAGGGAGTGATGAAACCGGCAAGTGAGAAACCTGCCTTGAAAGCAACACCTGCAAGAGCGTTTACTGTAGCGGCGGGACGGTTGCCTGTGCGATACTCGGCATCGGTGATTACCTCAGGAACCAGTGCCCACATGAGTGAACCAACCAGCAGACCTACACCGGTCAGAACCTTTGCGCCCTGAACGATTGCATTGCACTTCTGGACATCAAAGAACTTACCTATTACAAAGAGTGTGATGAATCCTACAAGACCAACACACAGGAGCAGGTAGTAAAGTCCTTTCTTGCCAAACAATTTCTTAAGGATGGGCAGTGAAGGCAGTATGATGAATGCAGGTATTGTACCGATAGCCATGAATACGGCCTGGTTCCAGTCCACTGCAATACCTACGCACATAGCCAGACCGATGGGGAAACCGGCCTGAACGATGATCTGACCGATATTGGCGCAGACCATACGGGTTGAGGTAAGGATAAGTACCTCATCGTTGTCACGGGTCATAGAGGCCATGATAGAGCCGTAAGGTATGTTCACGACTGAATAGATCATACTAAGCAGGGTATAGCTGACAGTAGCATATACGATCTTCCATGTCATGCCCCAAGTTGCTACTGCAGGAAGCATCAGGAAGCAGGCTGCAACGGTAAGAGGTATACCGCCGTAAAGCAGATATGCACGATACTTGCCAAGCTTGGGATTGTGGTTGTCAATGTACTTACCTACCACAGGACTCCAGAAACAGTCCAGAAGTCTTACTGCAAGGATAAGTCCGCTCACAAATCCGGGGTTGATTTTAAGAACTGTACACAGGTACAGCATCAGGAAACATGCAACTGTCTGGAAAATAAGATTCTGGGCAAGGTCTCCCGAACCGAAGCCTATTCTCTGTCCCCAACTCAGTTTGTAGTAACCGTTGTTTACTTCGTTTGCCATAAAATTGAGTTTATTGATTAATAATTTTGGTTAATCTGAAATATCAGCCCACAAACATACAAAAAAAACATCACACCTACTCGCCTGTCTCCATATATTTCACTGCCCGTTGTATCGTCTCATCCAGATCCTGTATAACCTGGAAATAAGCATTCATACCCCATATCATTCGGGCAATTGTAGCCTTCAGTTGTGTCCTGAATATCGGCAGGCTCTCCTGATACTGTTCCTCATCAAACTCCACTTTGGCGTCCCTGGCCTTATCCTGAAACAGTCTGATGACATCGGGACCGACCTGATAACCCATGTTGAATTCCTCAAATGACCTGAAACGCCTCTGAAGTGAACGACGGTTGCGTTCGGCATATTGCTGTGCGGTATTGAGCACAACATTCTTGGCCGTGATGTTCCGGTAATAACGGTTGGTCCTTGTCGTGTCCAACGGTACGAATATATCGGGCATGATACCTCCGCCTCCGTATACCGTCCTGTGCCTGATCATAGTGTTGTACTTGAGCGAATCCGGGAAATGGATACTGTCAGGATTAGTCAGTTCACCATGATGCAGACGCTCCAGTATATCATCTCCGTAATCTACGCCCTTTCCATACGGTTTCTGGATGCATCGGCCCACAGGAGTGTAGTACTTGGCTACCGTAAGACGGATGAGAGACCCGTCATGGAACTCTATGGGACGCTGAACCAGACCCTTGCCGAAAGAACGGCGTCCCACAATCGTGGCACGGTCCCAATCCTGGACTGCGCCCGATACGATTTCACTGGCCGATGCCGAATACTCATCAATGAGCACTACCAGTTTTCCGTCACGGAAACGGCCACGGCCATCTGCCAGATATCCGCTGCGCGGAGAACGTTTGCCTTCAGTATATACCACCAACTGGTCACGTCCCAGGAACTCGTTGGCTATACCCACGGCCGACATCAGCAGGCCTCCGCCGTTACCCTGAAGGTCAAGTATCAGTGACGTAGCCCCTTTAGCGCGCAGTTCGGATAGTTTTTCCTCAAATTCATCTACTGTGGTGGCACCGAAACTTGCTATCTTGATATAACCGATACCGGGGCGTACCATATAGGCGGCATCGACCGTATTGACCGGAATCTTGTCACGGATCACGGTAAAGTGCAGCAATTCGTCCACACCCCGACGGTTTATGCCAAGATTCACTCTGGTTCCCTTTGGGCCGCGCAGACGTTTCATGATAGCCTCCTGTGACATCTTCACTCCCGCAATGGCGGTATCATTCACAGTAACTATCCGGTCTCCGGCCATTATGCCCACCTTCTCCGACGGACCGTCAGCAATCGGCTGCACAATGAACAACGTATCATCAATCATATTGAACTGGACTCCGATTCCTTCAAAAGATCCCATCAGGGTCTCGTTTGACTTGTCATTCTCCTCGGGGGTTAGATAGGTTGAATGAGGGTCCAGTTCCTCAAGCATGCCTTTGATAGCCTGCTCCACTATCTTCTTTGTATCCACATCCTCCACATAGAGACTGGTTATGGCACTCTCAGCCACCAGCAGTTTCTGAAGTTCCACATCAATGGCCGAAGCCTGAGGCTGCATCTGACGCTGCGGCTGCATCTGCATCTGAGGCTGCATCTGAGGCTGACGCTGCGGTTGCATCTGGGGCTGACCTATACGGCCTGGCTGACCCATCAGCATCATCGGCATTACCAACGCCGCAAACAGAATAATATTCTTTTTCATTTCATTCGATTTGAGACACATTGGGGACGGTTCTCTTTGTGTCCCTGAAGGAGCACAAAGAGAACCGTCCCCAATGTGCTATTTTTTGAAAGTATCTATCATTAAAGAATCGGCATTGCGGCCAAACGAGAGCAGTTCACGTACCAGGCTGCTGCTCACGTGCTGGACAGCAGGACTTGAAACCAGAAGTACAGTATCCACGCCGGCAATGGAACGGTTGATATCAGCCAAGTTACGCTCCTTGTCATAATCTGTAACGGAGCGGATACCGCGCAGTATAGCGTTGCAGCCGTTTTGACGCACCGCATCAACGGTAAGCCCCTCGTACCCGATAACACTGACACGGGAATCCCCCTTGTAATACGCTTTGATTGCATCAAGACGTTGCTTTGTGCTGAACAAAGGTTTCTTGTCCTCATTTATGCCAATGGCGATTACCACCTGGCAACCCAGTTCCAATGCACGATCCACAAGGTCTGCGTGTCCTATCGTAAATGGGTCAAAAGAACCCGGAAAAAAAAGTTTCATAGTCCTTAATGTTTAGAATTTCTCACCTTCATCCTCATCAACGCGGTCCTCCTCCACCACCAGATTGTCAATGATGAAGTTCTGGCGCTCCATGGTGTTCTTGCCCATGTAGAATGACAGCAGGTCATCGACGGCATCGGTTTTCTGCAAGGTAACCAGCTCCAGACGCATATCGGGACCGATAAAGTTCTTGAACTCATCGGGCGATATCTCACCCAATCCTTTGAATCGGGTAATCTCAGGGTTGGGCGACAGCTTCTCTATGGCCTGCTTACGCTCCTCATCAGTGTAGCAGTAGATGGTCTCAAACTCACCCTTCTCGGTCACCACTCCGTCCACATGGGCGGCGGGACCTTTTTTCTTCTTGCGTTTGTTGCGCACGCGGAACAGCGGGGTCTGCAGTATGTATACGTGGCCTTTCCTGATAAGCTCGGGGAAGAACTGAAGGAAGAATGTTATCATCAGCAGACGTATGTGCATACCGTCCACATCGGCATCGGTGGCAACTATTATCTTGTTGTAGCGCAGGTCATCCAGTCCCTCCTCTATGTTAAGTGCAGCCTGCAGAAGGTTGAACTCCTCATTCTCATAGACCACCTTCTTGGTAAGGCCGTAACAGTTCAGGGGCTTGCCTCGCAGGCTGAATACCGCCTGGGTGTTCACGTCACGGCTCTTGGTGATGGATCCGCTGGCGGAATCACCCTCGGTTATGAATATGCAGCTCTCCTCCTGGCGGTCACCGCGGGCATCGTTCAGGTGGATGCGGCAGTCGGCCAGTTTGCGGTTGTGCAGGTTGGCCTTCTTGGCACGCTCACGGGCCTGTTTGGTTATGCCGGCTATCTCCTTACGTTCTTTCTCTGACTCCAGAATCTTCTTGAGCAGCACATCGGCTATATCCGGTTCCTTGTGCAGCAGGTCATCGACCTCCTTCTTGATAAAGTCGCCTATGAACTTGTTGAGCGATACGCCTCCGCCCGGGCTCATCGTTGTGGAGCCCAGCTTGATCTTGGTCTGGCTCTCAAAGACCGGCTCCTCAACATTGACGGCGATGGCGGCCACTATGCCGTTACGCACATCGCCCGACTCGAACGGCTTGCCGTAGAACTCCTTGATGGTACGGGCTATATGCTCCTTGAATGCGCTCTGATGCGTACCGCCCTGCGATGTGTACTGGCCGTTCACAAAAGAGTAATACTCCTCACCGTACTGGTTGGTGTGGGTAAGAGCAATCTCAATGTCAGGTCCCTGCAGATGAATGATGGGATAGAGACTCTGGGCGCTCATGCGCTCCATGAGCAGGTCCTCCAGACCGTTACGCGACACAAAACGCTGGCCGTTGTACATGATGGTAAGGCCGGTGTTCAGGTAGGTGTAGTTGCGCAGCATGGTCTCTATTATGGCGGGACGGAACTGATAGCCCACAAAAAGGTCGTTGTCCGGCTCAAATATCACTTGGGTTCCGTGTTCATCGGCACTGGGAAGAGTTACATCGGATTTGATCTTTCCGCGCTCAAACTGCAGTGTGCGCACCTGGCCGTCGCGCCAGCTGCTTACCTCAAAACGGTAACTCAATGCATTGACCGCCTTAAGACCCACACCGTTCAGACCCACACTCTTCTTGAAAGCCTTGCTGTCAAACTTACCGCCTGTGTTAAGTATGCTCACCGCATCCACCAGCTTGCCCTGAGGTATTCCGCGTCCGTAGTCACGCACCGATACCCTGCCGTTGTCTGTCAGGTCTATCTCAATGCGCTTGCCTGTATTCATGCGGAACTCATCCACGCTGTTGTCTATGATCTCCTTAAGCAGCACGTATATTCCGTCATCGGCGGCAGAGCCGTCACCAAGCTTGCCTATGTACATACCCGGACGTGTACGGATATGCTCCATATCGTCCATATGACGTATGTTGTCATCGTTGTACTCTACCTGTTGGACCTGCGGGTCAAATATCTCTTCCTGTTCTGCCATACTCATTAAAATTGGCTGTTTGCTTTTGGCTTCTATAATTAATCATTTCTCAAATCCTTGCTGAACACCGCCCTGCGACGGACAATCTCTACACCTTTAAAATAAGACCACTGTGACTGTATCTTGATGTTATCGTCAAGCTCCGGATTGGTCTCACCAAGTGTAAAGCCGATATCCGTAGCCGACTTGGTAAGGATCGAGAACGGAATTGCGCTGACACCCTTGTTCTGATATTCAGGCTTGACTGCCACAAAAAGCATTTCAAGGGTCTGCGTAGGCTTCCATTTGAGGGCTTTCAGTATATGCCACCATCCAAATGGGAACAACCTGCCCTGAGCTTTCTGGAGTGCAGCGGCAATCGATGACATGGACAGCGCCCCGGCTACAAGTTCATCATTTGAGTCCAGAACGAAAACAGCCAGTCTTTTGTCCAGAAGGGGCACATAACGTTTTGCAAAATCGTCAATCTGCCTATCAGAGAATGCCGAATAGCCGTACAGCGGAGCGTATGACTCATTTACCAGATGAAACAGCTTATGAGCATAAATCCTGGCCTCTGTATTCTTGCTATGCACCAGCTTGGCTACATGCAGGTTATACCTTTCCATAACCACCTTGCTCAATCGGGCCATCTTATCAGGAACATCGTTGTAGGGAACATGGCGTTCAGACCACTTGGCGGACGGAGTAAGTCCCAGTTTCCGCATGTGCTCAGGATAATACGGATAATTGTAGATGGTAGCCATTGTCCCGATGCGGTCAAAACCTTCGGTCAGCATCCCCTCCGGATCAAAATCAGTAAACCCGAATGGTCCTTCAAGCCGATCCATTCCGCGTTCCATACCCCAAGCGGCAACCGCATCCAGCAATGCCTCGGATACGCGTATATCGTCAATGAAATCTATCCATCCGAACCTTACGGTCCTGACCTTCCATGCCTCATTGGCCTTACGGTTGATGATAGCGGCCACACGCCCCACCACCTTACCGTCCTTATAGGCCAGGAATGTCTGGGCGTCGCAGAACTCAAAGGCTGCGTTCCTGGAAGGCATAAAGGAGTGTACCGTATCCCTTATCAGATCCGGTACGGCATAAGGATGGTTCCTGTAAAGCCGGACATTGAACCGCGCAAACCGCCTCAGATCCCGGGCGCTTACAACAGGTACAACGGATATATTCCCATCAGCCATTATCTCCACTGCATTTTTCAATTCAGCGAAGATACTAAAAAATATCAAGTTAGGAGCGGCTCTCCGTTACGGATTATCAACAGCCATTGAATCGTATTCCTGTCTGGCAGCATCAAGCAGACGGTGTATCTTGGGGTCGGCATTGAGGCGGGCCACCATACAGGATGCCAGGATGCGGGCGGCGGTAATATCGGTAGCCCAGTGCTGGCCGGTAATGATACCGCTCTGCCCCATGCGGTAGCCCAGCTGCAGGATATCATTGGCACGATCCGGAGCTACCTGTGTAAGTATCAGGGCCAGGCCCCAGCCTATTTCTGACTCTACTGATGGGTATGATGATGAGAGCGGACTGTCTGTGCCGGCAAACGCGGTCTCGCCCAGCTGCACGTAAGGACGCTTGCGGAAATCCGATGCCGCAGCCAGGTCTGTGGCGTTGCGCATCAGAGCCTCGCGGCATTGGCTCATCAGGGCAGCCAGCGCAGGAGTCTTGCGGGCATCAAGAGTCAGTCCCAGCGGAGCGGAGAAAGCGTTCAGGAGTGCCTCCAGGCTGTAGTTGGCATCGGTTCTGGCCTGATTGCCGCGCCCGGTCATCCGCTCGGCCTTGGCTGCAAAATACTGTGCCACATCGCCGTAATATCGGCTGCTGGCCGTATCTACAGGGGCCGGGAGTATGCGGCGGCCATCGGGAGCATCGGCCCAGGCGGCCCCGGATAACGGCTTGCGGCCCGTCATTTCATAATACTCGGCTCGGGCAGCCTCCATGTCGGTACGGAAATCCGGCACTGAGTGCATGGCAGCCACACAGGCCGCTGCGCACATATAGCCCGCATCCACATCGCTCTGGTAATGAGCGGATACTATGACACGGCTCTCACCGTACTCAAATCCGCGGCGCAGTATGGTATCCTGGCAGTCGGGGGCCATCTCGGCCAGCACCAAAGCCGTGGCCATCCCTCTGGTAGTATGTCCCGACGGATATGATCCGCTGGTGCGCAGGCTCTCCAGCTGGTCTGAACGTCCGGTGGGGGTCTCATTAAACTGGATTACCGGACGGATGCGCATATATTTCTCCTTGGGATTCTTGGATGCCTGCTCGGCAGTATGGTAACTGCGGGACATCAGGTTGTAAATGGCGGGAGTCTCGCTGCGGCTTATCTTTATACCCAACGCCTCTGAAAATATCCTAGCCATCTCATAAGTACCGGATGCCGATTCCTGGCTGGCTCGCTCGCCGCGTTCGGTTGGACGAACGCTCTTGCCCCACTGCCACTGGACAAAATCATCGATATAGGCAACACTGCTTGTATCAGGCGGTGCAGGCAGAAAGACACCTCCATCCGGCTGATCCTCACGCTGAACATAAAGATTGGCTGTACTGATTCTCTGTGGAAACTGGGCGTAGGAACCAAGTATGGGACACAGCATCAGGAATGATGCCGAAAGCAAGCGGAAAGTCTTATTCATAAACACAAAAACCATTCCCTTGAGAATGGTTTGTGGGCCATCTAGGGCTTGACTGCGAAGCTTGTTGAGGACCGTCAGGTCCGAAAAACCTAGGACCATAGGGACTAGGAGAAAGCCCTATCCCAAAAAAAAGAAACCGCCATAGGCGGTTCCACGTGGGCCATCTAGGGCTTGAACCTAGGACCTCCAGATTATGAGTCTGTTGCTCTAACCAACTGAGCTAAAAGCCCGTTGAAAGAATCACCGGCCCATGGCCGATTGCTTCATTCGGGTGCAAAAGTACTCCATAAACCCGAATTTGCAAAGTTTTGAGCCAAAAAATTCCTTTTGCCCGCGTATCTTCACTACTTTTGCACTCCAAACGACTATAAAATGACCATACCCGTACCGCAAAACAAAAGTTACGCAGCCACGATAGGATTCTTTGACGGAGTCCATCTGGGGCATGTGCATCTGCTTGAAGAGCTCAAGCGCATCGCTGCAGAGCGCGGCCTGAGGAGTATGGCCATAACGTTCCCCGAGCATCCGCGCCAGATACTGCAGTCCGACTACCGCCCGCGCCTGCTGTCCACCCCCGATGACAAGATGCGCCTGTTGGAGAAGACAGGCATAGACTACTGCTTCCCGCTGCACTTTACATCGGCCTTGGCCGTGCTTGATGCGGAGACGTTCATGACGGATTTCCTGCAGAAGAGACTGGGCGTAAGCACTCTGCTTGTTGGACACGATCACCACTTTGGTCACGACACCAGTCTGACGGCCGATGATTACCGCCGCATAGGTAATGAAATAGGTATGGAAGTTATACCGGCCGACGCATATCTCTATGAGGGAGCACCCGTAAGCAGTTCGCGCATACGCCGCGAGTTGGTGGCTGGTAACGTCAAAGCAGCCAATGATATGCTGGGTTACCGCTATACCATAAGCGGCACTGTTATTCACGGTCTGCAGAACGGCCGCAAGATGGGGTTCCCCACGGCCAACCTGGGTCCCTACTGTGAGTTCATGCAGATTCCGGCCGACGGAGTCTACTCGGCTCTGGCAACAGTTGACGGAGAGACATGGCCGGCAATGCTCAACATAGGTTTCCGCCCCACGTTCCAGGGCAACGCCCGCACCATCGAGGCCCACCTTCTGGGATTCGAGCGCGACATATACTTCCATGAGCTCAAGCTGGAATTCGTTGACTTTCTGCGTCCCGAAAGAAAGTTCAGTTCGCCGCAGCAGCTGGCAGCCCAGCTGGAGGCAGACCGCGACAAAGTAAGACAAACCGTAAATATCAGATAAAATGGAAAAGATTAAAAAGACGCTCATATCGATAGGCATATTCCTTGCCTCTCAGATTGTTGTTTCAACCATATTCGTGATTGCCGGCGTAATGCAGGGTATGGATATCAAAACGGCCGTCAACTCGACTTTAGGAATTGCTCTTCTGATATCGGACCTTCTGACAATCATTATGCTTCTGTTACTGAAATACTGCCGTTTCAAAGAGCTGTTCAAGAAAGTACCCGCCGATGTGCTGCTCATATCCATCGTCTTTGCTCTGAGCGGCATGTATGCCGTGGAGTTCCTATCATCGGCATTTGAGATCCCCAACAAACTGGAAGAGCAGTTCCAGGCATTAGCCGGGACAATCTCCGGATTCCTGGGTGTATGCATAATAGGTCCGGTCATGGAGGAGATGATAATGCGGCGTGTCATACTCAAAGAGATAGCCAAAGCCACCAAGAGTATGTGGTGGGGCATCATAATCTCATCGGCACTCTTCGCCATCATACATCTCAATCCCATACAGGTGGTGTTCGCAATGCCGGCCGGTATCTTTTTGGGATGGATATACTGCAAGACAAAAAGCCTGCTCGTTCCCATATGCATTCATATCATCAACAACACCATATCGTTCATACTGATGAGTGTGGGCTATGAGAGCCGGATAAGTCTTGACAGTACGTTTGGTGTCATACTGGTGATAATATTGATCCTGATATCAACAGTATCATGTATCTGGATAGTCAGATACTACAATAAGCTCAAGCAGGAGCAGGAGCTCCGGCAAGCCGCAGAGGCAGAGCCCGCCAAGGAACCGGTAAAGGGTGCCTTTGAGGGAAACAGCTACGACAAGTAATCAGAGGGCGATAGTAGTTCCCGTAAGTTTGTCCAGTGACTCGGCCTTGGTAATCAGGACCGATGACACTCCGGCCTGCAACGCATTGAACGCGTTCTGGATCTTGGGAATCATGCCGCCGCTTATGGTGCCGTCCTGCACCAGACGCGGGAAGTCATAATATGAGATATATGGTATGACGCTGCCCTCATCGTCCTCATGCAGCAGCACTCCGGGTTTCTCAAAGCAGTATATCAGCGTTACCTTAAAATACGATGCCAGAGCCTTGGCTGCCTCACCGGCAATGGTGTCGGCATTGGTGTTAAGCAACTGGCCCTTACCGTCATGGGTGAGCGGAGCCAGGACCGGAACTATGCCCTGTTCTATCAGGCTGGCCAGGAACTCTGCATTCACAGCCTTGACATCACCCACAAAACCGTAGTCAATTTCCTTTACGGGGCGTTTATCGGACTGCATCACGTTGCAGTCAGTGCCGGTAAGACCTATCGCATTGATTCCACCAGCCTGCAGTTTGGCTACGATATTCTTGTTTACCAGACCTCCATATACCATTGTCACCACATCCAGCATATCGGCATCGGTTATACGGCGTCCGTCCACCATTTTGCTCTCAATGCCCAGACGGCTGGCCATGGCAGTAGCCGAACGGCCGCCTCCGTGTACCAGGAGTTTGGCTCCGGGAATAGCCTTGAAATCCTTGAGCAGAAGCTCCAGGGACTCGGGCTGCTCTACTATCTTGCCGCCCACCTTGACTATGACTAGTGACTGTTTCATAAATGGTCAATCTTTCTTAAGGTCCAAAAGTTGTTTCAGGTATGTTATGGTGTCCGATATCTGGTCACGTGACTCCAGACGGTCACCGGGGCAGATATATTCCGCCCTCAGATAGCCGGGTTCGCGGCGTCTGGTCTCAGTCTCTATGAAAGCTGCCAATTCTTCATCGGACTTGGATGCTATGAGCGGACGCTGTGAACGGGCCACCTTCAGACGCCGCAGCAGGGTGTCGTTATCACATTTCAGATAGACGGTCTGTCCTTGCTTGAGCATATAGTCCATATTGTCACCTATGAGTGGAGTTGATCCGCCGCATGACACTATGACATCATCAAATTCGGCCACCTCACGCAACATACGGCTCTCAATCTCACGGAATCCCTGCTCGCCCTTAAGAGCGAATATCTGGCTCACGCTCTTCATGTACCTGCGCTCAATATACTGGTCCAGGTCTATGAAGGAGACATTCAGGTCCTTGGCCAAGGCCTTGCCCAGGGTGGTTTTGCCCGCCCCCATGAAACCCATAAGGAAAACCCTTATCATTTCCTGGTCTTGAAAATACGGCGCTTTGGAGCAGAACCGGTCTTCTCTATCTGACGTTTGATGATATCCTGGCACTCCTCTTCCGTCAGAGTGGTGGGATCCAGATTCCTTGGAATTTTGTAGTTGCTGCCCTGATAAGATATATATGCACCGTAACGGCCGTTCATGACCTCTATTTCAGGATTGCCGGGGAACGACTTGAGAACCTTCTTGGATTCTGATTCATGTTTCTGCTGAATCATCTTCACCGCCTCATCCAATGTAATGGTAAGCGGATCGGCAACTCCGCTCAATGACACATAGAATTTGTCATGACGTATATAAGGACCGAACCTTCCGGTACCTACGCTCACCGGCATACCCTCATACTCACCCAGTTCACGTGGAAGACGGAACAGTTCCAAAGCCTCATCCAAGGTTATGGACTCTATTGTCTGACCTTTTTTCATCTGTGCAAAACGCGGCTTGTCCTCATCTTCGGCGCTTCCTATCTGGACAATGGGACCGTAACGGCCAATCTTGACGGATACGGGTTTTCCTGAAACAGGGTCAGTACCCAAAACACGCTCACCTACCTTGTGCTCGTTCTTGAGAGTCATGACACTGTTGACAGCCGGACTGAACTTGTCATAGAAATCGCTTATAACGCTCTTCCACTGCTTGTCACCATCAGCTATTTCATCGAACTCCTTCTCCACCTGAGCGGTAAAGTTATAGTTCATTATGTCGGGGAAAAACTCTATCAGGAAATCATTCACCACCATGCCTATATCTGTGGGAACGAGTTTGGATTTTTCGGTTCCGTATACCTCGGTTACTGTCTGCTCGCTTATGCTGCCGTTTTCCAGACGCAACATATCGCACTCGCGCTTGGTGCCTTCTATATCCTCACGCAACACATACTCACGCTGTTGGATAGTGCCTATGGTCGGAGCGTAAGTTGAAGGACGTCCGATGCCCAACTCCTCCATCTTGTGCACCAGGGCAGCCTCATTGAAACGCTGAGGATGCTGAGTGAAACGTTCATATGCTGAAATCTGGCTGAACTCCAGACTCTGTCCCTTGCTGAATTCGGGCAGGCCCTGAGTCTCCTGTGATTCAACGGAATCATCATCGCGGCTCTCGCGGTAAACCCTAAGGAATCCGTCAAACTTTACGGTCTCTCCCGATACGGTGAAATCTCCCTGGATCTTGGGTGAACTGATGGTCACTATCGTTTTCTCTATCTCAGCATCAGCCATCTGGGATGCTATGGTACGTTTCCAGATAAGTTCATACAGACGTTTCTCGGGAGCCGTGCCGTCAATAGTCTCCTTATCCATATATGTGGGACGGATAGCCTCATGAGCCTCCTGTGCGCCCTTGGCCTTTTGGGTATACTGACGGCTCTTTACATACTCTTCACCCATGGATTCGGTTATGGCCTTACGGCAGGAGTCTATGCAAAGGGTCGAAAGGTTAACCGAGTCGGTTCGCATGTATGTTATCTTACCGGACTCATACAGACGCTGTGCCAGCATCATGGTCTGCATGACGGTGAATCCGAATTTTCGGGTTGCCTCCTGCTGCATCGTTGATGTGGTAAAAGGTGGAGCAGGCATCTTTCTGAGCGGACGGGTTGTAATATCCGACACCGTGAATGTGGCGCCCTTGCATTTCTCAAGGAATGCATAAGCCTCCTCTCTGGTCTTGAAACGGCCGCCATAGTCTGCACGGACTTCCTGAACCGAACCCTGGATATTCAGCTTGAAAAGAGCCACCACCTTATATGATGCCTCCGGAACGAAATCCCTTATCTCACGCTCGCGCTCCACAATCAGACGGACGGCAACAGACTGCACACGTCCGGCCGAAAGTGACGGCTTGACCTTGCGCCAGAGTATCGGTGAAAGCTTGAAACCCACGATACGGTCCAGTACCCTACGGGCCTGCTGGGCATAAACCAGATTGGTATCTATGTCACGCGGGGTCTCTATGGCATGTAGTATCGCATTCTTGGTTATCTCATGAAAAACGATACGCTTGGTCTTTTCGGGCTTCAGTCCGAGTGTCTCAAACAGATGCCAGCTTATAGCCTCTCCCTCACGGTCCTCATCGGATGCCAGCCAAACCATCTCGGCCTTTCTTGCTGCATCCTTGAGTTCTGACACGACCTTTTTCTTATCGGCCGGTATCTCATATATGGGTTCAAATGTATCTATGTCAATGCTCAGGTCCTTTTTCTTGAGATCACAGATATGACCGTAACTGGACATTACCTTATAATCAGATCCCAGAAATTTCTCAATTGTCTTGGCCTTGGCCGGAGACTCCACTATTACCAGATTCTTCTGCATGCTATTCAGTATTAAAAGTGCGGCAAAAGTAGAACAAAAAAAAGAGATACAAAAGGTGGACAGACATAAAAAAAATTATCTGCCCACCTTATTAATTATAAATTAATAAAAAGAATCTCAGAAGCGATATGTGGCACCCAGCACCAACGAAGGTCTGATGGCACGGTAACCTGCATAATAATAGTAGTTGCCGCCGGCCAGCCGGTTACCGGTAACGTATACCGAAAGGTTGTCCATGATGTCGTAGTCCAGGGTAAGGGCCAGGTCATTGACCGTAGGCATCGCCTCACCGTTCACCCTATGGAATGCCTTTAGTTTGTATGACAGCATCAGGTCCAATCCCGGCATCAGGACCGTACGTCCGTAAAGCGTACCGTCAAATGCAGGTTTATACCTCATATAGGCACCGATGTTCCTGCCCAGATAATCGTTGTATGTCATATCTAACTTGATCTGGGTATTGTCCTGGAACAGAAGGTCGGCATCCAGACGTGCATACAGGACATCGGATGAACGCTGACGCAGCATAGATGTGACTATCAGCGATTCAGCCCTGACCTGGAACAACTCATCAAGCGTGTGACGGTATCCGGCTTTAAGGGAGACGTTAAGCCAAGTACCGTACCGGTAGGCAAAGCCTGCAGACAGATTCATAAGTTGATAGCCGTCCCTGATGCGCTCCTCCTCTGACCAATAGGGTGAGATACGTCCCAGGGTCCTCATGGAGTTGTCTTGCAGTCCGCCAGTGAGTCCGGCCAACAGTCTCAGCTGTTCGTTTGTATCATATGAAACCGTAATCATGGGAGAAAGCATCACCTTGTGTCCTGCTGCAGTCCGGACATCCAGGTTCAGGCCGAAACCGGCATTGAGTTTACCCCATGTCTGCCTCCAGTAAGGGGAGAGCGTAAAAGTGGTGAACGAACCGTAATCCGATCCGTTTAAGCCTTGCCAGTCATATATGGCAGTCTTCTGCGAATAATCGACTCCGCCAATACCGCCCTTGAAAGGCATCCCGGCACCACCTTCTATACGCAGCAGACGCTCCCTGTTGTCCTTATCAGTACCTGCCAGAACCAATCCGTTGCGGGACAGGAACTCCATTCCTGCTCCGAAATGCCAATTCACATCATTGGTACTGCCCTTGAGCGCAACCCCGACACCGCCACGGTTGACCTTCTGCATGAGGCTGCTCAACCTGGACTTGGCCGAATCCATATCCGCACCGGGCATATAGTTGAAATGTGAATGGCCGTATGTAGCGTCAAGACTGAATGTAAAACTGTCAAACCTGTGAGTATAGCGGGCTGTCAGGTCACCGTTTAGCATTCTGGACCTCCAATCCGATATGGGATTCGATGCCCATGCGTCAAGCAACCCCGAAATATGGAAGTCATCCCTGTCAGATATGTGCCACCTGAAATCCGCCACACCGTCATGTACATTTCTAAGACCGTAACCGAAACGCACCAGACCGCTGTAAATGCTTTGCTTCACATCATCCGAACTCTGTGAGAACGCTCCCATAGGATGTCGCTCCAGATTTGTCATCGGATTGGAATCGGTAATATAACTTACCTGTGCGGGCTTATGGTCTGTCTGACGACGCTCAGGTACGGGTGACAGTTTCTCGGTTCCCGTCATGGTGGGGTTGTAAGCTCCTTCTATGGTAAGTGACCTGGAAGGCAGACCCTCCTGCTGCGCACGGATGACACCAGTGCAGCAAACGGCTATCAGAGCCAGTGTAATATATCGTCTCATAATCTGTATCATTCAAGTCTTGCGGCTATCATATCCGCTATATCATCTTTCTCCGTGTAGTTGTTCCTGAGCGAAATCAGATACTGACGGGCCTCAACATCCTTGCCTTGTGAACGGTATATGTCACTCAGGAGTATGAAACTGCGCGCCAGCCAGTACATATGGGGTGTACCTTCCTTAATGAAGGCCATTATCACCTTCTCGGCACCCTCTTTGTCGCCGCTGTCGTACAGCAGTTGACTGAGCAGATAGTCAGACTCTGCCCCGTACTGGGAACGGGTGTCTTTGCTCAGTTCCTCCAGAAGCGGACGTGCCGCACCGGTTTTACCTGTATGGATCAGAGCCTTGGCCTTGCGGAAACTTACCTCGGTGCGCTGATCCTGCGGAAGTTGTGCATTGAGCGCCTTATCGGCGTACAGGAGTACCGCATCGTGCTCCTCTATCTTTCCGGCACTGCTGACAATGCAGTACAGACTGCGGCGCTGACGTTCGGCGTCTGCGGTCTTGTCATAAAGGCGGATATATGTATCCATCGCAGTCTCCCAGTCTCCCACATTCCATGCCATAGAAGCCGCATGGTCAAGAGCACTCTCCGAGAAACGGTTGTTCCCGTTCGCCGCCACACGCATAAAACTCTCATACGCTTTGTCATAATCATTCTCCTCCTCCAGCAACAGCCCCTGATAGTACAAAGCGTTCATGGTGAAGGCTCCGTTGGGGAATTGGAACAGATACTCCGCCAGCCTCAACTTGGCCTCAGCCTTCTGTCCGCGGCTGAAGAGCCCTTCGGCGGCAGCATAACTCAGGGAGTCACGTTCAGAGACTGCAATTGGTGCCGCACCCTGAACAGTGGAGATGTAATCTATGTAAGAGTTCACATCGCCCCTGTCCACATATATTGATTTCAGGTCAACCAAAGCGGTACGGGCCTCGTCACTGCCCGGATATTTGGCGATTACCTCCTTGTAGGCCTTCAGAGCCTCGTCATACCGGTCAGTCTGATAATAGATAAGCGCTGACTCTACGGCAGCCTTGCGGGCCAGGTCAGATGTGGGATAGTCGGTTATTATCCTGCCAAAGGCACCTACTGCCTTCTCCGGATTATCGGTCTGCTGGTATGCACGTCCCTGTTCATAGAGTGCCGATGCCACATACGACGATGCAGGATAACCGTTTATAAGTCTCTCCAGATCCTGTATCTTCTGATAATAGTTTCGTTGCAGTCCGTTTACCAAAGCCGTCTGATACAGGGCGTAATCACCTGCATTGCTTCCGATATTCATGGCAAGTGCATAGAAATCCTTGGCCTGGTCATAATTCCTTTCAAAGAAATGGCAGTCAGCCATACGCATTCCGGCATCAGCCCGTATTTCATCACTTATTCCTGTACGGTTCCCGTCAGCAACCACGTAATTGAAGTAGTACAAAGCCTCTCTGTATGCCTTACGGTCATACATGATGTAACCCAAGCCGTAATTGGCAAGAGAGTAGTTCCTGGAATAGACGTTGCCTGACGTATTCCTGAAACGCAGGTAATCAGCTTCGGCATGCGCCGGATCGGACAACCTGAAATACGCCTCACCGCGCCAGAAAGTTGCATCAAGGGCCATTTCATGGTCATAACGGTCCAGTGCTATCACAGAACTCAACAGTTCAGGTACATCGTCATACTGTCCGGATGCCATCAGGTCCATTGCCTTGTTGTATAGCAACTGCATCTTGGCGGCAAGTATCGATGCGCCGGGACTCTTTATCTTGTCAATTGATTCAAGAGCGGCATCATAACTGGGAGTGCTCAGATAAACATCCACCAGATAACTGCTTACCTTCTCGGCGTATTTCGAACCGGGATATTCGTTAAGGAAACGTTCAAATGACTTTACAGACTCAGCAAACGGTGAATAGGCGGTCTCATGAATCACCATTGCATAGTTATAGAGAGCCTGTTCACTTATTGAGGCATCCCCTGGCAATGAGGCTGCACGCTCAAACTGGATACGGGCCAGATTCTTATCTCCCTTTCGCAATGCCGCCAGACCTATATGCAGACAGGCGTTCTGTGTCATCCGGTCATCATCAGTTACAACGGTTGAGAGATTCTCTATCGCCCCGTCCATATCGGAATTGTTGAAACAGGCCAGTCCCAACAGATATCTGTCATAGCGTACATCCTGACTGACATCCTGAGCCAGATAACTGGTAAGCAGGTCCTGAGCCTTGGCCCAATCTGACCTGCCGAACCAATACTCGCCGAGTATGCGTTCAGCCTCTGCCTCTATCACGGGGTCATCAGAGCCGGCAATCATGCTCTCGGCTGTCTGGCGGGCGACACGATGGTCGCCGTCACCACGCAGGTCCAGATCTGCAAGATATAGCAGTGCCTCCTCGGCGTGGTCTGATTCCAGAGAATTCTCAAATCCCTCCCGGGCACTGGCGCTGTTACCGTTCACATAATCCACATAGGCGTTATAAAACACCACGTCAGGGTCTGATTGCGGATCATCTATCATATTCTTCAGGATGTTGAGCATTACAAAGCCCTCATCCACACGACCGGAACGCATCAGAGCAATGGCGTTTTGCCTTACCATCCGGCAGCAGTCCTGATCATCCAGAAGTATAGGATCAGTATCATCAAAACACTCTATTGCCCCTTTATAGTCATGGTTGGCAAAGTGAGCCGAGCCCAGGAGAGACATCATCCTGTTGCTGTAAATTGAATTCGGATAACGGTCCATAAACTGCTGTATGGCAGGCATGGCTTTACCCGGATCGGTCTCGGCAGCAATCACCGTACGCATGAAATCAATCTCCTCGGTCGCACCCTGCCCCTTGGGCGAGATTATCCTGGCCCATTCTTCAAGCAGCGGAGCGGCTGCAGTGAAATCACGTTGAATGAACAGCGTACGGCACTCATCCAACAGACGCGTATCGGCATCCGTCAGACGGCTCTGGGCTCTTGCGCCACAGAATGCACCCGCCGCTATCAAGACGACGGCCAACAGTATCTTTCTCATCATCAGAATTGTTTCTTATTCCACATATCAAGCGCCTTATTCTCGGCAGCCTCCATGACAGCCCTCTCACCGGGTCCCTTGTCATTTAATCCGCAGAGGTGCAGCACTCCGTGAATTATCACTCTCAACAGTTCCTCGTCATAAGACGAACGGAACTTTAAACTGTTAGTGTAAACAGTATCGGTACTGATATACATATCCCCGCTAACCACTCCGGGTTCAGAGTAATCAAACGTGATTATATCCGTATAGTAGTCATGTCCCAGGAACTGCCTGTTCACCTCCAGGATCCGGTCATCATTGCAGAAAATATAGTTAAGGTTACCTGTCCTGCGGTTGTCATAAGTGGCAACCACCGCAGTAATCCATGCTCTCACTGCCTTACGGTCCAACCGGGGCATCTTTACGTTTTCAGTAATGAACGATATCATCTTATAATAAACTTATGCAAAGAAAAGATAAGCCAGGAATATGGCTGCCAGGATACCTGCCAGGTCTGCCAGCAATCCGCACCCCACGGCATAACGGGTATTCTTTATATTCACGCTGCCGAAATAAACCGCCAGGATATAGAATGTGGTATCTGTCGAACCCTGAAACAGACATGCCAACCTGCCTGTAAACGAATCAGCGCCATAGGTAGTCATAGCGTCAATCATCAGGCCACGTGCACCTCCTCCCGAAAGAGGTTTCATGAGAGCAGTGGGCAAAGCGCCCACAAACTGGCTGTCCAGTCCGCATTTCTCAACGCACCAGCCTATGCCGTTAACCAAAGCATCCATGGCACCCGATGCGCGGAACACTCCTATACCTACAAGTATTGCTATCAGATAAGGTATTATGGTTACCGCCGTATGGAACCCATCCTTTGCACCCTCCACGAATGCCTCATATACATTGATCCTTGCCCTGATTCCCGAAATTATGAATCCTATTATGACCAGCATCAGTATAATGTTGGCCGCCGATGTCGAGACCGGTCCTATCTTTACGGCCGGCAACTGCGAGAAGCCCCAGATGATAAGCGCCACTATAAGGCTTAATCCACCCACAAAGGCTATCAGGACCTTATCAAAACGTATCTTCTGCATCAGACAGGTAACCAGCAGCCCCACCAGCGTTGAGAAGAATGTGGCCAGTAATATGGGAATGAAAACATCGGCAGGCTGTGCCGCCCCCATCTGAGCGCGGTAGACCAGCACACTCACCGGAATTATGGTAAGCCCTGAGGTATTGAGTACCAGGAACATTATCATGGCGTCCGATGCCATCTCCTTCCTGTCATTGAGTTCCTGCATACGTTCCATAGCCTTGAGTCCCATAGGGGTGGCTGCATTGTCAAGTCCCAGCATATTGGCAGCGATGTTCATGAAAATATGCCCGTAAGCCGCATCGTTCTTGGGAAGAGACGGAAAGAGCCGTGAGAACACAGGACTCAGCCAGCGTGCGAATGTATTTACAAGTCCGCCTTTCTCACCGATTTTCATGATACCAAGCCATAGAGACAATACGCCTGTCAGGCCCAAAGAAATCTCAAAGCCCGTCTTGGCCGATGAGAAGGTAGAATCCATTATATCCTGAAACACGCTCGAATCGCCCATGCAGAGCCGAATCACAGCGACTGCAAAAGCTATAAGGAAGAACGAAACCCATATCCAGTTCAGTACCATATCTGCATCAGGTATATTATTATTTTAATTTGCGAAGGTACTGTAAAAAACGCACAAATACAATGGCTAAAAATCAGAATTAAGGACTGTTTCCAGTTCATCCAGCAGAGACGGGGAGAGTTTGCCTATTTTGTCAAGCAGACGTTTCTTGCGTTGACTAATGTTGAGGTGCGAATCCTTCAGTATGGCGGCTGTTGATTTGGCCGAGAAACCGGCCAGGAGAAGTCTCAGAAGCATCAGTTCCCTCTCCTTAAGGTCCAGGCTTGCCGATGTGAGCCTATTCATTATCCCCGAATAGGCTTCATTAAGCAACGAATCCAGACGCTCAATGCTCCTGGGACTGGTAAAATCCTCTATCTGGCTTTTGACCACCCTGTACAGACGCTCTGTCTTTCGGTTGTCATCCAGATTCTCATAGTATCTGGTATAAAGGAAATCAGAGTCATGGAACCGTTGTCTCAAGAGGTCTTTCACCTTGGAGTAAAGCCTGTTTATCTTCTCCTTGCTTATGGCCACCCGGGCTGACAGGTCAAACAGCTGCCTGTTAAGATTCTCAATGGTATCATGGTCCATGCGCTGGTTATCCGTTTTTTCCCTGAGGATGATTTTCAGGTTGCGGATGGTTTCCCTGCTCAATGTCTCCGTTGAAATCTGTTTGTCAATCGCATAAAGGTATTTCCTTATTTTCTGGTCGATACGGCTTTTCCGGCAGACTCCCAGAAGATAGAAGGTGAAGGCAACCAGCGAAAGGATCACTATCGCCGTCAGGATTAATACCGTCTTAACAGAATCGGGCGGTATTGACAAACAGTATAGGACGACCCGGGCGGGCCGACGCAAAAGGACTATTGAAATATACATCTATAAAAACTATTCTCTCACTCAACCGTTATGACAGCCGATTCAGTAGTCGCCCGGAAAGCCGGTGCGTAGAGACACTGCATTACAGCGTTTCCTACGGTGAAACGGCCGGGTTTCTGTACATTCACATCGTACTCTATCACATAACTACCCTTACTCAGACGGTCTATATAGAACACGTTCCGGGAATTGCCGGGAGCTATATAATAACCTATATCGTCGCGCCGGTTATACATATAGCCGGCGTGGGTGCTGACCGGTTCTACGGTGGCTGCCCGCATATCTGCCAACTGCAGATACTCCAGATTACCCGTCTTCGCCGTGGATGACACGCCATATGGTGCGCTTGAGCGTCATGCCGTTCTCCTGATGCTCCACCTTGTCAAGCTGCTCAGTGAATGAGCGGTATACGGCACCCCAACTGATGCCATCACTCTTGCTCTCCACAGCAACGGTAGCCTTGTCACTGCCGATAGGTCCCTGCCATGTGCGTGTGGTATATCCGGCGGTCGCCTTGGATCCTGATGCCTTAACCGCATCATTACCCACGTAAATGGTTATATCGGGATCCGAAACAAGCTGGGCATCGGCACCGGTAGCCATCAGTGCCACCACTGCGGCGGCGGTAGCCGGCGACGAACCCCATCCTGTGGTCTGTTTCTGCTTGAGCAGCCAGCGTGCAGACTCCACAGCCTCACTCCTGCGGCCCACTGCCAGCAGCGTGCGTATTATGAGTGACTGAGTCTCAACAGGAGCCTCGTGCCACAAAAGGCCACCTGCGTTGTCACGCCAATATCGGCCCATTTCATCGGAGAATAAGGAACGTTCCAGCAGTGTGGCCGCAATATGCTCTGCATCGGTTTTCTTACCCTGACGGGCCATCAGGAGTGCCAACCCTGTACGGAAGTATAGGTTCAGGTTATGGGTGTCCTCTATCTCGGCCAGCCTGCTGAAATAGGTATGGCTGGCACGTGTCTGACCATTGAACGGATACGATGCGTAATAGGAACGGGTAAGCAGATAGCTCAGCTCACTGTAACCTATTGACTTGGGCTTATCATTTACATTGTACTCCTTATAGAAACAGTTGTCCAAGTAATCCAGGCCTTTCTGGAGTACTGTCTTGAGTTCTGGGGTAACCTCTATGACACCGTTCTCGATAAGCAATCCCATACCTTGCATTATCTCATCGGTGATATGCAGGCTGGACGGCAGCCCCTTGATCCAGGACCATCCGCCGTCCGGTTCCTGGGCGCTTATTATCCGGTCCAGGGCATCCTCCAATACCTGTCCGGTCTTGTCGGTTCCAAGATTGACGGCCAGGTCATGCAGCCGGTCGCGTTCACTGTTGCTGCTACGCAGCCACGGAGTCTCCTCAAGTAGCGTACCTGTCAGTTTCCGGTTGCGTTCCAGCTGTGTCTGCCACTCTGACACAGGCAGGGCAGCCCACTCGTCAAGCATCTGACGGATAACCGGATAGCGGCGCTGCAGATCCTCGGCTATTGATGCCCCCATAAGGCTGTGGAACATACGCAGGTTGCTGGGATCATCCACACGTATCAGTGAAGGCAGGCTCTGTATGGCATACCAGATTGGTGTGGCGCTGTACTCAAGGGTGAGTTCCTCATCGGCCATGGTGGCGGAACGGGGCTTGTCCAGCACCTCAAAACGGAACGTACGTCTCTCGTTTCCGTTATTGAACAGAGATAGTGACTGAACCACCCGGGTGCGGTTGGACAGCACGGGAATGGTCTCCTCTATTCCGTCGCTGTGGCCATCGGTGCGGGCTGTAAGGCGGTAGGTTATTGCCGTAAGCCCATCGGGCACCCTGACGCTGAAGGATGTGCCCTTGATGCCGCCGGAAGGTATGGTTACGTTCTTGCGGTATCCGCCTTCAATAATGTTCAGAAGCTTTCCGGTAACGGCATCGGTAATGGTCATCATGACATCGGCCTTGAAGTCCTGATCTGTCAGGTTGCTTACCTTGACGGTAAACTCCATGCGGTCTGACTCACGCAGGAACCTGGGCGATGCAGGTTCCACCATCAGTTTCTTGCGGGTTATGACAGTGGTGTCTACCCTTCCGGTCTTGAGCGAATCGGTAAAGCTGATGCCCTGAACCCTCCATTCAGTAAGCAGCTGGGGCGCGCTGAAACGTACCTTTGCCAATCCGTCGGAATCGGTAACAAGATATTCAAACAGTCCTGTGGGGTTAAAGTCTGTCCTCAGCGCCATCACCTTCTGCTCTTGGGCTGTAGTCTCCAGCAACCCATCATCCAAAATGGCACTGTTGAAAACAATATCAAGACCGGCCACGCTTCCCTGGAGCGGCTCAGCGGCGACAGCGGCTTCATCCATCAGCAAGACAGACTCCTCCTCGCCGTTATCTATACCGGTCAGTCTGTTGGCTGATTGCTTGGAATAACTCTTGACGTTTCTCAACATACCTGCCGAAAGGGTTCTTACGGCCCCGGAGTAATATCTGTAGGGATTCAGGAGCGTTCCGGTAACTGCCCTCTTGCCTTTGTACTCATAGCTATTGCCAAATGAATGGTTCCAGGGAAAGTACTGGCTGGCATATCTGTACTGGCTCTCCAGCAATTGTCTGTCGCCTATCCAGACTCTGCCGAACGGGCTGAGAGATATGTTGTTTGGTCCGTACCAATCCAGGGCACGGTCATACATATCCAGGATCACGGCGGCCTTTACAGGATTACCCTGCCAGTCCGTTATACGTATCTGCCACTCCTCCTCAGTGTCCGGTTCCAGGACATCACGCTGGGTTATGAGTTCAAAATTGAGCTTTCTGGGCCTGTCAGGTACATCATACTGGAATGACAGGTTCTCGGATGTTCCCTCATACAGCACACTGCAATGTACCGCGAACATACCTATAAGTTCATCGGTTACAGGGATGCTGAGTACCTGCTGGCGTCCGTTACTCTCCAGCATTCCCCTTTCATAGACTCCGTACCTATTCTCTATGACATAGTGTATTAAGGTTCCCTTACGGCTGTTTCCAAGCCGTATCCGTACGGTATCGCCAAGTTCGGCTCTTATCGTTCCGGAATTGTCGGCAATGCCGCCGTATCCCCAGAGCAATGGCTTGAGAGGTACAAAGTCTGAATCATCCTCACGGTACAGCGTGAATTCCTCTGTCAACTCCTTACATCCCCGGGCATTGGCTATAACACGGTATACACCTGATGCCAATCCCTTTAGAATCAGCTTTGATGACTCACGGTCATCCTTGTCATACAGCAACGTACCTTCAAACACCACGGTCTGGCGGATGTCATCGCCGTTGAAGTCAAAATCATAACGCGGAAAACGCTCTTTCAGGTTCAGGTTATCGGCGCACTGTGCCAACTCTCTCCTGTCCTTCTCTTCCTTTATGCCCAGACGTACGCTGAAAGGAAGCTTGAGTCCCGGCTGTTCCGGCCACTCCAGACGAACCACCTTTACATCGATGGGGCCGGATAATGCTCCGTTTGATGAGTACATGTCCAACCTCAGGACTTTGTCACCGTTCCTGTCTATGACCGGACTGCCGGCCGATATCATTATGCGCCTTTCGGGCTTGAGCATGGCCTCATATGATGTGTGACCTTCGTGTGTCTCTCCGTTGACATCGGTAATGACGGTCTCAACAGATACAAAGGCCCGGTCACCCACGATAATGTCAGACGGTACTGTTACACTGAAACTGAACGAACCGTCAGGAGCAGTCTTGAGTTCACCGGCTCCCACCCTTACGGTGCCTCTCTCATCGGGAATGCAGAACCTGTGGCAATGTCCGGTGCTGACACCTGCATACCACATAACGGAGGCGCCTTCCAACGGTACGCCAGTCAATGATACGGCTTTTCCGCTTATGGTTACAGGAGCATCCAAGCCAACCTCTTCAGTGCACTGAGCCATCTCAACCTCAAACTTGGGCTGACGGAAGGACTCCACATTCACAGGTGTCCAACCACCTATCGCGGCATATGAGTCTTCGTCTTCTGCGTATTCGGCACGCAATAAAAGCCTGCCCGGACGCTGGTTTTCAGGAATTCTGTATGACCCCTTGAAAACGCCCATGCTGTCTGAAACAAGGGAATCTATGATAACATCAGTCTGATAATCGGTAGCACTCAGCAAGACATACACTCCCGCCTTTATTCCACCTTTTTCAGTTCCCTTGTTGTAGACCACGCCCGTAAAAAATACGGAATCACCGGGCAAATAGGTGTAGCGGTCCGTAAACAGACGGATATAATCGCGGTCAGGCATATCACTCTGCCATGGGATGTTGAAAGTGGAGTAACCCCTGTTGCCTGCGGTCTCCAGTTCAATTGAGTAACGGTCATTCTTAAGTCCCTCTATCCGGATAAAGCCGTCATCGCCGGTCATTCCGCTTGTCATTATCTTAACCTGATCACCTTCGGTATTCAGACGCCAGACAGTATATTTACAGTCAGGTACAGGCTTTCCGGTACGGGTATTCAGAGCTGTTCCTATCAGAGTGCCGTTATTTTCGACCATCTTCATGAACGTTATCCCGTTGCACTCTATATACTGATATGAGATACAGTCTCCGCTATTGAAATAGGGACCGCTTGATGCCAACAGGTAATAGCAACCCTGCATGACAGGTGGAATGTTTATAACGGTACAATGCTCCAGGAAATCTCCAGGATCATTGACCCTCATGCTCCATTCCGATACCACATTACACCTGTTGATCTGCGAGAGCAGAGTTACCTCGTCAGACTCTCTCTTCAGTCTGGCAGGAACCTCAACAACTTTCAGATATACGGTATTGACATTTGTATAGAACAGTTCAGCGATATTGCGCTCTGCCGGCAGGAAATCGGAGTTGAACACGATGGACACATCCTTTCGCTCTATCTCATCCCTTATGGCACGGCATTCCAGGGCACCCTCGCTCTTGGGCCATTTCTTCTGGGCAGCCAGACATATGTCATGAGCCTGACGCTTAAGGCTCACCGCTTTCTCACCTTTTAATCCTTCTATACAATCCTCTATCTTTCTGGCCGCCATACTGTAAAACAGAGTACTGAACTTGACCTTCTGTGTATAAGACTGGGCCAGCGCAACCGCACCTTTGAGCCACTCTTCATCATTTTTCCCCCATTCATCGGAGTTTTCCAGGTAGCTGTTCAGTACCTGCATCCTCCTTATGTCAATGGTGCAGCGTATATTGGGTTTGGAGGCGAAGTTGTGGTTTATCAGTTGCCTTAGCACATAGAACTGCCACAGGTCAGGATCATCGGGAGTAAGTTCACGGGTCGCTTCCAGATAATCCCCCATACTTCCGTACAGACGTCTGTCATCAAAGAACTTCCGCTTGCTTATGGTAAGACGATAATCCGTAACCAGAACCATGGCATTATCCATAAGCATGTCTATAAGCAGCGGGCGCAGTTTCTGACCGGCCTTGTTTCCACCGGGGAAAAACTCCTCATAAAACCCGGACCCCACATCACCTGCCAGGATTATTGACTGATTCAGATGATAACAGATGGTGTCACATATCATCTTTGGAGTCCAACGCTCCAACGGAGGATTCACTTCATCACTGGGCAACATGCGGGACATGTTGTATTTGTTCCTCTCCCAATAGGTAATGTATCCCTTGGCAAGGAATGCGTGACATAGGGCTTTATGCTCCTGTACCCTCAGATTGGGCAGAAGTGTGCCGAACAGGTCTATACCGTCAGTAAGACCCTTTTCGCTGAAAGTCTGCTGAACTTGTGTAAGATAGACGGCGCTCTTAAGCATCTGGCGTCCGTCATTATCATTAGCCGCCATATCCCAGATATGGTTTATCTCTTTTGCCGCACTCTCCGGCAGGTCATCCTGGATGAGTTGTTCCACCTTCTTCCATGCACGGCTGTACTTATCCGCGCTGGCAGTACCTGTTGTCAGTGTCATAATGATAATCAGAAGTGTTATTTTTACAAGGTGTCTCATAAGCTGTATTTTATGTTCGTCTGTCAAATGTATGACAGAAAAACGCCTCGGTTAAGTCCGAAGGCGTTGCAATTATGTTGCATTCAATCAAAAAGGTCACCCGACATCGAGGCATAACGGGAACGGCCCAGATGTTTGTATGCCAGGTCAGTCACCTCACGTCCGCGCGGGGTACGCTTTATGAATCCCTCCTGTATGAGGAACGGCTCATAGACATCCTCTATGGTACCGGCATCCTCACTCAGGGCTGTGGCTATGGTTCCCAGACCTACCGGACCGCCCTTGAACTTGTCTATTATGGTGGTCAGTATGCGGTTGTCAATCTCGTCCAGTCCGTATTTGTCTATGTTGAGTGCCTCAAGTGCGATATTGGCGATTGAAACGGTGATTCTGCCCGATCCCTTTACCTGCGCAAAGTCACGGACACGCCGCAGCAGGGCATTGGCTATACGGGGCGTTCCGCGGCTGCGGCCGGCTATCTCGGCGGCTGCGTCCACATCGCACGGGATACCCAGGATTCCGGCCGATCGCATTATGATTTTCTGCAGGGTCCCGGCATCATAGTACTCCAGGTGCATGTTTATGCCGAACCTGGCTCTGAGCGGTGCCGTAAGCAGACCGCTGCGAGTGGTGGCACCTATCAGGGTAAAGGGGTTAAGGTCTATCTGAATGGCCCGGGCGCTTGGGCCCTTGTCTATCATTATATCTATGCGGTAGTCCTCCATGGCGGAGTAGAGATACTCCTCAACTACGGGTGAGAGTCGGTGGATTTCATCGATGAAAAGGACATCTTTCGGCTCAAGCGAGGTAAGTATACCCGCCAGGTCACCCGGTTTGTCAAGCACTGGGCCCGACGTGATCTTGAAGCCCACGCCCAGCTCGTTGGCAATTATGTTGCTAAGTGTAGTCTTGCCCAGTCCGGGAGGGCCGTGCAGGAGGGTATGGTCAAGCGATTCGCCACGCTGACGGGCAGCCTGAACAAACACACGCAGGTTCTCGACGACCTTGCCCTGTCCGGCAAAATCGTCAAAGCTGAGCGGACGCAGAGCGTTATCCAGCTCCTTGTCGCTTGCCATCTGCTGCTGCCTTATATCGAAATCTTCCATATTTCGAATGGAGAATTGAGAATGGAGGATTGAGAATTAACGCACCGCATGGCTAACTCTCAATTCTGAATTCTCAATTCTCAATTAACAATTCTGTCATCTTATCTGCACTCACCAAAATCTGTTCGCCACTCTCCATATTCTTGAGAGTTACCTTACCCTCGGCCAATTCGTTGCTGCCCACTATTGCCACATAGGGAACTGACTGTGCGTTGGCGTATGCCATCTGCTTCTTCATCTTGGCGGCATCGGGATAAATCTCCGATGGAATGCCGGTTTTGCGCAATTGTGACAGCAGTCCCATGCAGAACTGAGCCTCATCGGCACCCAGGTTCAGGAACAGCACCTTTACGCCCGTCTGAGTCTCTTTGGGATAGAGGTCCAGCTGGTTAAGCACATCATAGATGCGGTCCGCACCGAACGATATGCCCACGCCGCTCACACCCGGAAGTCCGAATATACCTGTCAGGTTATCGTAACGACCGCCGCCGCTTATGGAGCCTATCTCCACATCGAGCGCCTTCACCTCAAAGATGGCGCCGGTATAGTAGTTGAGGCCACGGGCCAGAGTCAGGTCAAGTTCCAACTGGTTGTTAAGTCCAAGTTTGGCAGCGCCGTCCAGGATGAAGCGGCACTCCTCCACACCCTTGAGTCCGGTCTCGCTGCCGGCCAGAACGGTTGCTATAGTGTCCAGTTTATCACTGTTGGAGCCGGTCAGCTTTATTATGGGCTGCAGTTTGTCTATGGCATCCTGCGGC
The DNA here is from genome assembly GCA_902802285.1 of uncultured Bacteroidales bacterium. Classification (GTDB taxonomy): domain Bacteria; phylum Bacteroidota; class Bacteroidia; order Bacteroidales; family Bacteroidaceae; genus Colenecus. The sequence goes on from CADCLI010000011.1 coordinate 31,964, forward strand.
AGACCTTTCTCTGCAAGCTCAGCGTTAACGCCGTCCAGACCAATCTTGTCCAGCTTGTCTATGGCTACGGTAATATCCACAATCTTGTCGGATTGACCGATGGATTCGGCTATTCCGGCCAGTATCTTGCGGTTGTTCAACTTGATGGCCACACGTACGCCGAAACGGCTGAATACCATATCTATCATCTGGATGAGCTCTATCTCATAGAGCAGCGAGTCAGAGCCTACCACATCGGCATCGCACTGGTAGAACTCGCGGTAACGTCCCTTCTGCGGACGGTCGGCACGCCATACCGGCTGTATCTGGAACCTTTTGAATGGGAACTGCAGCTCCTCACGGTGCATCACCACAAAACGTGCAAACGGAACCGTGAGGTCATACCTTAGGCCCTTCTCGCAGAACTTTGAAGTCAACTTGAGACTGTTGCGTGACAGCAGCTCCTCATCGGTCAGGCCGCTCATGTAATCACCTGAGTTCTGTATCTTGAACAGGAGTTTATCGCCCTCCTCGCCGTACTTGCCCATAAGGGTGGAGAGGTTCTCCATGGACGGGGTCTCTATCTGGCTGTATCCGAACAGGCGGAACACTCCGCGAATGGTATCAAAGATATAGTTACGGCGCGCCATCTCCACCGGAGTGAAGTCACGCGTGCCTTTTGGGATTGACGGTTTCATTATGTATCAGCGTCTTCTTGATAAGTAAATCATTATGTAATAGACCAGTGTGCCCAATGAACTGACAGCGGCAACCACATATGTGTAGGCAGCTGCCTTAAGGGCATCCTGAGCGGCTGCCATAGTCTGTTTGTCCGATGAAGTGGTCTGCTTGAGCCAGGCCAGTGCACGACGGCTGGCATCGACCTCTACAGGGAGAGTGACGAAACTGAACAGGGTTGTCATTGCAAACAGGACTATTCCGGCAAGCAGGATTCCGGGGAATGCCTCAACCATAATAATTCCGGCCAAAAGCACCCAGGTAACGATCCTTGATGAGAACTGGACCACAGGAACCAGGGCAGAGCGCATCTGTACGGGGGCATACTGCCGGACATGCTGTACTGCATGTCCGCACTCATGTGCGGCAACGGCGGCAGCCATCATTGTGCGGCCGTAATAGACATCCTTGCTCAGATTAACTGTGTTGTTCTCCGGATTGTAGTGGTCCGTAAGCTGCCCATCCACACAGGTCACCTTTACGTTGCTTATCCCATGATCGGAAAGCATACGGCATGCCACTTCGTAACCGCTGCTGCCGTCACGGGTAGGTACCTTGGAGTACTTCTTGAACTTGCGGTTAAGATTGCCCTGCACTGAATAGCTCAGTATGGCTATAAAGATAAACAGGATCCAATATAACGCATACGGCGTCATCGGCTCAGTAACATTCATTTCTCACGGACAATTGTCTGGTGGCGGTCAGGACCTACCGATACGATTGATACCGGGGTCTCCAGATACTCCTCCAGGAAGGTTATGTAATTGTTGAACTCCTCGGGGAACTCATCCTCATCCTTAACCTTGGTAAGGTCTGTCTGCCAGCCGGGCAGCTCCTCATAGATGGGCTCCACACCCTCGCAGTCAAACGGGAACTCATCGGTCTGGGTTCCGTCGGGCAACTTGTAGGCTACGCAGGCCTTGATGGTGGGGAATGTGTCCAGAACGTCACTCTTCATAAGGATAAGGTCAGTAACACCGTTAAGACGGACTGCATAACGCAGGGCTACCAGGTCAACCCAACCGCAACGGCGGCGGCGTCCGGTAACTGCACCGAACTCATGACCGCGGTCAGAGAGTGCCTCACCGTCCTTGTCAAACAGTTCGGTTGGGAACGGACCGCTACCTACGCGTGTGCAATAGGCCTTCATGATACCGTAAACCTTACCTATGTTGCGCGGAGCAACACCCAGACCGGTGCAGGCACCTGCGCATATTGTATTTGATGAAGTTACAAACGGGTATGAACCAAAGTCTATATCAAGCATCGTACCCTGGGCACCCTCGCAAAGAATGGTCTTACCCTCGTTGAGCAGGTTAGCCACAAAGTGCTCGCTGTCCACAAACTTGAATTGCTTCATATACTCAATGCCCTCACGCCATGCCTTCTCCAGCGGAGCCAGGTCATACTCAAAGTTAAGGCTCTTGAGAGTGCGCTCATGTGCGGCACGTGCGGCGGCATAACGCTCCTCAAAATCCGGACGCAGCAGATCCCCCACGCGAACGCCGGTACGGGCCACCTTGTCAGTATAGGTGGGACCGATGCCACGGCCTGTGGTACCAACCTTGTTGGAACCCTTTGATGCCTCCAGAGCACTGTCCATAAGACGGTGTGTAGGCAGTATCAGATGAGCCTTCTTGGATATGAGCAGACGGTTCTTCAGGTCAATGCCTGCAGCCTCAAGTGACTCGGCCTCGGCCTTGAAAAGGGCTGCATCAAGCACCATTCCGTTACCTATGATATTCTGTTTGTTACCCTGGAACACTCCTGAAGGGATTGACTTGAGCACAAACTTCTTGTCATCGAAAATCAGTGTATGACCGGCATTGGGACCTCCCTGAAAACGTGCAACCACATCATAACGCGGAGTCAGGACATCAACTACCTTACCCTTGCCTTCATCACCCCACTGCAATCCCAGCAGGACATCAATCTTTTCTGTTTTCATTTTCTGTTATCTGTTTTGTTCAATCTTTTCTGTTTACGTTTCAGGTCGGCAGAACACTTGGCGCATAACCCGTTCAATGTGAGCACCCATCCCATAACAGTGAAACGGCGGGTACGCATTTCACTGATGAGACGGCGCATCTTGTCATTGTTCATCTCAACTTCCTTGCCGCATGCGCCGCATATCAGGCGAATTACACCCCTGTTGCGGTCGGTCCTCTCAAAGAGCACCTTGCCGTCAATGAACACCTTCCGCACCAACCCGGCACTCTCAAACAGGAGCATGTTGTTGTAAACCGTGGCCCTGCTTATCCTGAACCGGTTGTCATCAGCCATCTTGTGCGACAACTCTTCGGCCGAAACCGGCTCCTCAGAGGAATAGATTACCTCAAGCAGCTGGTTCCGCTCAGGGGTATTGCGCCTGGAACTGAGTTTCAGGAAATCAGCCAGTTTCTGCTTGACTTCACTTATAGCGTCCGCCTTATCCATTGTCTCCGTCCAGACGGTTCAGGACGGTCCGGGCCGCCTGAGCGCATTTCAGGTCCGTCCCGTTCAGGGCAGCCTGAGCCTGATCCTTAAGTTCCTGAACATAACGAGGCCCCATCTCGCGCCCTCCTCTAAGCATATGAGCAATAGTGAGGAAACCGCAATAACGGGCCATATCGTTCTCCGAGGCTATCCATCTGAATGCTGTCTCGGCAGCACCCTTCATCTTGCAGAAAAGATACATGGAGCACACCTCTGCAAGGTCTGGGAACTCTATCTGTTCCAACCAGAGATCAGCCATGTCGGGCAAGAACTGATCTTCGGGATATATCATTGCAGCCAGAATCCTGCACTCGCGGATATCCTCTTTCCAGAGGGTAGCCGCAAGTGACGCATCCTTTCCGGTTTCTGACGCTATCTCCCTGAGCCTGGGAATCCCCACCCCGAAATTGAGCCCGTATGCTATGCCCGCCTGCCTCATACTGCCGGAGGCCACACCGTTCATATCCAACCTCAACTTGCGTTTTATATCCAGGACTCTTTCACCTTCAGTCATTGTATCAGATAGCGTAAGACTTTTAAAAATCTCTCACTTGGAGGGATGTTGTTTCTTATACTGATGAGGGGCGATACCCTTCTCCTTGAAGAACGCCGCATAGAACGACTGGCGGTTTGCAAAACCTGCCATACGCCCTATCTCATCCATTGTGAGATCCTGATAACGTTTGTCTGTGAGAAAATGCACAGCGTCACGGATTCTCATTTCGTTCACCAGACTGGAATAGTTCATTCCGAATCTTGAGTTTACAACTGCCGAAAGATACCTCGGATTTGTATTGAGGTCTTCGGCCAACCGCTTGGCGGAATAATCGGGATCGCGGTATTTTTTCCGGGCGACCACGATCATCAGGATCCCGTCATAGAGTTCATCTGCAAGTTCTGCACGGATAAGACTTCTGTAACCTGCGTCCTTTTCGGTCTTCTCCCTGATTTTGTAAGGTTTGGAATCTGTTTTCATAACATATATTTACGTCCACAAAATAAATGATTTTTCCGCAAACTAAACACACATAAAGGTCAATATTATTTAAAAAGGGCACAAGATTCCGAAACAGGCACCGGAACGTTGTTTTTTTTGTAATTTTGACATCTGTTCCTGCCTGATCCGGAATGATAGACCAGCTCACCATAGAGAAGATTCTTGACACTGCAAACATAGTTGATGTGGTGTCTGAATTCGTTACCCTTCGCAAGCGCGGAGTCAACTATGTTGGCCTGTGTCCGTTCCACAACGAAAAGACCCCGTCGTTCTACGTATCGCCGTCTAAAGGTATATGTAAATGTTTCAGTTGCGGCAAGGGAGGCAACGTGATACATTTCCTTATGGAGCACGAGCAGATGTCATACTGGGACGCCGCCAAGTGGCTGGCCCGCAAGTACGGCATCCCATACAGCGAACGTGAACTGACCGAGTCAGAAAAAGCCATTCAGAACGAGCGCGAGTCCATGTTCATAACCAACCAGTTTGCACTGGATTTTTTCAAGGACACCCTGCTCAACACCCCAAAGGGACGCGCCGTGGGCCTGGCCTATTTCCGCAAGCGCGGATTCCGCGACGACATACTTGAAAAGTTCCATCTGGGCTATTGTCCCGATGAACCCGATGCGCTGGCCCGAGCCGCCCTGGCCAAGGGTTACACCCGTGAGAATCTTATCAAGACAGGTCTTTGTTATGAACGGGAGAACGACGGCCAGTTGCGCGACCGCTTTCATGGCCGCGTGATATTCCCCGTCCACTCATTATCGGGCAAGGTGGTGGCATTTGGCGGCCGCATCATGAACAGTGATGCCAAGGTGGCCAAATATGTCAATTCGCCGGAATCCATCATATACTCCAAGAGCCGCGAGCTCTACGGACTCTGGCAGGCCAAGCAGGCAATAGTCCGTAAGGACCGCTGTTTCCTGGTTGAGGGTTATGCCGATGTCATCAGCATGTTCCAGAGCGGAGTAGAGAACGTGGTGGCATCGAGCGGCACATCGCTCACCCCGGGCCAGATACGGCTGATACACCGTTTTACCAACAATATCACCGTATTGTATGACGGCGACAAGGCTGGAATCAAAGCCTCGCTGCGCGGCATAGACATGCTGCTGGCCGAGGGTATGAACATAAAGGTCCTGCTCCTGCCCGACGGCGAGGATCCCGACAGTTTCGCACAAGGTCGCAGCGCCACCGATTTTCAGAAATATATTGACACACACCAGGTTGATTTCATACGTTTCAAGGTAAATCTGCTGATGGAGGACGCACAGGATGACCCATACAGCCGAAGCGAACTGATCAAGAGCATAACACAGAGTATATCGGTCATTCAGGACCCCATAGTACGTTCAGTATATATCACCGAGTGCAGCCAGATCATGAAGATAGATGAGCGACTGCTCATAACCGATGTAAACCGTCGCCAGCGGGAACAGTTACAGGCGGCTGCACAGCAACCCGTACGTTCGGCCCAATCGGCCGATGAAAACGGAGAGAAACCGCAACAGGCGGAATCAGAATCCGGAAATCCCGATGCTCCCGCAGAGCCCGCACCCGATCCTGAGATATCGGCCGAGGAGAGGCTTCGTCAGGATATCCGCGCACTTAAGCGTGAGGGTCTGGGGCCCATGATGGATAAGGAGCGGATGCTGTCACAACTCATAGTAAGATACGGCGGCCGCGTGATGTGTACCATTCAGAACGAAGAGGGCCTGGAGCAGAATATAACCGTAGGGCAGTTCATAGTGGGTTCGTTGCAGAATGACGGGCTTGAATTCCGCCATCCGGTCTACAAGCGTTTTGTAGAGATCATGGCCGATCATCTGGAAGAGAAGGATTTCAATGCAGAGAAATTTTTCATGTCCCACCCCGAGACCTTCGTAAGCCTGACCGCCGCCAGCCTCATGGAAGAGCGCTACCAGTTGAGCAAGCTCTTCAAGGATAACATGCCCACAGACGATGAGGCCCACCTTCTAAAACTGACCCGTCACATCATGGCCGACTACCAGATGGAGGTGGTACGTCTTGAAATCAGGAAAACAGAAAAAGAGATCCAAGAGGCCTCATCGGACGCTCTTGCATCTCTTCAAACCAAATATCAGCAACTCCTGCTAGCCCGCACCGAACTCTCCAGGATATTAGGAGACCGCGTCATCACGTTGTGAAAATGATACAATTGGGGACAGTCCCCTTTTGTATCATTTTCACAAAATAGTACAAAAGGGGACTGTCCCCAATTGTATCATTTTCGGGCGATGAGGTTCATGAACTCCTCGCGGGTCTTGGCACGGTTGAATGCGCCGGTGAAATCGGATGTAGTTGTTACCGAATTCTGTTTTTCTACGCCGCGCATCTGCATGCACATATGGCTGGCCTCTATGACAACCATTACGCCAAGCGGCTGGAGAGTATCCTGAATGCAATCCTTAATCTGGGATGTCATGCGTTCCTGCACCTGTAGCCGGCGTGCGAATGCATCAACCACACGTGCAATCTTGCTCAGGCCAGTGATATAGCCGTTGGGGATATATGCCACATGAGCCTTACCGTAGAATGGCAGCATATGATGCTCACAAAGTGAGTAAAAGTCAATATCCTTTACTATCACCATCTGGCTGTAGTCCTCCTTGAACATGGCGGACTTAAGTATGGCTGCAGGATCAATCTCATAACCGCTGGTAAAATCCAGAAGCGTCTTGGCTACACGCAGAGGCGTACGGACCAGCCCCTCACGACCTGCGTCAGGCTCAATCAGTTTCAGTATCTCCTCATAATGATGCTTAAGTGCCAGGAACTTCCCGGACTGTTCGTCGGAATACGGTATCAGTGAACTCATAGCGGAATTGTAATATCCTGATTACGCAAAATGATTATACTCTTGCCATAAGGGGTCTCTTTCCTGAGTTTGCGCATGACATCATAAGCCTCCTCATAGTAGAGAAAATCACCTACGGTGCACAACCAGCGCGGATTGCGGAACTCCGTGTGTACCGACAGGTCGGGATAATTGGCGCGGATATAACGGTCCGCCTCATTTGCTTTCTCCTTGGATGCACGGGTATTGTTTCCTGCAAACACCTGGATGCGGAATCCCTTGGCTTTAATTTTGGTACCTAAATCCGCTTCCGATAAATAGCCTATAAGACTGTCCAGACGGACGTCTCTTTCAATGCGGACGGTGCCCTTGGCCGGGACATTTCTCTCCAGTTCCTGAACCAGTGTCCGTTGCTGGGCACCGGCCAGGACCGTAAAGAGAAGCATGAAACTTAGAATCCCAACTTTTTTCATTCTTATTTCTTCCATGCGTCGATGATGCCCTTGAAGTCGGCAACCTTCAGTGAGGCGCCGCCGATAAGACCACCGTCGATGTCAGGTTTTGCAAAAAGCTCACCGGCGTTTGAAGGCTTGCATGAGCCGCCGTAAAGGATAGATGTATCCTCGGCAATCTGCTTGCCGTACTTGTCGGCAATGACTGAACGGATGTAAGCGTGTATCTCCTCAGCCTGATCGGCAGTAGCGGTCTTACCGGTTCCGATAGCCCAGATGGGCTCGTAGGCAATGGTGATGTTCTTGAACTCATCGGCAGAGAGGTTGAATACTGATCCCTCCAGCTCGGCCTTTACAATCTGGTTCTGGATGCCCTTCTCACGCTCGTCGAGAGACTCGCCGATGCAGAAGATAACCTTAAGACCGTTGGCAAGAGCCAGCAGAACCTTCTCCTTAAGAATATCATATGTCTCGTGATAGTACTCACGGCGCTCTGAGTGACCAAGGATTACATACTCGGCTCCGGTTGACTTGACCATAGCGGCCGATACCTCACCGGTGTAAGCACCTGACTCCTTGTCTGCGCAGTTCTCGGCACTGAGACCGATGACCTTGTGGTCAATGATATCAGATATCTTGGCAAGATGAATGAACGGTGTACCGATAATAACATCGCAATTGGGTTTATCGGCAGCCAACACCTGATTCAGCTCCTCTGCGAGAGCTATACCTTCCTGGAGAGTCTTGTTCATCTTCCAGTTTCCTGCAACAATTTTCTTTCTCATTTCAAACAGTATTATAAAGTGTTATTGAATCAATCTTCTTACTCTGTCTATCAGCACAGTCATGAGCAGAGGCAGGACAAAGAGCAATGCAACTGCCCATGGGGTCTTCATCGGGTCCGGAACAGGTGTGCTTCCTACACTTATCCTGTCCAATGGACCGGACAGTTCCACATCCGACGGGATGCAGGAGTAACTCCATTTGTTTATCAGCACGCCATTCTTTATGAGCATGAGCCCCGGGTTGGAACGGACCATAGTCTGAAGCGGCACTTCGTCACAGTACAGGAAATCCAGTTCGGCACCGGCATTTTCGGTCCACGTCCTGACGACATCACTGCCGGAGGCGGTCACTCCTACCATGTAATAACCCCACTGTGAGCAATAGTCAAAAAGGTCATCTATAAGATCCAGCCCGTTTTCGCCTGCATCCTCCAGATGCGGAGCAACCAGAAGGAAAGAGTAACCGGGGTTATTCAGGACCTTGTCTGTGACATCGTTCATATCGGCATCCATCAGCGAGAAATCAGACATTTCCGGATTCCTGTTACTGCCCAATACTCCTTCGCGAAGGTCTGTGCCCACCTTGTAGGGTCTGAAATCAAGTATCGGCAGATTCTTTACGTTACCGGCCATGAACCTTACGGAGATAAGGGTTATCAGAACCGTTATAAGCCAGAATCTCCTGATTTCAACAAAAGGTACAATAAGACTGCGTTTTATAAACACTAGCAACGCCAGAGCCAGCAGGAACACATTCTTGCCGAAAGTCTGCCAGTTGGTAAGCACCAGGGCATCGCCGAAACAACCGCAGTCTTCTACCGGATTCCTGACAGCCAGATACAGGGTAAACGGGGTCATGACAAGCATCATAACCAATACCAGCAGGGACGATCCTCTGCAGAAAGAGCCGATAAGCATATAAGAGCCAATCAGTATTTCAAATCCGGCAAGCAGACAAGCCAAAATAAGCAGAGTGGAATCCAGCATAGTTCCACCCATACCGAAAGCGTAAAGATAATCCGAGAATTTTATCTGGGTTCCGACGGGATCTATAGCCTTGACTATACCGGAAAACATGAAAGTCACACCTAAAAGTACCCGGCAGAAATTTACCAGGACCTTTAACGGCATATTGGTTTTCTTGACTTCTTCAGCACACATTTTTTTAGTCCTTTTGCGATTGCTCCATTATTTTTATCAGACCGAAAACCGCATAGTTTATCATATCCATATAGTTGGCATCAATGCCCTCCGACACCACCGTCCTGCCGTTATGGCTCTCTATCTCCTTGGTGCGGTTTATCTTGGTCAGTATAAGGTCCGTGTACGATGTGGTACGCATGCCGCGCCACGCCTCGTCATAGTCGTGATTCTTCTTTTTCATCAGTTCCAGTGCCGCTTTCGAGTATTTGTCATACTCCCCCAAAGCCCAGTCGGAATCCTTGTCAACGGTATCCGAGAAACCGTGTTCCAACTGTATGAGGGCGATAATCCCGTAATTGACTATACCTATCAGTTCCGAACGTATACCCTCATCTATGAGTGACACCCCCTTGGTTTCAATGCTGCGTATACGCTTGGCCTTGATGAAAATCTGGTCAGTAAGAGACTCCGGACGCATAATGCGCCATGACGCACCGTAGTCCTGCAGCTTCTTCACATACAGGGCGCGGCATGTACCGATTACCTCCTCAAACTGCCTGTTCGTATCAGGTTTGCTCACTTTATTGTCACACATAACCACTTCTCTTTTCAGTTTACCCTCAGTGTCTGTCCCACCTTTATAACGGCATTTCTGGAAATACCGTTCAACTTGCAGATATTGGCCACAGAGGTCTCATTCTTCATCGCTATGCCTATCAGAGTATCCCCCTTCCGTACTTTGTAGTATATCTCACGGGTATTCTTCTGATACACATAATAGTCAGCCACCGCTTTCCGGTTCGGGAAATCGAACAGATAAGCCGGATTTATTGCATTGCCCAGTATGCGGGTCTCAAAATGCAGGTGCGAACCCGTGGACCTTCCTGTATTGCCTCCAAGTCCTATCGGATCACCGGCATGAACTATATCGTTTTCACTCACCAGTTTCTTGGACAGATGTCCGTAAAGCGTCTCCAGTCCGTTGGGGTGGCGTATCACCAGATAGTGTCCGTATCCTCGACGCTCATAACGTGATATACGCACCTTGCCGTCAAAGGCTGCCCGTATGGTATCGCCCGTGAGCACCTTTATGTCCAACCCGAAATGCTGTCTACCACGGTTGGAACGGTATCCGTATCTGTCAGTGATGCGTGTGCTGTCTGTGGGCATGCAATATCCCTTCATCGATATTACGAGCGAATCAGGCAGTGGCACATCATCAAATTTGTGGACGTACTCGTTACTCCATTCCGGATATAGAAACGATGCCGGATTGTCCAGGTCAACAGCCATTCCGGGGTTAAGATGAGCCGGAACAGTTACGGCATCCATAGGCTTTACAGGTATCACTGGTGCAGGCATAACATCCTGTGCAGCCAAACAGGCTGTCCGGAATATCATAACCGCTATCAGAATCCTGCCAAAAAGCCTACTGTACATCTTTATATTTTCAAACTACAAAGTTATGATAATTTCATGAAATAGATGACCAGTCATATTCACTTTTCTTAAGCCGACGCAACATGCGCCCCAACACAACGTTTTCGGGGCGGGTCAGTTCCGGATCGGACGAAATGATATCCTTTGCAATTTCACGCACATGCTCTATAAGCGCTCCGTCCCTAGCCAGATTGGCAAGTTTCAGGTCAAATGCCATCCCGCTTTGCTGTGTACCCTCCAAATCGCCCGGGCCGCGCAGCTTGAGATCGGCCTCGGCTATCTCAAAACCGTCACAAGTGGCAGTCATTATCTCTATGCGTTTACGGGTATCCTCGCTGAGTTGATATGGTGTTATCAGCATGCAGTAAGACTGGTCCGCACCTCTGCCCACACGTCCGCGCAGCTGGTGAAGTTGCGACAACCCGAACCGGTTGGCGTTCTCTATTACCATGATGCTTGCGTTAGGGACATCAACTCCGACCTCAATCACTGTAGTGGCAACCATGATCTGTGTCTCCCCCCGTTTGAAGCGCTGCATTTCGGAATCCTTCTCTGCCGGTTTCATTCTACCGTGCACCTTGCTGACGGCATACCCTGAAAATCTCTCACAAACTGTAAGATAACCCTCCTCCAGGTTCTTCAGGTCTATCTTTTCGCTCTCCTCAATCAGCGGATAGACTATATATGCCTGACGTCCTTTGCTTAGTTCGCGGTCCAGGAATGCATAAACGGATTTATGGTTGCCGTCATAATAATGCTCTGTAAATATGGGCTTTCGTCCGGGCGGCAATTCATCTATTACCGAAACGTCAAGGTCACCGTAAAGTGTCATTGCAAGTGTCCTGGGAATGGGGGTGGCTGTCATTACCAGTACATGTGGAGGCATATCACTCTTGCTCCAGAGTCTGGCTCTCTGCGCCACTCCGAAACGGTGCTGCTCATCGATCACCACAAAACCCAGCCGGCTGAACTCAACCGGATCCTCCAATACCGCATGGGTACTGACCAGGATATTCACGCTCCCGTCCTTGAGTCCTTTAAGTATCGCCTCCCTGCGCTTACCCTTAATGCTACCCGTCAGAAGCTCTGCATGCAAGCCCAATCCGTCGATGAAACGGCTGATATTAGCGAAATGCTGCTCCGACAGTATCTCGGTTGGAGCCATGATACAGGCCTGATAGCCGTTGTCTATGGCTATGAGCATAGTCATCAGCGCCACCATAGTCTTGCCGCTGCCCACATCTCCCTGCAGAAGACGGTTCATCTGACGTCCGCTACCCATATCGGAACGTATCTCCCGGATAACACGTTTCTGAGCTTCGGTAAGGCTGAACGGCAGTTTTGTACTGTAGAAAGAGTTGAATTTTTCTCCGATACGGGCAAAAACGTAACCTTTAAACCGGCGTTGACGGTCACTTGCATAACGGGCCAGGTTAAGCTGCACGTAGAAGAGTTCCTCAAACTTGACCCTTAATTGGGAGAGTCTAAGCTCCAGTGGAGTTCGCGGATTATGAAGCACCTTAAGTGCGTCGGTAAGTGACATCAGATGTTCCTTTTCGCGCAGCCAGCCAGGAAGTGTCTCGGGGAGTGGTTCAACAATCAAAGATAAAAGGTTGCTTACCAGTTTACGTATGGCGGCAGAGTTAAGTCCCGCCTTTTTCATCTTTTCTGTAGTGTTGTAATAGGGCTGCATGCCCATCTCCTGAAGGTTTATGTTGGCCTCCAGGTCTATCTCGGGATGAGCCACATTAACACGGCCTCCAAATATCGTAGGCTTGCCGAAAACAACATATTCCACGCCCGGACGATAGCGGTCAAGTGTATATTTAATTCCGCTGAACCACACCAGGTCTGCCACTCCTGTTCCATCGGTGAAATGGGCTATCAGACGCTGTTTGCGCCCCTCTCCAATTTGCTCAAAACTAAGTATCTTTCCCTTTAGCTGGACATAAGGCATAGTGCCGTCCACCTCCCTTATCAGGAATATGCGGCTGCGGTCGATGTATTTGTAGGGGAAATAGTACAGAAGATCATGCAACGTGCTTATCTGGAGCTCACCTTTCAGAAGGGCTGCTCTTGCCGGACCTACGCCGGGCAGATACTTGACGTCACGCTGATCAAGATCAAGCATCAGGCACGGCCGAACATCATCTTATCACAAACCGAGGCTGTAACCTCATCACCGCGAAGCAGGCTGATAATAGCCTTTGCAAACTCTACAGCAGCGGCGGGACCACATGCGGTAATCAGATTTCCGTCCTTTTCAACGAATGATTCCTTGCAGTCCGCCCCTTTTAGCATACCCTCGCAACCGGGATAGCATGTAGCCTTGCGTCCTTGCAGCAATCCATGCTTGCCCAGCACTGTGGGAGCGGCACAGATGGCACCTACGGGCAGGTTTCTGGCCATAGCATCACGCAACAGAGCCTCCAACCCCTTGTGCTTGCCAAGGTTGGTCGATCCGGGCTGTCCGCCGGGCAGTATCAGCATCTCGGCATCGCTGAAATCAGTGTTCTCAAACAGGTCATCAGCCTGAACGGGAATTCCCTGGCTACTCCTTACCAGGAATTCATCGGAAATGGATATGGTGTTGACCTCTATTCCGGCACGGATAAGCATGTCCAGCGGAGTTATGGTCTCTATGGCTTCAAAGCCTTCGGCAAGAAAGATGTATACCATTATTAAACGTCGCTTCGCTCCGGCTGTCGGCTGTTAGCTGTTGGCTATTGGCTTCCATCCGGATGGGTTATTATTTTAGTTTGAAATAGTAGGTGATGGTGCCGGTCTGGTTGTTCTCGCCACCTATAGCATTGAACCTGGTTTGACGCGCAGCTGTAATAGCGGCATTCCTAAGTTGCAGATTGGTGGTATTTGTACGGTTGTTAATTCTTGTATCTATCACTTTGCCGTCAGGATCTACAGTAATTGTATCGTATGCCGGGCGCGGCAGTTCTCCCATCATATCACGACCGCCCAGATCCCATGTTCCATATCCGGCTGTTCCCTGAGGCTTTCCATGGTTTGAGTTCCCGTCTGCAGATCCGGGAGTACCCGGAACATCGGCGCTGTTCTCGGTTGGAGCGCTGGCCTGCATGGTGCTGCTGCGGCCGAATGCATTGGCTAACAGGTTGTTGGCCTCTTCGGCTGCCTTACGCTCCTGCTCGGCGCGAATCTCTTCGGGGGTGGGTTGAGGGGGAGTTTCTACCGGTCTTACCGGTTTTTCCTTCTCGCCGGTCTCAATGGCCACGGTCTCCTCCAGATTCTGTGTGATGGCAGGTTCAGCCTGAGGAGTTTCGGGTACAGGCACGGCGGCAGGAGCCGGAGCCGGCATAGAGTTGACCTCCGTAAACTCATAGTCGGTATCCAGATTACCCATATTGCCCAGCATCACCGGAACACCGCTCTCGGCCTGCACTACAGGCTTGTTAAGATGCAGCAGCAGAAGCAGTCCGATCACTCCCATATGCAGGAGCACAGTCCACAACAGCGAGAATATGTTGAAATCCTTGTTTTCCTTCTGTTTCATAAAGGTCACTTCCTGTCAGGGCGTCTGGTAGCCAGTACAACCTTGAACTGATTCTCATTTGCAATGTTGAGTACCTTGACAATCTCCTTGTAAGGTACGGACTCATCGGCATAGAGAGCTACGTACATCTCGGGCTCCTTCTCAGAGCAGTCTATCAGGAAATCAGTCAGTTCCTCAAACAATATGGGCATCTCGTCTTCATTGCCGAACGCCGTGTAATAGTTCAGGTCTCGGTCTATGATGACGCGTGTGAGCGGCTTTGCCGATGTCTGCTGCGAACTCTGGGGCAACAGAACCTTGATGGCATTAGGGCTCACCATGGTCGATGTTATCATAAAGAATATCAGCAGCAGGAATATGATGTCGGTCATTGACGACATACTGAACTGCGGCGATACCTCGTTACGTCTCTTCAGCATATCACTTGTCCAGATTTACGGTGAAATCCTGGATAAAGGACTCCATCTCGTTTGCTATACCGTCCACTCTTGAAACCAGATAGTTGTAAGCGAAAAGGGCAATGATACCTACAATCAGACCGCCCACGGTGGTGATCATGGCCTCATATATTCCGCTTGACAACAGGGAAACATCAATATTGTTACCTGCATTTGCCATCTCCCAGAATGCTCGGACCATACCTATCACGGTTCCAAGGAAACCTATCATGGGAGCAGCGCTGGCTATTGTAGAGAGTCCTTTGAGACCTTTCTCCAGCTTGGCTATCTCTACATTGGCTGCGTTCTCCATACCCAACTGAATATCCTTGACGTCATGATCGGACAAACCTACACCCTTCTCAACTATGCGGCTCAGGGGTGATGCTGTTGCCTGACAGAATATCTGTGCAGACTTGACCTCTCCACTCTTCATGTAATCGTTGATACGGTCCATAAAATGGGGGTCCTTGATGGCAGCCTTACGGTATACTGCAATACGGTTAAAGAAGATGTAGAAACATAAAATGGACAGCAGGAGAAGGACGAGCATTATCCATCCTCCCTTAAGAGCCATATCAAAAAGATTCATCTTGTCGGCGCTCTCCCCGGCCAACTGCGCGGCAACCTGGCTCTGAGCCAAAGTGTCGCCTAATGTCTGTGCAAGCGTAGATTGTAAGAACATATTCAGATAATGCATTTTTTATATTCACTGATTGTTTTTTCAAGACCCAGATAGAGCGCATCGCACACAAGTGCATGACCTATCGATACCTCATCCAGCCAGGGGATCTGCTCCTTGAGAAACCTCAGGTTGACCAGACTCAGGTCATGACCTGCGTTCAGACCCATCCCACATTCACGTGCCTTCCTGGCGGCAGTCACAAAGGGCTTTACCGCTGTCTCAGGATCAAATTTGACATAATTTGTGGCATATGGCTCTGTATAAAGCTCCACGCGGTCTGCTCCTGCCTTTGCTGCAAGTTCCACCATCATGGGGTCCGGATCCACAAAAACCGATGCCCTTATGCCGTTGCGCTTAAGTTCCGATACTATATCTGTCAGGAAATCCTGGTTTTTCAGCGTATCCCAGCCATGATTGGAGGTAATCTGGTCGGGGCTGTCGGGAACCAGCGTAACCTGTGCGGGCTTGATCTGGCATACCAGCTCCATGAACGCCGGTGCGGGATAACCCTCTATGTTGAATTCCGTTGTAAGCACCTTCTTGAGGTCATAGACATCCTGACGGCGTATATGACGCTCATCTGGACGCGGATGCACCGTTATGCCGTCGGCTCCGAACCTCTCACAATCCAGCGCAACCTTGACAACATCCGGATTGTTACCGCCGCGTGCATTGCGTATGGTGGCTATCTTATTGATATTTACACTTAATCTGGTCATAAGTCATTTCACTTTGATAAAATGAACTATCTTTGCCGTGAGCATCACATTTCTGCTGCTCAATCAGCAAAGATAGGAATAATTCCGCTCATCATTGCTTAAAAAGACATAAAGGTGATATGAATTTCGCAATATTCGGAAACCCGTCATCAGGCAAGTTCTGCGGTCACGAGCAGCAGTTCTTCAACCTGTTACGCACTCTCGGTGACAAGATATCCGTAGACCGCCCCTACTTTGAGTTCCTGACCGGAACCAAAGGGCTCCAAATCCCCTATGACACTCTGTTTGACGGCAATGACTTTACCGCCGATGCAGTCATAAGCGTAGGCGGCGACGGCACTTTCCTTCGCACCGCTACCCGCGTGGGCAGCAAAGGCATCCCCATGGTGGGTATCAACACCGGCCG
>CADCLI010000012.1 GCA_902802285.1 uncultured Bacteroidales bacterium
GGGGGCGATGGATCGAACAGTCGGCCGAAAGACCATTATAGGTGTCAGTCAACTTGTAAGGCAGCGACAGCCTTTCAGTCAGGACCGTACATCCGTAATTAAGACCCCGGAAGCTGTATCGGAGATTGGCGCCAAAAGTAATGATTGACACATTATGTTTTTTAGACCACTCCAGCTCTGTCCTGTGATAGCCGTCCTCCTTGAAAGAACTTATCACCGAATCCCCTTTAATTGTCGCATCAGAAGGCGTGGACGCTCCCAAAAGGGTCAATGTGGTATGCCCCCATCCTACAGCCGCTCCAGCTCCGCATAAATAACCGTATTCCTGTGTCGATGAATGAGGCTTGATTCCCTGGTTGTTTCGGGCGACAGATGACAGGGCCATGCTCTTGCCGGTACTGAAACCCGAGCCCATCAACAGTCCGTATCCGAACTGAGCCTTGAATCTGCCCAAAGCCAGTTCCCTTAGCCTACCCATATCCTTTATATACAGATAAGGCGACCAGAAATCATAACCGGTGCTGTTACGCCCCAGAAACGGCTCACCGGCATCCTTATCGGCCGTTAGTCCAAGCCTTATACGGTTATGCCAGTTGAACGAATAACGCACTGAATTTGAAAGACGGTTTCCCAAATATGCCCTATTGGGGTAACGCTTTAATTCATCGGGAGAATGGTATCTGAAACCGTCTCTGTAATAGAGAGGAATATCCATGCGTGTCACCAACTCGCTGCGTCCGTATTTCAGGACATCCCCGATTTTGAGTCTCTTCCTTTCAGACGGGATTTCGCCTGCATAGACAAAATAGCGCAAAAGCTGACGGGTCCTGAAATCCAGGCTGCCTGTAAGTTGCAGCTCTCCCAGAGTAAGCATGGGGCCGTGCATATAGATGTATGCATGGATATCCTCTATCTGTCCATAATCCAGAAACGGCAGCATGGCCAACTCTTCTTTTGTGGCGGTATTGATGTTAAGGGGTGAATCATGCATTGACTCATAAATGTCCGACATCTCATCACGGGCTTCCTGCGAAAGGTCTTCATCAGACAGAAGCATTTCCAGTACATTCTCCCATCTTCCCGGCGGATCGTTCTGACAAAAGGCGTTACCGACCGACAACAGCCCCGCAATCACGGGTATTAACAATCTTGAATTCATAGTATAATAGTATTAGAGACATTTGTTCTTCAAAGTAGTGCCCCAAAAGTATGTCATTTTTATGAGAATTGATAATTTTGCAGACATGAAACGTACGACCTTACTGTTAATGGCCTTCCTGATGTGCATTCCTGCCTTTTGCATGACGCCCGAATCTGACGACGACAAGCAGAAGCGCATACTTGTGGCATTGGCCACTATCATTGACGGAGACACAGTCCCCACATTTGAAATCATGGAGGTTACCATATACGGCCGTCGTGAATATCCCACCGCCCGCAAACAGAAGAAATACGATAAACTTACCCGCAATGTACAGAAAATGTACCCCATTGCGCTCGAAGTCAAGGCCATCCTTGTTGAAACATATCTCTATATGCAGACGCTCCCCGATGACAAGGCACGTCAGGAACATCTGGAAAAAGTGGAGAAAGGTGTCTGGGACCAGTATCTTCCGATAATGAAACGATGTACCCTGGCACAGGGAAAACTCCTCATCAAACTCATAGACCGTGAATGTAACCAGACCAGTTATGATCTTATCAAGGCTTTTATCGGCGGTTTCAAGGCCAAATTCTACCAGACTTTCGCATCCCTGTTCGGTGCATCGCTCAAGAAAGAGTATGATCCTGAACATGATGAGGAGGATGCCATGATTGAGGAGATTATCTGGATGATAGACAACGATATGCTATGAAGCGGCTGCGCCGCTACTTTAGCATTGGCTTTGGCATTGGCTTCCTTCCTAAGTGAAAAAGCCAACGCCAACGCCAACGCCAATGTTTTTTGTAGTATCTTTGCATACACTTACAAAATATTAGCATCAAATGGCATTGCAATGCGGCATAGTAGGCCTGCCCAACGTAGGCAAATCCACACTTTTCAACTGTCTGTCAAGCGCTAAGGCGCAGGCGGCAAACTTTCCTTTCTGTACTATCGAACCCAACGTAGGTACAATAACCGTACCTGATGAGCGTCTCAATAAACTGGCCGAGCTGGTTCATCCGGGCCGGATAGTTCCCGCCACCGTTGAGATTGTGGATATAGCAGGACTGGTAAAAGGCGCCAGCAAGGGCGAAGGTCTGGGCAACAAGTTTCTGGGCAATATCCGTGAATGCGATGCCATCATCCATGTGCTGCGCTGCTTTGACGATGAGAACGTGACACATGTGGACGGCACCGTAAATCCCGTGCGTGACAAGGAGATAATTGACACCGAGCTCCAGATAAAGGACCTTGAGACCATTGACCAGCGTCTGCAGAAGGTGGCCAAGCAGGCTGCCGTTGGCGACAAGCAGGCCAAGATAGTATGCGATGTGCTTAATGCCTACCGCGACGTCCTGCTTCAGGGCAAATCGGCCCGTACCGTAACGTTTGACTCCAAGGATGAGGAGAAAATTGCCCATGACCTTTTCCTTCTAACTTCCAAGCCCGTGCTCTATGTATGCAACGTGGATGAAGGTAGCGTCAAGACCGGCAATGCATACGTGGAGCAGGTGCGTGAGGCCATCAAGGACGAGAACGCACAGCTGCTGGTGATTGCCGCCAAGACCGAGAGCGAGATTGCCGAGCTGGAGAGTTATGAGGACCGTCAGATGTTCCTCGAGGAGCTGGGTCTGGAGGAATCGGGCGTAAACCGTCTTGTGAAATCGGCCTTCAGCCTGCTCAATCTGGAGACATTCATCACTGCCGGACCCATGGAGGTAAAGGCCTGGACCTACCGCAAGGGCTGGAAGGCACCTCAGTGCGCAGGTGTTATTCATACCGATTTTGAGAAGGGCTTTATCCGCGCCGAAGTCATCAAGTACAACGACTATGTGGAACTGGGCTCCGAGGCCGCAGTCCGCGATGCAGGCAAGCTCTACGTGGAGGGTAAGGACTATGTGGTAGAGGACGGTGACATTATGCATTTCCGCTTTAACGTGTAATAAATATAAGGGACTATGGAGAATTTTCTTGCAGTAGTATGGAACCCCGACAGTGAACTCTGCCGTCTGCTGGGTTTGCCCATCCGTTACTATTCACTCATGTGGGTGATCGGTCTTGTGGCCGCTTACCTGCTTGTCAAGAGATTCTACAAGGACCGCGGCATAAAACAGGAGATTTATGAACCTCTGTTCCTTTACTGTTTCCTAGGCATTCTTATCGGTGCCCGCCTGGGACATTGTCTGTTCTATGAGGCAGACTACTATCTGACCAGCGGCAGGCATTTCATAGAGATGCTGCTGCCCATCCGGTTCATGCCGCAGGGAGGCTGGAAACTGGTTGGTTACAGCGGTCTGGCCAGTCACGGCGGTACCATCGGCATATTCATAGCAATGTGGCTCTATTGCCGCAAATACAAGGTCAAACTGCTGGAATGCATTGATATGGTCTGCGTGGCTACCCCGCTCACCGCAGCCTGCATCCGCATCGGCAACCTTATGAACTCCGAGATTGTGGGTAAGCCCACCGGCACCGACTGGGGATTCATCTTTGTCCAGAACGGTGAGGATTTCGCCCGCCATCCCGCACAGCTCTACGAGGCCATCGCCTATCTGATCATTTTTGCCACCATCATACTCATCTACCGCAAGCACAAGGAAAAGGTAGGCTCAGGATTCTACTTCGGGTTCTGCATAGCCACCATATTCACGTTCCGCTTCTTCATAGAGTTCTGCAAGGAGGTCCAGGTGGATTTTGAGCAGGGCATGTCACTGGACATGGGTCAGCTCCTGAGCATCCCCTTCATCATAGCCGGCATCTGGCTCATGCTCCACTCCCGCAAAAAATGATACAAAAGGGGACAGACCCCTTTTGTACTGTTTTGGTGAGATAACAATTATTAACACAAAAGATTTGTGACGTATATCAAAAATATTTTGATTTGCGTCAAAATCAATTTGTGTTTGCTTATGAGACAACTCACCAAAAAGGAAAAAATCATCATGGAGCAGTTCTGGACCTATGGTCCCATGTTTGTACGTGAACTGCAGGAGCATTATGAGGAACCCCGTCCCAATTTCAACACTCTCTCCAATCAGGTGCACACTCTGATGGAGGACGGTTTCCTGGAGCGCAAGGCTTATGGAAGCAACTACCAGTACATCCCTGTAGTGTCACGCAAGGCATACAGTCTGGACGGTTTCCACGGGCTGGTAAATGAATACTTTGACAGCTCATACTCGAGCGTAGTCCTGGGACTGGTCGAGGAGGAGCGTCTGTCAGTTGATGACCTCAAGCGTATTATTGACAAAATTGAAAACAGAAAATGAATACTCAAGTCCTTTTATTCCTTGGGAAGGCGGCTCTGCTAACCATTGCCTTTGTTCTTATGTACCGCCTTTTGTTGCGCCGCGAGACATTCCACGGCCTTAAGCGCGGAGCCCTGATGCTCTCGCTTGTACTCTCCTATGTTCTCCCTGTAACTGTCATTACAGTACATCGTGATATACGCAAGAACCCGGTGGCTCAGACCGTAGCATCCGCTCAGCCCGCTGCTACTCCTGTAAATCAGATCCAACCTTTCTCTCCTGTTGCACAAACAAGTGCCCCTGCACCATCCGTATCGGCCGCAGAGAACGCAGCAGAACAGGCACCTGCAGTACACAAGGATAAAACCGCAGTACTGTTCCAGATCCTGCTGGCTGCATATCTGGCAGGTCTCATTGTTATGCTCCTGCTCAGGGTACGCTCTATCCTCAAGGTTTCGGCCATAGTTAGAGGTGGAGAGACAGTTGAACGCGGTGACGGCTACAGGATTGTTGTTACCGATAAGAACGTAAGCCCGTTCAGCTGGCTTGGAACCATAGTGGTGAGTAAAAAGGATTATGCCGGCATTGACATCAACGTCCTTAAGCATGAGAAGGCCCATATAGCACACGGTCATCCGCTTGAACTCATGCTGCTTGATTTTATGTCGCTGTTCCAGTGGTTTAACCCCGCCGTCTGGGTATTGCGCCGTGACCTGTGCCTTGTACATGAGCAGCAGGCCGATGCCGACGTCCTGAAATCCGTGTCCGATGCCCGACCGTACCAATATCTGCTGTTGAGCCAATCCAAGTGTGGTCTGGCATTCAATATCGTAGAGTGTTTCGACGGCAACGGCGTAGAGAGCCGCATAGATATGATGAACCGCAAAAAATCCGGTAAGTGGCAAATGGTCAGATTCCTATATATACCGCTAATAATGTGCCTGTCACTTGCCCTTACAGCAAATGTAGCGTACGATACTTCCAATACGGCACAGAGTGATTCATCATCGGCAATTAAAATGCTGGGTGACCAGATATATCCGGTATTCAATGTTGACGGTCTATGGTTCTATATTGAAAATGAGAGAGCAGTGTTGTGCCGTCATACCTATGGTGAAAGAGGTTTGGCGATGGAACGGTATAACGGTGAAAGGGAGCTGGTCATACCATCATGCATAGAGCATGAAGGCAAGACATGGCCGGTTACCAAAATTGGTGAAATGGCTTTCCATACACTATATGAGAACTATGGTCTTAAGAGTATTGTTATCCCCGGCAGCGTGACAGAGATAGGTTTTTCGGCTTTTGAAGGACTTACAGGATTATATTCCATAACCATACCTGAAAGCGTTGTCAGAATCGGTTCCGATATATTTAAGGGTTGCAGTAACCTGTCTGTCATTGAGGTGGCACCTGGTAATACTGTGTATGATTCACGTGAAGGGTGTAACGCAATCATTGAAAGTGCCACAAACACACTTGTTTTGGGATGCAAGGAAACGATAATACCCGGCAGTATCACTGCTATAGGAAACAGCGCTTTCAAGGTCTGCAAAGGACTGAAATCGGTCATTATCCCGGAAGGTGTAAAGTCCATAGGCAATGCCGCATTCCAGGAGTGCAGCGGATTGACAGAAATCAGTATCCCTGCAAGCCTTGAGAAGATAGGGACAAACGCATTCTTTGAATGTACCGGAATCAGATCCATCAAGGTTGCTCAGGGCAGCAGGCTTTATGACTCAAGGGAGGAGTGTAATGCTATCATCCTAACCCGTAGCAACGAGCTTGTTATGGGCTGTGCTACCACAAGAATTCCTCACAGCATAAAGAAGATTGGCTATCGCGCTTTCTACCATTGCCATTTTGACGGACCGTTGGAACTGACCGAAGGCATAGAGGAGATAGCCCAGGAAGCGTTCATGCTCTGCAGCGGTTTCAGTGATATAGTATTGCCGGCCAGCCTAAAGAGTTTAGACAGAAATGCTTTTGCCCAACTGGATATGCTAACCTCCATTAAGGTCAATACAGCCAACAGGTACTTTGATTCAAGAGAAGACTGCAATGCCATCATAAGGACCAAAGACAACGCATTGCTGCTGGGATGTGAAAACACGGTCATTCCTAATAGCATAAAGACCATTGGTGAAAGCGCTTTTGCCGGTTGTAAGGCCAATAAGGCCATTACACTACCCGAAGGTCTTGAAAATATTGGACGCGAGGCATTCTCAAATTATAAGCCCGTCGTTCCTTTAAGTCTTCCTTCATCGCTCAAAACAATCGAAACAAAAGCTTTTGCAAACTGCAGTGGACTGGCTCCTGAACTGGTTATCCCCGGAAAGGTAAAAGAGATAGGTGACAGTGCATTTCAGTTCTCGTACGGCGTGGAAACCGTTACTATAGGCAAGGGTGTGAAGAGGCTTGGTGCAGGCGCTTTCCAGAGACTTGACAAAGTTCAATCCGTAGTTGTACCTGAAGGGGTTGAGACTATAGGTCATAATTGTTTTGCCGCATGTGACAGAATGGAATTCATTACCCTTCCCTCAACTCTCAAGGAGATAGAGCGCGAGGCTTTCATCGTGTCCGGATTGAAAGAGATAGTCATTCCGTCCGGGGTGAAAGAAATAAAGGAATCAACCTTTGCATCATGTATGCGGCTTGAAAAGGTGACTCTCCCCAATTCTATCAAGCGGATAGGGAACAAAGCTTTCTGGGAATGCCGTTCACTGGAACAATTCCCGTTACCTGAAAAACTTGAATACCTGGGAGATGACGTCTTTACTGAAGATGGCAGAATCACCGAAATCCATATTCCTGCAGGAGTCAGGGAGATAGGTCGTCAACCTTTTTCTTCCATTCAGGATATTGTATCAATCGATGTGGACCCGCGTAATAGCCGATATGAATCACCCGCTGGCAGCAATGTCTTGATTGACAAGGAATCTGGAACCCTGATAGTGGGCTGCAAGAACTCTGTCATACCTCAGGGGGTAAAGCAGATAGGCGAAAGTGCTTTTGCCGAATGCTGGGGACTGGAAAGGATTGTGATACCTGAAGGTGTTGAGCGCATCGGAAGCAACGCATTCCGCAATTGCCGCAATGCGGAGATAACCATTCCCGCATCTGTAAAAGAGATAGGGCAGGCTGCTTTCCTGAATGATGACGGTTCCAGGATAACCAACAATTCGGCGTTGACAATCAAATTCAGCCAATCAATGGAGGAGATGATGTCAAATCTACGGTTCTGAAACAGATTATCATTATGAAGAAATCAGTATTATTTGCGTTTTTGGTGCTTGCAGCCACAACTTCTGCTACGGCACAACGCTTGGAAAGATGCACGATGGAGGGTTTCAGCCAGATAGTCAAGACTGTTTTGACCCCCGGTTTTGACAAGGCATACGGTATGGTTTCAAACCCTTCATTTGATTACATGTCAAGCATAATGCTCTATCCCGACAAGAGAGAGCTTGTATTTAGGAAGGCTAAGGATAAGTTTGCAGTACAGTCCGTTGAAGACGGTGTACCTGTAGAGACAAGCACGCTGACCATAACCGATGAGCAGAATAACGTATTGACCGCACTTTTCGATGCAGCTGTAGGCTCTGCCAGGGATAAGGAAGAACCTAAGCCCGGAGAACTGGTCGTGATTGGTGTTGATGGTGAAACTTACCATTTTTTCAATGGTCGGAAAGCCGGCAAATGCTGGAGTCCTCCCAAGGAAGACATTCGTGGCAGACTGGTAAATCTCATGATGGAGATAAGCCGATATGTACGGAATCACCGTCCTCTCTCCGACCAACTGATAGAGCAGGCTCAGGAACTGACCTCCCTGTTCATCGATCTGCAATAAGAACGTCTGCAAGTAACTCGGCACTCTATATTATGTATTATTATGAAAATGCGCCTTTAACACAAGACGCATTTTCATAATAAATCAGTTTAGATAACAGATATACCTATCAATAGCATTATGAGAAATAGAGTCCTCTTGCTTGCATTGACATCCGTGCTGATGTCACGCGGCATTCCTGCCATTGCCCAGCAGCCACAAAGTGATTCCACAGTTAGCCTTTCGCAACTTACAGCCGATATGATTGAAAAGGTCAATATGACCCATGAGGAATATCGCGAGTTACAAAGGAAATCAATAGAGTCTGAGTATGTCATTGAGATTGGAAAGATTTCTAAAAAAGCAAGGGCAAGACGTGAAGACAAAGAAAACTACACCAAAAAGACCTATAAAGTATCAGATGGGATAACATTTAAAGAACTGATCACCAGCCTGCCTGGCATTGAAATAGATAAAGCGGGCAGGTTTATCACAAAAGAAAGGAAAAGCAGTGTAAGCCATATAGGTTTCAATAATCAAATTGTACTTTTTAATGATTCCTATGATCCATATTATACCAATGATATTAAATTGGTAACAGACCCGATAAGGTCAATAAGTGATTCATCAAGAAATTCCAGTCGTCCCACTTATACAGATGATACAAAACTGAGCACTGGAACTGTTTATGTACAAATAAAGCAACGGATATACCATGAAGAGTTGACAGATGAGGCAGATATCATAATAGAATATTATCCGGATGTATCCCCAGACCTGGTTGGTGGCAACTCAGAGTATGTTGACCTGGGCTTGAGTGTAAAATGGGCATCACGTAACGTTGATGCTTACGGACCTGATGAAATGGGTGGATTATATTCCTGGAGTGAAGATGACATAGCTCACGTCAAATGGGGTGGCAGTTGGCGCATGCCCACAACAGATCAGATAGATGAACTCATACACAACTGCACATGGAGCTGGGCGTCAATGAACGGCCAGATAGGTTTCCTGGTAACAAGTAATAAACCCGGTTACACGGACCGCTCCATTTTCCTTCCTTATGCCTTTTTCGGCACTTCAGGTGACCTGAGTTACTGGGCTGGTTCTACAGATCCCGACAATCCTGACCGTGCAGCCTGTCTTTGGATTCATTTGTATGATGACTATGTGTTGTCAGGCTCCTGCTACCGCACCTGGCCAAGTCCGGTCCGTCCCGTCTGCCCGTAATTTTTAGTATCTATTTTTGCTCATGTCGCAAATATTTATTCCCTTTGCGATATGGAAAACATAGATGCTTTTATTCAAGATGAGATATACTGTGAAATGCTACTAATTAGCACAAATTTTTATAAATGAATTAAAGCCGTAGGTACTCGACCAACGGCTCTAATATACTGATGGTTGCGGAGCTTGATGTCATCGCGCCTATATGCCGCTCGGCTTGGTTAGCCAAGACGCTTGCCTAAGCAAGAACTCACATCTTGATGCAAAGGAAAGCACTTTTAATTAAACCACCAAACTTTATACCAATAATTTGTGGATTTGGATGGCGTACATTGTACTATCTATAGATAGAAAGACTTTATAAGGCGTCTTATATATACGCCAAAGAACATCTTCTCAGGGAGACTGCATTTCTGGAATTCATATCTCAGAATCATATCCAGACAGGCAAACCTGCCGGCTTGACTGTCAAACTCAGAATGGTCATCGTGACCGGTGTATGCCTTTGCAAAAGCATCCCAGAACAGATGTAGCTGCTGTTCTGTCATGTGGAAAAAATCCTGAACCTTTTTCATGGGCGCATACACATTGCAGATCTGATAAAGATGGCCCAGGTCAAACATCGGGTCACCATAGCCGAATCGGTCCAGGTCTATCCATATCGGCTTATCACCTGACAGTACAAGATTTCCCATATTGAAATCACCGTGACTGCAGGTTTTTATGTCCTGTATGGTCAGGGCAAAGTCTTTGAGTATGCGGCGGTTCTTGCGGCTTACGAACTGTACCTTGTCCAGGGCTCTCATGAGTTGCTCCTTGCGGCTGGGAAAGAAATCCGTGTCACACTGGGTGCTGAAAAGTATCTTACCGTTGCTGCACATGACCTGTGCCATCTCTTCTATGCGCTGCGGCTCATCGTGACAGATACGTGAAAGGGATTTCTTGTCCTTAATGCGGTCCGATATGGTTCCGTACAGATTACCCACCCGTACCATCTCATGCATCTTGGGAGTGGGTAATCCTAACTTCTCAACCGCCCTGGAAACTTCAAATTCATGCTTGACAAACTCCAGAGTGTTTATCTGCTTTTTATCTACTTTCAGAATTACATCCGGCTGAGACGGATTCTCATAAGTGAATCCGTTACCCCCTTGTCCTACTTGGGTCCAAGAGCTCAAATCAATGTTTTTATACTCACTCATAAGCTTAGACAGTCCGTTTTACAATGATGAGATTGTTACTATCGGTAACAATATAGTTCGTTTTGCCAAAATTAGCAAAAATCAGCAAGTACAAATGTGTATGAGTATCTTATTGTTGGTTCTCATATTGTACCGTAGGTTCTGCTACACTTCTTTGTTCTGGTTCAAAAGATGGGTACTCGCAAACATAGGTAAGTGCCGATTTTATCAGATCAATTTCCAGAGCCGATTCAATCTTGGATATGGTTTCTAAACTTAGGTTTTCTTTACCCTTTAGGACCTTTGATACATATTGTTGAGAACATTCCATCTTTTGTGCCAAAGATATTTGAGTCATATTGAGCTCATCCATTCTTGACAACATCCTGATAGCAATAAATTGTGAATAGCGGAGCCATTCCCTGTTCGTTCTGCGCCACTCAGCCTCCTCCTTCCAATGCGATGGAGTTTCAGACTGATGTGCCTTAAGATAATCTATTACCTTGTTCATAGCGTTTGAATTAAGTCAATAAAACCTTCAGTATCAACTACTCCTTCCGATATCAAATGATTTCGGACAATTTCCATCTTCTGCAACTCGGCAAGCGTGTGTTCTCTTTCTTGCATAGTAGCAGTAAGTTTAATTGCACCACCTGTAATGATATATGTACTCTCACCAACTTTAATGGCATATATACGCAACCAGGAACTGTGTCGCACCGGTTCGCCTTTTGCTTTCTCTTTTCCCAATAATACATCGCCTGTCCTTGATGGCTCGAGCGGTCTGAATACTTGTTCCAGGTTTGACTCTAATGCCAAATCCAAAATCAGGCACTGTAATTTGTCGGCATTGTCAATGGTCTCGTATATAGCCTTATCAATATTTGTAATCTTAAAGTGTTCATTCAGGTCATTCTTGTTCTGAAAGAAGAAATCACGTAGCCAAATAGGATCACTCCATTTGTCAAATGCCTGATAAAAAGCATTCTCCTCTTCACCATCATATCTGACTGCCCACAAACTGTCTGGTATTATTAAATCAAAAGTCATATTACATCTGTTTTTGCAAAGATATATATTATTTTAATACAACCTATGAGTTGTGTCAAAAAATAAGGGTATTTTGTGAGTATGAAAATTTGCCTTTAATACAAGAAGCTTTTTCACTATAAATCAGTTTAGATAGTGAACAGACCAAATTAATAGTATTATGAGAAAGAAAGACCTTTTGCTTGCATTGACATCCGTGCTGCTTTGGAGGATCCCGTTAAAAACGGCGCTTCGTTTAACGGTTAGACACCTTTAGGTGGCTAAGACGGAGGCGTTCGCCGTTTAGGGTCCGGAAGGGAGGCCTTTTGCGTAGCAAAATAAAATAAGGCTGGGCTACGCACAGCGTAGCCTCGGAGCGTTGTGTCCCCAACCCCTATAGTCCTGCAGGGCTTACTTGCCTTTCAGGATCGTTTTGATGTCGTTGAGTTTGTTCAGGGCCTCGATGGGGGTGAGGTTGTTGACATCGATTGAGAGCAGCTGGTCGCGGATCTGGCAGAGCACGGGGTCATCCAGCTGGAAGAAACTCATCTGCAAGCCTTCGCGGTGCTGACCGGTCTCTACGCTGGGACGGGATATGCTCTTGTCACTTCCGCTCTCCTCCATCTCCTTGAGTATGGTGCCGGCGCGCTTTACTATGCTGCGGGGCATTCCGGCCATCTCGGCCACGTGGATACCGAACGAGTGTTCCGAGCCTCCGGGCACCAGTTTGCGCAGGAAAAGCACCTTTCCATCGGTCTCTTTTACCGATACGTTATAGTTGCGGATGCGCGGGAATGACTGCGCCATCTCATTAAGTTCGTGATAGTGGGTGGCAAAGAGCGTACGGGCGTGGGCCGATGGGTGCTCGTGGATATATTCAACGATTGCCCACGCGATGGATATGCCATCGTAAGTGGAAGTTCCGCGGCCAAGCTCGTCAAATAGCACCAGGCTGCGGGCTGTCAGGTTGTTCAGGATGCTGGCGGCCTCAGTCATCTCGACCATAAAGGTAGATTCACCGGCCGATATGTTATCGCTGGCTCCCACGCGGGTGAATATGCGGTCCACAAGGCCGATGCGTGCACTGTCGGCCGGGACATAGCAGCCCATCTGGGCAAGCAGGGTAATAAGTGCGGTCTGACGCAGGAGTGCTGATTTACCCGCCATATTTGGACCGGTTATGATAAGTATCTGCTCCTTGTCGCTGTCAATATAGACGTTGTTAGAGATGTAACTCTCACCCGGTGCCATCTGGGTCTCAATGACCGGATGACGACCCTCTTTGATGTCTATTATCTGACTCTCGTCAACCACCGGACGGACGTAACGGTGCTCGCGAGCCACGCGGGCAAAGGATAGCAGGCAGTCTATGCGGCTCACCTGGGCTGCATTGACCTGGATAGCGGGAACATACTCCAGAATAGACTGGGCAAGACCGGCAAAAATCTGCGATTCCAGCGCAAGAATCCGGTCCTCGGCCCCAAGGATCTTCTCCTCATACTCCTTGAGTTCCGGAGTGATGTAACGCTCGGCGTTTACCAGCGTCTGCTTACGAATCCAATCGGCAGGCACCTTGTCCTTGAATGTGTTGCGCACCTCAAGGTAGTAGCCGAACACGTTGTTGTATGCAATCTTGAGGCTGGAGATGCCGGTCTGCTCGGCCTCACGCTGCTGTATCTGCATCAGGTAGTCTTTGCCGCTGTAGGCAATGCTGCGCAGCTCGTCCAGCTGGGCATCGATTCCATCGGCTATTACACCGCCTTTGCTTATCAGCAGCGGGGTATCGGGACGTATGGTACGGATGATATTGTCGCGCAGGGTCTCACACAGGTCTATCTTCTGGCCTACCTCTCGCAGCTGTGGGTTCTCGGAGGCATCGCATATCAGCTTGATGGGCTCCAGCTGCTTGAGTGCCATACCGAGTGAGAGTACCTCACGCGGGTTGATTCGGCCCACGGCAGCCTTCGATACCAGGCGCTCCAGGTCTCCCATGCGCTGCAGGGCATCGGTAAGGGCATCGGCCGTATCGGGATAGCGGAACAGATGGTCCACTACATCCAGACGGTTGTTGATGGCGGCGGTATCCTTGAGCGGGAAGAGCATCCAGCGGCGCAGCAGACGCGCTCCCATGGGCGATGACGTATGGTCAATGACCTGCAGCAGCGACACTCCGTCCTCATTGTTTGATGATATAAGCTCCAGGTTGCGTACCGTAAACTTGTCCAGACGCACGTAACGCTCCTCATCAATCAGGCGGATGGATGATATGTGGCCGATGTTGTTGTGCAGGGTCTCTGCCAGATATTCCAGTATGGCGCCGGCGGCCACCTTACCGTTCTGCAGGTGGTCCACACCGAATCCCTTGAGGTTGCGCACATGGAAGTGGCGGTTGAGTTTCTCGCGGGCAAAATCCTGGGTAAAGACCCAGTCATCAAGTTCACGCAGGCAGTAACGGGGGCCGAATGACTGCTCAAACTGCTGCCGGCGACCGCGCTCAATGAGCGTCTCCTTGGGTGCAAAGTTGGAGAGCAGTTTGTCTATATGGTCGGCCGGGCCCTCGGCTATGAGATATTCACCGGTGGATATGTCCAGAAACGATATGCCCCACGCGCCCTTGCCAAAGTGAACAGCTGCAAGGAAATTGTTCTCCTTGTTCTGCAGCACATTGTCACTCATGGCTACACCGGGCGTAACCAGTTCGGTAATGCCGCGTTTTACGAGTGTCTTGGTAAGTTTGGGATCCTCCAGCTGGTCACAGATAGCCACACGGCGGCCGGCACGTATCAGCTTGGGCAGATAGACATCGAGAGCATGATGGGGGAAACCAGCCATCTCAAGAGCGGCGGCTCCGTTCTTGCCGTTGTTGCGGCGGGTCAGGGTTATGCCCAGTATCTCACTGGCCTGGACGGCATCCTGTGCGTATGTCTCATAAAAATCTCCGCATCGGAACAGCAGTACGGCATCGGGATGTTTCTCCTTGAGGCTGTAGAACTGCCGCATCATGGGCGTTTCATCGGGCTTGCTCTGTGACATTTATTTCTTGCGTTTACGGAAAAGGAACAGGGTTGCTACAATAAACAGCGTACTCAAAACACCCAGCGTAATGAGTGTGGCATTCATACCTTTGGGTGCAAACCCCATCAGGAGCAGCACCGGGAATCCCATTATCATGGCGGGGATGTTCTGCAGCACCAGGTTGTTGGCGGCTGGAGTCTGATAGCGCGGATCTATCTCACGCAGCAGTATCATACCGTTGCTGGCGGTTCCGGTCAGCATGCCGAACATAGAGAAGAAACCCTCGTACTTGTAATCGGGATATATGCGGAACGATACCCATCTCACATACACGAATGTTGCTATGGCGCCGAATATGCAGACCAGTGTAAGCGGCAGCCAGATGGACTTGAGGTTCTCAAAGCTGATGGCGGCGGTTCCGGCCACAATCATGACATCAAATGAGAATCCGCTTACGCGGTTCAGGAGGAACTCGTTCAGGTACTCGCGGGTCATCCAGCCACGCTTGCGCAGACCGCGGATAACGATCTTGACCAGTGATCCGAACAGTATGCCCCAGAAGAAGTTGAATCCGTAAACCAACGGCTTGAGAGTCTTCTCGCCAAAGTTACCCAAGTCCAGACTGCCTATCAGTGACATGAGCAGCCAGACTAGGAAATAGGTAAGCAACACTATACTCACCACGATGGTCAGTTTATCCACGGACTCTGAATGCGGCAGGTCATTTTCCTGCTCATAGTCCTTAAGGGTATGACGGCTCTCTGAAACATTCTCATGTATCGTAAGTCTCTTTTTGCGGTTAAGGATGTTCATATATATCACGCCCACAACGCTGCCAACCAGGAATCCGATAGCCGCGATGGAAAGGCCGAAATCTATGCCGTGGAACGTGATTTCCTGATCGGCTGCGGCCATCTGATATATGGTACCGAAATTCAGTGCCTGACCGGGACCCTGTCCGTAACCCATAGGCAGCAGCAGACCACCGGAGTAGAATATGTCATGCCCGGCCGACGGGTTTCGCCACCAAAGGAACATAGGGATGGTGATAAGCAGACCTATTATGCCCTGGATCATGTATGTGGCGATGGTCAGCGTACCGGTATCTATGACCGTACGGGTATTGGCTCTGTCGGTCTCCTTTGACGGACGCAGTGACATTGAGATGAATCCTATAGCCAGTGCATGATAGGTGACGGTCTCCATGAAACGCTTGTCGATAACGCCGTTGAAATCGGCCCAAATCTTAAACAGCAGTATTATAAGACCGCCCAGCAGAGCCGACGGAATGAGGCTGCGGCGCAGCACCTTTACTTTACGGCGGAGTATGTTTCCGGCCAGGACCGCCAAGGCAATGATAAAGACCTGAACGAGTGTGCTCCACACCTCAGGCGCAGCGAACGATGTCACTGCTATTCCGTTTGCTGATAGAATCATAACGATATCTTTTGGAAACTCAAAGATAATGGATTTTTTATCCCGATGCCAATCCTTTCTGCAGTTTTATGCCTTATCGGATGCAGCATCCTGAATGACCAGTCCTGCCAGCATGAATCCGAATATGGCGGTAATATGCGCCACGGTACCGTTAATCTGGGCTTTGGAAGAGCACCACTCATGATTGAGCAGCGACGGGTCGCCGGGACCGGCCTTGGCCTTGGGGCATACGCACTGCCCGGTTCCGCATGTAGCATTACAACCCTTGTTTGTCAGTAGTTCATCACTATACACGCACTGGAACTTGCGCTTGGGATATTCGTCCATCTGCTTGAACTTTTTCCGGAGAGCACGTGCCAGAGGATCGCCCTGTACCTTCCAGAACTCTGCTATCCTTATGCGTGTGGGATCAAGCTTGAGCGCGGCACCCATTGATGAGAACAGCTTGGCCTTGGTCCGGGTGGCCATAAGTATGAGAAGAGCCTTGTCCTTAAGGGAGTCTATGGCATCTATTATGTAGTCATAGCCGGAAATATCGAATTCATCGGCTGTTTCGCGGGTGAAAATTTTCTGTAACGCCGTGATTTCGGCATTCGGGTTGATGCTGAGCAGGCGCTCCTTGAGTACATCTACCTTAACCTGCCCCACAGTCTTTGTGGTAGCCATAAGCTGGCGGTTTATATTGGTGATGCAGACACGGTCACTGTCAACTATCGTGAGTTGCCTTATGCCGCTGCGGACCAGGCTCTCAGCACACCAGGAGCCCACGCCGCCCACGCCGAATATGATTACGCGTTTACGGCTTATGCATTCCATAGACTCTGCGCCCAGAAGCAGCTCTGAACGGCGCAGGATTGCATCATCAATCGCCATCTGTCAGGTTTTGATTCAGAACTTACAGCTTGCTGGTGAATTCGTCTATATCGGCAGCCGATGTGTTCCAGCTGGTCACGAATCGGACTACACTCTGCTGCGGACCGCAGGGAGCCCAGATCTCGAACGATGCAAACTTGCCGATGCGCTCTATCTCGGATTTGGGCAGGCAGAAGAACTGCTGGTTGGTGGGTGAATCCACATATGGCGAGAAGCCTTTCTTGATCATGGCCTTCTTAAGGCGCAGGGCTTGGTTGACTGCATTCTGCGATATCTCCAGATACAGGTTATCGGTAAACAGGGTGCTGAACTGAACGCCAAGCAATCGGCCCTTGGCCAGCATTGCGCCGTGCTGCTTTACAAAGGTAAAGAAACGGGGCAGAAGCTCCGGGTGGGCGGTAACCACGGCCTCACCGAACATTGCACCCACCTTGGTTCCGCCTATGTAGAACACATCGCACAGACGTGCTATATCCTTGAGTGTGACATCCTTTGATGCAGCCAGGCCGTAACCCAAACGGGCGCCGTCCATATAGAGAGGGATATTGTACTTACGGCATACGCGGCTCAAAGCCTCCAGCTCACCCAGTGAATAGAGGGTGCCCCATTCTGTAGGAAATGAAAGATACAATGCTCCGGGCGAAACCATATGCTGATGGTTCTCATTGTCATAGAACTCCGTAAGATAACGCTCCACGTCATAGGCTGCCACTTTTCCCTGATGGTTGGGCACAATCAGAATCTTATGGCCCGATGACTCCACGGCACCTGCCTCCAGATTGTTGATATGGGCAGTCTCGGCCGCCATGATTCCCTCATACTGATGAAGCAGTCCGTCAATGATGGTGGCATTGGCCTGGGTTCCGCCTACCAGGAAACGTACCAGCGCATCGGGACAGCCACAAGCCTCACGTATCAGGTCGGCCGCACGACGGGTATATTCATCCTCACCGTAACCTACGGTCTGTTCAAGGTTGGTTTCAACCAGCCGCTGCATCACTGTGGGATGCGCGCCCTCCATATAATCAGAATCAAAGTGGAGCATAACAGTTCATTTAGCATTTTTGTGAATGCAAATGTAGTGATTATACAATTCAAAAAACTATCTTCGCGAAAAATCAAGAACAATTAACCAAAACATCTTATATGGCATCGGAAGTATTTTTCTCGACACTCAACGCTGACCCTAACCACAACCTGCTCCAGAAACCGGAGAGACTGGTACGCAAGGCCGGTATGGACAAGATAGATTTCAACGGCAAGTTCACCGCCGTCAAGATACATTTCGGCGAACTCGGGAATATGGCCTACCTGAGACCGGATTACGCCGCGGTTATCATCAGGATTATCAAGGAGCTGGGAGGCAAGCCGTTCCTGACTGACTGCAACACCCTATATTCCGGATGGAGGTCCAATGCCATAGACCATCAGGACACCGCCATGAAGCATGGTTACACTCCGTTCAGCACAGGTGCCCAGATAATCATTGCCGACGGACTGAAAGGACTGGACTACGTGGAGGTACCCATTGACGGTGAGTACTGCAAGGCCCCTAAGATAGGTACAGCCATAGCCGAAGCTGATATAGTGGTGTCCATAAACCATGTAAAGGGGCATGAGATGACCGGATTCGGAGGCGCTCTCAAGAACCTGGGAATGGGCTGCGGCAGTGTTGCCGGCAAAAAGGAGATGCACAATGCATCCAAACCGCATATAGACGTGCAGGAGTGCCGCGGATGCGGGCTCTGCGTAAAGAACTGTGCCAGTCACGCCATATCATTGGTAGAGTGCAAGGCCGTGATTAACTATGACAAATGCGTGGGATGCGGGCAATGCGTGGCTACATGTCAGTTCAACGGTGCCGTAGTGGACAACGATGAGCAGGTGGATATCCTTAACTGCAAGATAGCCGAGTACGCCAAGGCCACCCTATTGGGCAAGCCTAACTTCCACATAAACCTTATCATGGATGTATCACCCGAGTGCGACTGCTGGGGTTACAACGATGCTCCTGTCGTTCCCAATATCGGAATGCTGGCATCATTCGATCCCGTCGCTCTGGATTGCGCCAGCGCCGACCTGGTCAACAAGGCACCCGTTATCCCATCGGAAAATGTGCTCTCACACAACATAGAGCATCACAAGCATGATCACGGAGACCACTGGCACATGATCCACCCCGATACCAACTGGCGCTCATGCGTTGAGCACGCCCAGAAGATAGGCTTGGGCTCAATGGATTATGAGCTCATTACCGTCTGAACACGTTAGGGGGTCTGACCCTAAAGTTTTCCCCTGAGTATCCGGCTGCGGACACAGTTCACAGCCGGTTTATAGTACTCGGTCTCCATAGACTCCAGAGTCACTTTGAACTCGGCCAGAAGCTCCGGATAGAACTTGCACATACGGTATGCAAGTTTCATGCTTATTGACTGGATACCCGGCAGCTCATCCACATCGGCCATATGCTCCAGACAGAAATCCAGGAAATCGGTACGCAGGTCATCCTCTTCCATCTTGAGCCGCTCAATGATATTGAGTGAAAGCCTTCGTACAGCCGAGTGTTCCGTCTTGAGCGCCATGTCCATCAGCTCATGGAGCATACCCTGTAACTGTGAGAGCTCCTGGTCCGTAGCCTTGGTAAGCACCCAGAACGCATTCCGAGCCACACGCCCGTCATCGCTATGCATGAACCGGCGCGTAAAGCCCGCAAAATCACCCGTCTGCTTTACCTCCCTGTAAACAGCCTGCGCATCAGGCTCGCCTTTCACTGCCCTCAACATTTCATCTGTCAACGCCGCCATCTTCTAAGCATCGGGAAGAAACCGTACATCATCTGCTTGTACTCATCCTTGGTCATTGGCTTGGGCATGTTCTTACTTACCTCATCCACAAACTGGGCACAGTGTTCTATCATCTGGTCCATCGTCATGTCCTGCAGAAAATGCCCATCTTTATAGCAGTACTGGCAGTAGTCAAAGTTGGTGCTACCATCAGCATTTGTTCCGCAATCCTCTACGTGGGTAAGCGGCATTCCGCAACTCTGGCAGAACTGCGGCAACTGCCCCTCACGGAAAGCCTTAACCTTATTGGGGAACGTGGCATCATAAGCCTCAAACGCATCGGGATCTGCATCGGCCACAAAATAACCCTGCGGAGGGCAATAGGTTGCCTCAATGCCGCCAAGCCAGCCGGGAATAAGCTCCTGAGCCAGGAAATACGGCACCTCTGCATCCTTTGGCTCCGAATGATAATGAATGCCCAACTTACTGGCCAGCCCAAACCCGGCATGCTTGTAAAACTCAATGTTGCCCTCCATGCAAATAAAGCCCACACCCATCTCACGCGCTTTGTCAAGAGCATAATTCAAAAGCTTAAGCCCATACCCCTTACGCTTATAATCCGGATGAATGCTGATAGGACCGAAAGTCCAAGAAGGCTTGTGTGTGCCATCGGCTAACACCAGCTCCGCCTTTGAGAACATAACATGGCCGATAATCAGCCCGTCCTCCTCCATTACAAAATCCAACTCCGGAATAAAATCAGGATTGTTCCTGTACTGATTCAACACATAATGCTCCACGCAACCCGGCTTATATACATTCCAAAACGCCTCACGGGTAAGTTCCTCCACCACCCTATAGTCCTCCGGACGCTCAAGTCTTATATTCATAACTGTCTATATTTATCCACAAAAATACATAAAATCCGCTGTATTTCTCCTCACCCCCACACCTTAGGGAACTGTAACGCTCGTAGAGTCATTTCCTTCCCTAAGGTAAGCAGGAAATACGCTATCTCGCGGGCTACCCCCGCACCTTAGGGAGCTGTAACGCACGTAGAGCCATTTCCTTCCCTAAGGTTAATCGGAAATTCGCCAGAACCTGCGTTACCCCCACACCTTAGGGAAACAGCACGCAGGTACGGCCTATTCTCTCCCTAAGGTGAGTTGAAACGACGCAAAACGCGCTCGGCCCGAAGGGACGCTTTGACTTTCCCCCTCTGGGGCCGTCGAGCTAAACCTTCACCAAGCGAAGCGACTGAAAGAAATAGAGCTAAACCTTCACCAAGCGAAGCGACTGAAAGAAATACCCCTTTGCGTCACGTCACCTTACATTTTGAGATTTGATAACGCTTCCTTATTGTTTGATGTAATCATAGCCAGCTTGGAGCAGTTTTC
The DNA here is from genome assembly GCA_902802285.1 of uncultured Bacteroidales bacterium. GTDB lineage: Bacteria > Bacteroidota > Bacteroidia > Bacteroidales > Bacteroidaceae > Colenecus. The sequence goes on from CADCLI010000012.1 coordinate 21,164, forward strand.
CATATCGCTGCAGTCAGCGCAGGTCTCAAAACCCTTAGCCCGGGCACACTTGCGTATGGGGCAGAGCGAATCACAGAATGGAGTCTTAGCCCCTTCAACACGACATCCGGTACAATTGATCATGTCAGGAGTAATCTCAACCTTATTAAGCTCCGACCATTCCCGAGCCACTTTCCTGCGCAGTTCATCGTCATCATTAACAGTAGCCAACCGGGCCTGACACCCCTCACAATCCAATCCGCAAAAAGCAATAAACTGTTTCATTGTTTTGGTAATTTTTGGGAATCATTCTGTAGTATCTTGTTCTCTTTTAACACTCTACGTTCAACCTTCTTTATATCTTCGGCTGGAGGTAACTCCTCTGGCTTAATACCACGTTGCCCCAACATTCCACGTACACTTCGGTTGTTCTGAACATGTTCTGTCGTTATATCACATTCTCCATAAAGATCTTTTTGCTCAACATTATAATTGGTCATTTCGGTTGCAAGGTTTTTAGCCGCTATAGTGAGAGTAGGTAAGTGATCTGCTAAAGCTCCACTCTTTATTCCAAGTCGATGTTTCATCTGATCAGTTGTCAATCCGCCAAACAAAGCCTGATCACCTTTGGAACGGATTCGCCCAAAGCCATGGTCATCAACTCCACGTTCAAAAATATTTTTGCTTAACAGCTTTTCAGAAGTACGCAAACGTTCACGGGTATTAATACGAGATATTTCATTGATACGTTCCTCTATCAATTCTGCATTACGTGTTTGAATGGCAAAATAACTCTGGGCAAAAGCAATCTCTTCTTTTTGGGGATCTCCATTCTGGGCAATAAGATAGCAAGCATAACGAGTGAGCATGAAATCTTGTACAGGACGATGTGCACCTTTTGCCAAAGCTATCATTTTCGTGACCTCGCGAAAATGATCATCTACATTGACATTCAATGTCTTACAAGATTCAATAGATCTTCCTATCGCCTCTGCAAAATTCTCCCATCGGGAATAACCTAAAACTTTTTGTAACTCGCGGGCGTACCAAACCTCAACGTCTTTTCCATCATCATCTTTCACGGTTCTAACAATAACATCAAACGCTGATTTGTACTGTTGAATTGTTTCGATTTTCATAATATCAAAATGTCTTTCATTAATTAATTAATTATCATGCAAGTTAGACATATTATTACAACTATGCAAATAAAAAAATATTAATTGTAAAATAAGATACTTCTTTATGATGTTTGATCCAATCCTAAACCATTCTGAAGATTCTTAGAATGTTACGCTTTTGATACGGTTAGTTACTGGTTTGCTACTGGTTTAAGGCGTATCTTTGCGTCAAACAACACTGATTATGGATTCAAGAATTGAGAAACTGCAATCCTGCCTGGCACAATTCCGCCAGATGCCCGAGGCCAGCATGCTGATAGAATACCGCAGCCGCCAGAACCGCCTGACCTTTGATGACAGAATGGCCGTAACGCGCTGTATAGAAAAGACTTTTGCCCCGGTATTTCTGGACATGAGAGCCGAGTCACCATCCCTTTCAGAGTCAGACCTTATATTCTGCGCGCTTGCTGCAGCGGGCTTTAAACCGGAAGTTATCTCTGACTGTATATCCATATCGAAAGAAAGCCTTAGAATGAGGAGAAAACGTATCAAGGAAAAACTAACTCCATTCTGGGCCGATCAGGTATTTCCGGATATAGAAACCGTAACAAAAACCGTAACAGGGAAATGTTACGATAATGGTACGCAACATATTTCAGGGGCCGATGAGGGCGACCTACTTTTGCGTCAGAACCAATCAAACGCAAAAGTTATGAAAACAAAAAAGATCACATTCGGTGAAGCCATCAGATCAGGCTTCAGAAACATGTTCGAGTTCACAGGACGCGCATCAAGAACTGAATTCTGGTATTTTATACTGTTTTATGCCATAGTGTTCTATACACTGGGAATAGTACTATCTTTCCTTACTCCATTTGTCATGTTAAAGGCAAAAATCCCTGTCACACCTCAAGCCAGTCTGATGATAGTAGGCTTTATTGCCTTTATTCTGATAATACCATTGGTTAGCATAACCGTACGCAGACTTCACGATTCGGAGCGTAAAGGAGCATGGGTGCTGGTTTATCTGTTACCAATGATTATTGCCGTGAATACAATGATATACTCAATGTTTCACTTTAATGTAGAGACTAAGGAAACTGAAACTGTAACCTCTTTCAACCCGGAAGAATACTATAACAGATATACTGATACAGACGGAGATACCATCAGGATATATCCCGACTATATGGAGCAGGTGCAAAGCGGAAAGAGATTTTTCTACTATAAGGCCAATGGTGACTCCATTGCAGTTGATCCAAGTGTATTCACTCCTGTAGCAAGGACAGCACATACTCAACAAATTAATCGCGAGCAGAAACTCATTTACGGAACAGCAGGAATCATGTCCTTCCTTGTGATCCTCTCCTTTGTAGGATTCATCATACTGATAATCTTCTGCGCCCTGCCCGGAACCGAAGGACCCAACAGATACGGCCCCGATCCCAACGTCATCACCCAACCCGCACAAGAAACCATTTGATAATCTTTAAGTTTGCACCAAATTATCCACCGCAGGTGGGCAAAAGGACGAGTTCGCCGTTTAGGGTCTGGAGGGGCTCGTAGTAGCCCGGAGCTGTTGTGTCCCCAACCCCAATAGTCCTGCGGTGCATCCAAAATAAGTGACGCAAAACGAAACGACCCCTTTGCGTCACCAAGCGAAGCGACTGAAAGAAATACCCCTTTGCGTCATTTTTGCCTGAAATTGTGTACTTTTGCAAACCAAAATTCTGTAAGATGGAATACGATTTCAGAGCAATTGAAAAGAAATGGCAGGAAAAGTGGGCCAAGGAGGGAACTTATAAGGTAACTGAGGATGCCTCCAGACCCAAGTATTACGTACTCAACATGTTCCCCTACCCCTCAGGCGCCGGCCTCCACGTAGGACACCCCTTAGGCTATATTGCATCGGACATCTACGCCCGATTCAAGCGTCAGCAGGGATTCAACGTCCTGAACCCCATGGGTTACGATGCATACGGCCTGCCCGCCGAGCAGTACGCCATACAAACCGGCCAGCACCCAGCAATTACGACTGAAAAGAACATAAACCGCTACCGCGAGCAGCTGGACAAGATAGGATTCTCTTTCGATTGGGACCGTGAGGTACGCACCTGTGAGCCCGGCTACTACCACTGGACCCAGTGGGCATTCCAGAAAATGTTCGGCTCATTCTACTGCAACAAGTGCCAGAGCGCCCAGCCCATTGAGAAGCTGATAGAGCACTTTGAAAAAGAGGGCTCTGCAAATCTGGACGTAGCCCAGAGCGAGGAGCTCAGCTTTACAGCCGCCGAGTGGAAAGCCATGGACGACAAGCAAAAATCGGACATCCTGATGAACTACCGCATAGCCTACCTGGGCGAGACAATGGTAAACTGGTGCGCCGGACTGGGCACCGTACTTGCCAACGATGAGGTGGTAGAGGGCGTATCGGTACGCGGCGGATTCCCTGTAGAACAGAAGAAGATGCGCCAGTGGTGCCTAAGGGTATCAGCCTACGCACAGCGTCTGCTTGACGGCCTGGACAAGATAGACTGGTCCGATTCCATCAAGGAGACCCAGCGCAACTGGATAGGCCGCTCCGAGGGTACCGAGATGCAGTTCCACGTAAAGGACTCTGATATAGAATTCACCATATTCACCACCCGTGCCGATACCATATTCGGCGTGACATTCATGGTACTGGCGCCCGAGAGCGAGCTGGTGGCACAGCTCACCACACCCGCACAGAAGAAGGAGGTGGATGCCTACATAGCAGCCGTAAAGAAACGTACCGAGCGCGAGCGCATAGCTGACCGCCGTGTAACCGGCGTGTTCAGCGGATCATACGCCATCAACCCCCTGACAGGTGAGGATGTACCCGTATGGATAAGTGACTACGTGCTGGCCGGCTACGGAACAGGCGCCATCATGGCCGTTCCCGCACATGACAGCCGTGACTACGCATTCGCCAAGCATTTCGGACTTGAAATAAGACCGCTTATTGAGGGTTGCGATGTATCCGAGGAGAGCTTTGACGCCAAGGAGGGAGTGATGATGAACTCACCCCGTCCCGACCAGATCCGTGAGGGCGGACTCAACCTGAACGGCCTGACCGTCAAGGAGGCCATCGCCGCCACCAAGAAATACGTACAGGACAACAAACTGGGTAAGGTAAAGGTAAACTACCGCCTGCGTGACGCCATATTCAGCCGTCAGCGCTACTGGGGCGAGCCGTTCCCGGTATATTACAAGAACGGAATACCCACAATGGTACCCGAGCAGTGCCTGCCGCTGGAACTCCCCGAAATCAGTGAGTACAAACCCACCGAGACAGGCGAGCCTCCACTTGGCCACGCCAAGGTATGGGCCTTTGACGAGAAGAACTGTAAGGTTGTGGACAAGTCACTCATAGACAACAAGACCGTATTCCCCCTGGAACTCAACACCATGCCCGGATTTGCAGGCTCATCGGCCTACTATCTGCGTTACATGGACCCGCACAACAACAAGGCACTCGTAAGCCGTGAGGCCGACAGCTACTGGAAGTGCGTGGACCTCTATCTGGGAGGATCGGAGCACGCCACAGGTCACCTTATCTACTCCCGTTTCTGGAACAAGTTCCTCAAGGACCTGGGCGTAAGTGAGGTTGAGGAGCCGTTCAGCAAGCTTATCAACCAGGGTATGATCCAGGGCCGCAGTAACTTTGTATACCGTATCAAGGACACCAATACTTTCGTATCATACGGACTCAAGGACCAGTATGACACCACTCCCATTCACGTTGATGTAAACATAGTAAGTGCCGATGTACTTGACGTTGAGGCATTCAAGGCATGGCGCCCTGAGTACAACAACGCCGAGTTCATACTGGAGAACGGCAAGTACATCTGCGGCTGGGCTGTTGAGAAGATGAGTAAGTCCATGTTCAATGTGGTCAACCCCGATGACATCATCGAGAAATACGGAGCCGATACGCTGCGTATGTACGAGATGTTCTTAGGGCCCCTTGAGCAGTCCAAGCCCTGGGATACCAACGGCATTGACGGCTGCCACCGCTTTATCCGCAAGATGTGGGCTCTCTACTTTGACCGTGAGGGTAACCTGGCTGTAAGCGATGACGCTCCCACCAAGGACGAACTCAAGTCAATCCACAAGCTCATAAAGAAGGTAACCGAAGATATAGAGAACTTCTCATTCAACACATCGGTTGCCGCATTCATGATATGCGTAAACGAGCTGTCGGGACTCAAGTGCAACAAACGCGCCGTGCTGACAGACCTGGCCAAGGTGATTGCTCCCTTTGCACCCCACACCGCCGAGGAACTCTGGCAGGCACTTGGCAACCAAACCACAGTTTGTGATGCCGCATGGCCCAAGTTTAACGAGGATTACCTCAAGGAGGACAGCATAACCTACTCCATCTCATTCAACGGCAAGACCCGCTTTACAATGGACTTCCCGGCAGATGCCACCCAGCAGCAGATTCAGGATGCCGTTCTGGCCAATGAGAAGGCTTTAGGGTACATAAACGGCCAGACCATCCGTAAGGTGATTGTGGTACCGCGCAAGATTGTGAACATAGTTCTCTAAAACTCATGGAACTGGTTTTTGCCACCAATAACGCCCACAAACTGGAGGAGGTACGTCAGATTCTTGGCGAACGCTTTACAATACACTCCCTAAAGGAAATAGGCTGTCATGAGGATATCCCCGAAACCGGCGATACCTTCCAGGACAACGCCCTGCAGAAAGCCCGTTACGTCAAGGAGCATTACGGTTATGACTGTTTTGCCGATGACACCGGACTTGAGGTGAAGGCCCTTGGCGGAGCACCCGGAGTTCACTCGGCCCGTTACGCAGGTGACCATGACTCGGAGGCCAATATGACCAAGCTGCTCCGTGAACTTGAAAAAAAACCGGACCGCAGTGCACAATTTAGGACAGTTGTTGCGTTAATACTTAACGGACAGGAAGTTCTGTTTGAGGGAATAGTGACGGGAAGGATAGCAACCGAGCGTCATTACGGAGAGTCAGGATTCGGATATGATCCACTGTTCATACCGGACGGCTTTACCGAGACATTCTCACAGATGAGTCCTGAAAACAAGAATCAGGTGAGTCACCGTGGACGAGCCGTAAGGAAACTGGCAGATTATCTTAAAACGTTATGATAAAGAAACTGACAAGAGGAGCCATTATCGCAATCGCTGCGGTAATGCTCCTTTTGCCTTTTAATATGGCCTATGCCGGTATTCCGGTAGGTACATGGAGAGCACATCCGGCATATAACGATGCAACTCATGCTATAAAAGCTTTCGGGTATATATTTGTATTGAGTGAAGGAGCAGTATATTTCTATGATCCTTCAGATGAAGGTATTTACACTATTGACAAAACAGGAGGTTTAAGTGATACTGATATAACTGAATTGGAATACTGTAATGCCGAAAAAGCAATTCTTCTGTTATACTCAAACGGAAACATTGACATTCTGTATGATGATTTTACTATTTATAATTTTACAGAACTCAAGAACAACAGTATTGGAGACATATCGGTAAACGAACTTAAGATTTCTGGTTCTGATGCATATATATCAACCAATTTCGGACTTGTAGTCTTTGATATAAAACGTAAGGTAATAAAGAACACATACCGTTTTGATTCAGCTGTCAACACTTCTGTAATTCTTTCAGACTCCCTTCTTTGCGGAACCAAGGACGGTATATATCTTGGTCTCATGACCGATAACCTGTTGGATAATACCAAATGGAAACTATTCAGGAATATTGAGTTTCTTGACCTGTTTGAGTTTGACGGAAAACTTTCAGGGCGTTCATATGACAATAGGATGTGGACTATTAACAGATCCACCGCCTATTTGACAAATATCATGGATCATGTAAAAAAATTTACATTGACAGGAGATAACGGACTGGTTTTGATACAGGATTCGGTAGTAACTGTCTATAATACCTATTCTGATTATGCCCATTATAATATTCATACTCATATAAACCATATACTTATAGACGGGAATGACTGGTGGGTTTGCCAAGGATTCGAAGGTCTTTGTCATTATGTTAATGATGATAATAACATAATATGTAAGTCAACCGGTATAAAACCTGACAGCCCCAGAAGAAACTGGTTTCATTCTGTATCATGGCCCGAAAAAGGCAGATTGCTGGCAATTGGCGGATGTCATAATTATTCAGGTATCGATTATCCTGGAACCCTGATGATTTATGAAAACGACAGGTGGATATCTGTGGATGAAGACGTATCTCAAAAAACGGGTCTCAAATTCATAAATCTTACAGAAGCGGCACAGGATCCTCTTGACAGGAACCACATCTTTGCAGGTTCAGCCGGCCAAGGTCTCTATGAATTCAGAAACAATAAGTTAGAAAAACTGCATACTTGGGATAACAGTGGACTTACAAGTATTCTGGATCATCATAAATACGATTATGTCCGAGTAAGTGCCTTACAGTATGATAAGGATAACAATCTTTGGATGGCTAACAATGAGGTTGATACCATCATAAAGGTTTTACAGCCTGACGGAAAATGGTTCGGATTATATTATAGTGAAATGGCTGGTTTGCCTACTTTCAAACAACTCAGATTTGATGACAACGGCTATATCTGGATAAATTCATCGAGAGGATTGAAACCCGGGTTATTCTGCATAGATATAAACGGAACACTCAAGAACAACAAAGATGATAAAATAAGATACTCAGGTAACATTTGGAAAAATCAGGATGGAACAACCGAAGAGATTTATGATGTGTTCTTTTATGAGTTTGACCTTAACGGTGATATATGGATAGGCACAAACAGAGGAATATTCATTTTAAGGGATCCTGATTCTTTCATAAACAATACAAATCCTGTGTTTGAAAGAGTAAAGATATCCAGAAATGACGGTTCAGGTTTAGCCGATTACCTTTTCAACGGAGTAATGACTACAGCAATTTATATAGATCAGGGAAACAGGAAATGGATAGGTACCCTTGATGACGGAGTATTTCTTATGAGCGCTGACGGAACAGAGACATTAGAGCATTTTACCGTCAATAATAGTCCACTTCCGTCAAACAATATACTGAGCATTACAGAAAACGGTCAGAATGGCTCATTATTCTTTGGTACAAGCCAGGGAATGGTAGAATATGGTGGTACAGCCAGGGACCCTGAAGAAAGTCTTTCAGAATCAAATATTATTGTATATCCGAATCCTGTAAAGCCTGATTTTGACGGATTCGTTACCATTACAGGACTAACTGAGATAAGTACGGTAAGAATATTGTCGAATTCTGGTAATCTTGTAAATCTTGGTACCTCAAACGGAGGTTCCTACAGTTGGAATCTTACAGATATGAATGGAAAGGCTGTACCGTCAGGAGTCTATCACGCCGTTATTACCAATCAGGAAAACAAACACAGTGAAAGCGTATCTGTTACAGTAATAAGATAGGAAACGACAGGTATCCGCTTATAATATATATGTATGTTTTTTCTTTATTTCTTTTTGATTAATTGGTTTTTATAGACTGTTGAAACTGTTGATATCTTTTCTTTTTTTGAATAATCATCTGTTTTTAAACTTGAACGACTATTTCATAACAATTTAATAAACAACTTAAACTATTGATATTCTGTATTATAATTAGTAATTAACAAGCAGTTCATATAATTGTTTAAATAATCAACTGTTATATGTCCTGATGTTGTCTGTTAATACAGTGTTTGAAAAATAAAAGAATAAAAAACGCTATCAACAGCATTATTTCAAAATAAAGTACATACCGTAACTGTTTTTGAAATACCAATTTTTTTATTCTCTTTTTACCTTATTTTTTTGAACACTTATTTACACTGTTTTCAACCGGAATAGTCACTTAAATAAACTATTTTTACACCGGATTAAATTGAATGTGTAATGAGAAAGCTTAGTGTTACTGAACTTTGCAGAATTAATATAGAAGAATACAGGAACAGCAATAAACTACCTGTAACCATTATATTGGACGATGTACGCAGCTTGTATAATGTAGGTTCGGTATTCCGTACTTCGGATGCTTTCAGAATAGAAAGGATAATTCTATGTGGCATTACAGCTACTCCTGATACATCACTTGTTGAAATCCATAAAACAGCCTTAGGTGCAGAGGAGAGTGTAGAATGGTTATATTGTAAGGATTGTATCAGTATTGTCAAAGACCTTAATGATAAGGGTTATATTACTGTTGCCGTAGAACAGGTTGAAGGTAGCACAAAACTGGATAATATTAGAGTTGACAGGAACAGAAGATATGCACTAGTTTTTGGTAATGAGGTAAAAGGTGTGAACCAGAAAGTTGTTGATATCTGCAGTTTCTCTCTTGAAATACCCCAATATGGAACAAAGCACTCGCTGAACGTATCAGTGAGTGCCGGATTGGTTATATGGGAATTTGCCCGTCAGCTGAAGGATATTTTCTAGTGAGCTTCAAGCCAGTTGGCGCCCCAACCGCAATCAGCAATAAGCGGTACTGACATCGGCCAGGCTTTCTGCATCTCTTCTATTACAATAGTTTCAACCTTCTGTTCTTCGCCCGGAACTACATTGAAATTGAGTTCATCATGAACCTGCAGTATCATTGTTGATTTTATGTTCTCCTGGCGGAATCTCCTGTAAATGGCAATCATGGCAATCTTTATGATGTCGGCTGCACTTCCCTGAATAGGAGCGTTTATTGCGTTACGTTCAGCAAAACCGCGGACTGTAGCATTATGTGAATTTATATCGGGCAGATAACGCTTGCGTTTCAGAATAGTTTCTATATAACCTTTGGTACGGGCCTCCTCTATTGAATGGTCCATATAGTTCTTTATTCCGCTGTATGTCTTGAAATAGTTTTCAATGAGTTCCTTGGCCTCAGTGCGGCTCACTCCCATCCGTTGTGCCAGACCAAATGCTGAAATACCGTATATAATGCCGAAATTGGCTGTCTTGGCTTTGCTTCGTTCAGTTTTGGTTACCTGATCGATCGGTTTATGGAAAACCTTGGCAGCAGTAGCAGCATGTATATCATGTCCCAATCTGAAATCTTCAATCATATTCCGGTCCTTACTGAGGTGAGCCATGATCCTTAGTTCAATCTGTGAATAGTCGGCACTGAAAAATCTGCAACCTGGTTCGGGGATGAAAGCTTTTCGAACCTCCTTACCGTCTTCATCACGTACCGGAATGTTCTGAAGGTTAGGGTTACTTGAACTTAACCTGCCTGTTGCCGTAACTGTCTGGTTGTATGATGTATGAATCTTACCTGTAGCGGGATTTACCAGCCCGGGCAGTGTATCGACATAAGTACCCAGCAGTTTCTTAAGTCCGCGGTATTGTAGGATAAGATCCACTATCTTATGTTCTGCTCTCAATGATTCCAAAACATCTTCGGATGTTACATATTGTCCTGTCTTGGTTTTCTTGGGTTTGTCTACAATCTTCATTCTGTCAAACAGAATATCGCCAACCTGCTTTGGTGAGAGAATGTTGAATTGTGCTCCCCCGGCCTCTTGATATATCTGTTTTTCAAGAACCTCCATCCTTTCTGTAAAATGCCTTGAAGTTTCGGCAAGGGCAGCAGGATCTATCATGGCACCATTACGTTCCATATAGGCCAGTACCTGTACAAGGGGCATCTCGACATCACGGAAAAGAGGTGTTGTTCCGTCTTTATCCAACTCTTTCTCCAGTATGTTCTTAAGTTGGAGAGTGACATCGGCATCTTCGCATGCATATTCGTATATAGAAGCGGGACTGAGGTCTGCCATATTCTTCTGGTTACGGCCTTTCTCTCCTATCAGTTCCTCAATATGGATTGTCCTGTAGTTAAGATATATCTCTGCCAGGTAATCCATATTGTGACGGAGTTCTGGCTGAAGCAGGTAATGTGCAATCATGGTGTCAAAGAGTGTCCCCTCAACCCTGATACCGTAGTTACCCAGAATCAGTATGTCATATTTTATGTTCTGACCTATCTTAAGAGTTGACGGATTTTCAAATACCGGACGGAAAATCTCAAGCATCCGCTGCTTACCCTCCTTCTCCGATGGCATTGCGACATACCATGCCTCATGTTCCCTTAATGCTATGCTTAATCCTACGATTTGTGCCTGAATTGCATCGGTTCCGGTGGTTTCGGTGTCAAAACAGAAAAAATCCTGTGCAGCGATTTTGTGGGCTAACGTTTCGGCATCTTTTTCAGTCTCAATAAGATAGTAGTTATGCTGAGTGTTTTTTATGTCTTTGAGATTTGAAAATTCCTGAGCAGGCTGTGCATCCGGCTGGAATAAGTCAAAGAGATCGCCGTGAAATCCGTCATTTCTGGACTGTTTTGGCAGAACTGTCTGATCTTTCTCACCGTCTTCAGTACGGGTAGGTGAAAGTGACTGTTTGTTTTTTACCTTATTCATCAGAGTCCTAAACTCAAGGTCCTCAAAAATCGGGTAGAGTTTCTGTTCATCGGGTCCTTGATATTTGAGAGACTCCATATCAAGTTCGATAGGAACATCTGTCCTTATTGTTGCCAGAAGTCGGCTGAACTTTATCTGATCTGTGTTATTTTCAACTTTCTCCTTGAGTGCTCCTTTCAGTTTATCCGTGTTGGCCAGAAGACCGTCTATTCCTCCAAATTCCGAGATCAGTCTGACAGCTGTCTTTTCGCCAATGCCGGGACAGCCTGGAATGTTATCCGAACTGTCGCCCATCAGTCCCAGCATATCAATCACCTGACTGGTATTTTCAAGTCCGTATTTCTGTTTTACCTCCTCAGGGCCCATTATCTCATAACCGTTGTTGCCGTATCGGGGACGGTATATCAGTGCCCTTTCTGTTACCAATTGGCAATAGTCCTTATCAGGCGTCATCATATAGGTGGTTATGCCCTTCTCATCGGCCTTTTTGGACAATGTCCCTATAACGTCATCAGCCTCAAAACCGGCCACTTCAAGTATAGGAATCCGGTATGCTTGCAGTATCTGTTTGATGATAGGAACTGATTCGCGTATCACTTCCGGAGTCTCCTCGCGCTGGGCCTTGTACTCTTTGTACAGTTCATGTCTGAAGGTTCCTCCCTTGGGATCGAAAGCAACACCTATATGCGTGGGTTTCTCATTGTTGAGTATATCTTCGAGGGTATTTACAAAGCCTAATACGGCAGATGTATTAAACCCTTTTGAGTTTATTCTGGGGGCTTTCAGGAAAGCGTAGTATGCCCTGTATATAAGTGCATAAGCATCAAGCAGAAACAGTTTGTCCATAAGCAAAATATTGATACGTAAAATTACAATTTTTTCCTTGAAACGGACATTTATTGTTAATTTTGCGGTAGATATGGATAACAGAAAGCAGATAATGTTGCCTATTGAGGCTGAGTTCGGTGAATTCAAATCCAAGTATTCAACCTTCTGCTCAAGTTCCTTCTTAAGCGCAACGGCAAGATGATGCGTCCTGTGCTGGTATTGCTTGTAGCCAAATGTCTTAATAAGAATATTCCGGCCAGCGTTTACCATCTGGCCTCTGCTGTTGAGCTGGTTCATCAGGGAAGCCTTATACACGATGACGTGGTCGATGAGAGTGAGACCCGTCGCGGTCAAACCTCTGCCAACGCCGCTTTTGACAATCGTCTGGCCGTACTTCTGGGAGATTATATTGTGTCTAAATCACTTCAGGAAGTAGTTGCAACCCGGAATCTTGAGTGTATCAACGCCATCTCGGCGCTTATAGGGACCTTGTCCGAAGGGGAGATAACCCAACTGGATGTTCTGAACAGTGATATCCTGTCAGAGGAAGCTTATTTTGATATAATAACCGGTAAGACGGCAAGTCTTTTTGCAGCCTGCACAACTCTCTCAGCCATTTTGAGCGGTGCTTCGCCAGATCAGGTTGAATCGTTCCGTACCTATGGCACCATAGCAGGTCTATGCTTCCAGATAATGGACGATATCCTGGATTACCACGACAGCCAGGAGACCGGAAAGCCGTCAGGAAATGACCTTAAGGAAGGCAAATTCACCCTTCCGGCCATCTACGCCCTGACTCACAGCAACCGCGACTGGACAGCTCATATCAAAGCAATCCGTTCCCTCACAGCCACCCCGCAGCAGATCCGTGAAGTTACCGAATACACCCTTTCCAACGGAGGAATAGACTACGCCATCCAAATGATGCAAGACTTAAAAACCAAAGCTCTGAACGCCCTCCCCACTCAAATGGAGGAACCCCTCCTAGCTGCCTTCAACGCCTATCTGGAGCTAATCATCAACCGCTCCAAATAACACAGAAGTCCCCCTTTGCACTAGAAAAAATTGAGTATATAGTCTCAAGAACCGTCGCCACCCTCGGCGCGTCAGAGGGAGGGGCCCGCCACGTAGTGGTGGGAGGGATAGGCCCGAAGGGCCGTAGTTCTGGAGACTATATACTCAATTTTTACGTTTTTTATTTAGTGATTTCGTTCAGAAGCGTGTCAGCCAGGCGGCTGGCACCTATGCGGAAGCGGGTATTGTTGAGCCAGTCTTTACCCAGTACTATCTTGGCGATGGTCCAGTAAAGCAGAGCATCATCTACAGTACTTATACCTCCGGCGGCCTTTACACCTACATTGCGTCCGGTTTCATCGGCATATTCGCGCACCGTCTTGCACATAACGCAGAATGATTCAGGATCTGCTCCGGGTACCTCTTTGCCGGTGGATGTCTTGATGAAATCAGCTCCTGAGTACATTGCTATAAGAGCAGCTTTCTTTACGTTGTCAAGTGTTCCAAGGGCTCCTGTTTCAAGGATAACCTTAAGGGTCTTGTCAGCGCATACAGCTTTCAGTTCGTCTGTCTCTTCGGCCAATGTTTCATAGTCCTCATTAATGATACGGCCCGCGTTCTGTACAATATCTATTTCATCGGCTCCGTCATGTATGGCCAAGGAAGTTTCGGCAACCTTGACCTCAAAGAAAGTCTGCGCTGACGGGAAACCTCCAGATACACAACACGTCTTGACACTCTCAACTTCAAGTGAACGGCTTACTATCTGAGCAAAGCAGGGATAGACGCATATGGATGCAACCGATGGAATGTCGGGGTAATTGTCTTCCATTTTATTTACTTTCTCAACAAAAGCCAGTACAGTATCCTCATTGTCAGTTGGCTTGAGTGTTGTCAGGTCAATGCAACTGAATATCTTTTTCAGGGTCTCCTTGTCTCCGCCTGAGATAATCTCCTTTTTGGCCTTTTCAACAACAGATTTGACCCATGCCGAGTCAACATTCATGTTGTACTTGCTGAAAGCCTGGCTAAACTTGTCCGTTGTGGGTTCGTTTACCTGGTTTTGTTCCAATTCATCGTAATATTCCATATCTATTCCTTATTTTTTGTATCCATAATAATAGTTACCGGGCCGTCATTCAGGAGTGATACCTTCATATCAGCCCCAAAGATACCCTTTTCTGTTTTCTTCCCTGATTCCTGTTCAAGCGCCTGGCAGAATTTTTCATACATAGGCTGGGCAAAATCTCCTTTGGATGCACGTATGTACGATGGGCGGTTTCCTTTCTTGGTACTGGCCATGAGTGTAAACTGGCTCACAGCCAGGATACTGCCTTCTATTTCCATGACTGATAGGTTCATAACCCCGTTTTCATCGTCAAAAATCCTTAGCCCGACTATCTTTTTGGTGAGCCATTCTATATCCTTCTCTGTGTCAGAATCCTCTATACCAACAAGTATCAGCAGACCTTTTCCTATAGACCCCGTAACCCGACCATCCACCTTGACGCAGGCCTCTGCAACTCTCTGTATTACCGCTCTCATTTGTGATACCAGTTATAGATTGTTTCTGCCTTGGATTTACCGATTTCGGATGTCAGTTCTTCAAGACTGGCCTCTCTTATCCTCTTCACGCTTTTGAACCTCTTGATCAGTGCAGTGGCAGTATTCTCTCCAATTCCCTTTGTATCAGTAAGTTCCGAGTGAGTCTGGCGTTTGCTGCGTTTCTTCTTGTGGAACGATATAGCCACCCGGTGTACCTCTTCCTGCATCTGCTCCAAGAGTCTGAACAGTTCACTGTCCGGCTTTACTCCAACTTCCAGTTGGGGGAATCCGTAAAGCAGTCCCGCTGTTTTGTGTCTGTCATTCTTGAAAAGACCTGCTATATCAATGCTAATATGCAGGTTATCAATCACTTCCTTTGCAACCGACATCTGTCCTTTACCGCCGTCCACTATTACCAGGTCAGGCATAGGATTACCTTCATCCAAAGCACGCATCCATCTGCGCATCATCACCTCATACATGGATCCGTAGTCGTCACCCCCTGCTCCGCTCTTGATATTGTACAGCCTGTAATCTTTCCTGCTGGGTTTACCGTTTTCATAAACAACACAGGCCGCTACAGCATCGGTTCCAGAAATGTGTGAATTATCAAAACACTCTATCCTGAACGGAGTTTTGTCCATACCAAGCAGGTTTCCAAGTTCTTTCATCAGCCTGGTGTGTTTCTGCTCCGGATTGAGTTTGTCGCTGCGTTTAAGCCGGTCGGCCCTGTACTGTTTAACGTTAAGTGCCGATAGCTCCAGAAGTTTTTTCTTTTCACCCTTTTGTGGTACTGTCCAGGTCACTCCACTGTATTCTGTCTCGGGCATGAAAGGTACAATTATTTCACGTGCTGTGCTGTGATATCGGCTTCGCATCTCAACTATGGCCAGCATAAGCATCTCCTCAAGAGTCTCGTCCATCTTGCGCTTGTACTCAAAAGTAAACGCCTGGTTTATGCATCCTCCCGATACGTGCAGATAATTAATAAATACAACATCCTCGTCCTGATCAATGCTGTATACATCAACATTGTCCAGCCCGGTATCAACTACCCGACTCCGCTCGCGGAACTCCATTATGGTGTCATACTTGACCTTGATAGCCTGAGCCTCTTCAAAACGCATATCTGATGCCAGAGATTTCATATCCTGCATCATCCGGCGCGTAAGTTCCTGACTACGGCCTTTCAGGATCTCCCTTATTTCGGCAATCTGAGCGTTATAGTCCTCTTTTGAGATGTTGCCCAGACATGGTGCAGGGCACTTTTTTATGTGATATTCCAGACACTCCCCGAATTTTCCGGCCTTTATTGCATCTGCTGTAAGCGGTAACCGGCAGGTTCTTATCCTGTATGCCTCGGATATTATCTGAAGCAATCCGTTAAGTGTTCCTACGTGACTGTAAGGGCCATAGTATTCCGATCCGTTACGTATTATCTTTCGGGTCTTGAAAACTCTTGGAAACTCTTCTTTGGTAATACAGATTGACGGATAAGTCTTATCGTCTTTAAGAAGTATGTTGTAACGTGGTTTATAACGTTTTATCAGGTTGTTTTCCAGTAGGAAGGCATCCCACTCCGTCTCTACAACAATATATTTAAGGTCCGATATCCTGCTAACAAGCATACGGGTCTTGTCCGTCTGGTTCTCCTTAATGAAGTATGATGAGACCCTGCGTTTAAGGTTTTTGGCCTTACCTACGTATATAACGGTACCCTGCTCGTCCAGATACTGGTAGCAACCCGGTTTCTCGGGCAGGTTCTGGACAATCAGTTTAAGATGTTTCTCGTATGCTTCCCTGCCTTTCAATTACTGTATTCCGTCAAATTCGTCAATAGCAATAAAACTGTCAACAGGACAGTCTTTTGGGAATTTCTCCTTTGATTTAAAGTTGGTGAGCTCAATAATGCAGTTTATCATAATCTGCTTTGGGTTGAAAGTCTTTACCAACTGATATGATGCCAGCAGTGTGCCGCCAGTAGCCAGAAGGTCATCGTGAATGAGTACTACATCATTCTCGTCGATGGAATCCTTATGCATCTCAACGCGGTCAAAACCATACTCTTTCTTGTATTCTATACTTACTTTCTCGTATGGAAGCTTACCTGGTTTACGTATTGGAATAAAGCCGGCATTCAGTTTATAAGCCAGTGCAGCACCTATTATGAATCCTCTTGATTCTACGCCGCACACCTTCGTAATGCCTTTATCCTTGTACATCTCATAGATTGAATCCACAATCTCTTTCATGTCATCGGGATTCATTAACCATGATGTTACATCCTTGAACTGTACGCCTTCCATTGGGTAATCAGGAATGTTTCTGAGGTGGCTGATAAGTGTCTGTTTACTCATATCATTAAAATTGTTTCACGTGGAACATTTTGGGTCTATCTGTTTAATAAAACCAGCAATACGTTGATGTCACTGGGCGAAACTCCGGGTATGCGGCTTGCCTCGGCCAGGGTTTCGGGGTCATGTTTAATCAGTTTCTGTCTGCACTCGGTAGACAGAGACTGTAGCGTGTTATAATCAAAGCGTCCTTTGATACGTATATCCTCAAGCCGTTTCATCTTGTCTGCAATTAGGCGCTCCCGGCTGATATAGCCGCTGTATTTCATCAATATCTCAGCTGCCTCTACAATCTCCTCCCTGCGCTCAGGCTCGGTCTTGTCAAGCTCGGTTTTAAGAGCCTTGATATGTTCTGACAGGTTGTTGAGTGTAAGTTGGGGCCTTTCAATAAGGTCGGCCAGCTTACATCCTTCACGCAACGGTGTAGTTCCCAGCTGTTCCAGAGCGTCGTTTATCAGTGCAGGTTTTACGGAGAAACTCTTGGCAAAATCAACAATGCGGTTTATCTCGTTGCGTTTGGAGCACATCTTTTCGTACCGCTCCCTGGTGGCCAGGCCTATGTCGTAAGCCCGTTCGGTCAGGCGCAGATCGGCATCGTCCTGCCGTAGAAGAATCCTGAATTCAGCCCTTGATGTAAACATACGGTAAGGCTCATCAACACCTTTGGTTATCAGGTCATCCACCAGGACTCCTATGTATGCCTCATCGCGGGCAAGGGTAAACGGTGTGCCTCCGTGGCAACTTATATGAGCGTTTATGCCAGCCAGAATACCTTGTCCGCCAGCCTCCTCATAACCGGTTGTACCATTTACCTGTCCGGCCATGAACAGACCCGATACCACCTTGGATTCAAGTGTATGCTTAAGCTGGGTGGGATCAAAATAGTCATATTCTATGGCGTAACCGGGACGGTAGATTACCAGGTCGCGGAACGCGGGAATCTCCTTGAGTGCGCGGATCTGGACATCCATCGGCATGGATGATGAGAATCCGTTCAGGTACATCTCATTTGTATCCTCGCCCTCGGGCTCCAGGAACAGCTGATGCTGGTCCTTATCTGGGAATGTCACCAGTTTGGTCTCTATGCTGGGGCAGTATCTGGGACCGATGCTCTTTATCTGTCCGTTAAACAGGGGGGAGTCGGCCAGTCCGGACTTGAGCACCTCATGGACTTTTTCATTTGTATATGTGGTCCAGCAGCACATCTGTTTGAGTTGGCGTTCCTGGCCCATGAATGAGAAACGGTGGAAATCGTTCTCGCCGTCTTGGCGTTCCATATCCTCAAAGTGGACGCTGCGCTTGTCAATACGCACGGGTGTGCCGGTTTTCATGCGGCCGGTCCGTATTCCGTGACGGGTTATGGACTCTGTAAGCAGGTAGGATGCGGGTTCGGATATGCGTCCGCCGGGCATGGTAACACGGCGTATGTGCATCAGTCCGTTCAGGAATGTTCCGGCTGTAAGGACTATGCATTTACAAGAGAACTGGGCTCCCTCAAGTGTCTTTAAACCAACTACTTGGCCGTCTTTTACCAGCAATTCGGTCACTGTGTCCTGCCAGATGTTCAGGTTTGGTTGGTTCTCCAATACGCTACGCCAGGCCCATATGAATTTGGCGCGGTCGCACTGGGCACGAGGGCTCCACATGGCGGGGCCTTTGGAGCGGTTCAGTATGCGGAACTGTATGGCTGTGCGGTCAGTGACAAGTCCCATGTGTCCGCCCAGAGCGTCTATCTCTCTGACAATCTGGCCTTTAGCTATACCACCAACGGCTGGATTGCAGCTCATCTGGGCAATCTTGTTCATGTCCATGGTTATCAGACAGGTCTTGGAACCCATCTGAGCAGCAGCGGCGGCGGCTTCACAACCTGCATGCCCCGCGCCTATAACTATCACATCATACTTAAAGTCCATACAAACTACAAATTTACTGCAAATTCTTGGAATGGATGATAATAGGGGTGGTTCTCTTTGTTTTGTAAACACCGCAGAGTATACGGTTTGAGGACGCAACGTTCCGGGCTACTGCGCGCTCACTACAGCCCCTAAACGGCAAACTTACCCCTTTTAGCCACCTGAAGGTGTCTAACGGGGCGCGGACAAGTGCCGTTCTTAACGGGGCTTCCATGGCGCTCCGCTTACGCCCTTCACTGATGGTCCCCAAACCGTATACTCTGCTACTGCAACTGGAAAGATGGTGCAAAGAGAGGCATTCCTATTATCTTATTGTGCTTTTGTTGTACTTTTGCCTTAAACTTTAAGGTAATGGATATTTTTATAAGACGCGCTGGTAAGGATGACCTTCAAACCATTCATGAGATGGCGGAGGTGGTGTTCCGTAATACGTATAAGACTATTCTCTCACCGGAGCAGATGGATTATATGATGGATTGGATGTATTCTCTGCCTAACCTTGAGAAACAGGTGGCTATGGGGCATACTTATTACATTGCCTGGAACGGTATTGAACCTCAGGGATATGTATCGGTTCGCAAAGACTCCATGGATGCGGATGGGACAGAGGTGTGGCATCTTGAAAAAATCTACGTCATGCCGTCGGCACAAGGTTCCGGTTTGGGACACTTGTTTATGGAAACGGCCAAGCAGCATGTAATGGACAATAAATCAGCATGTAAAGCCAGGATAGAACTGAACGTGAATCGCAACAATCCGGCTGTAGGATTCTACAGGAATCAGGGCTTGAGAATTCTACGCCAGGGAGATTTTCCGATAGGCAACGGCTATTACATGAACGATTACATCATGGGTTTAGATATAGAATGAATAAAAATGAAAAGAATTATCATTTCAGTCCTTCCGGTAGTAGCGTTATATATTTTGGCATGCAATACTAAAAGTGTCTCTTTAAATAGTCCTGAGGCAGAGACAATCCTGTATGATCCGGACAGCACTGAAACTATCAGGTTGGATGATGTGGTTGAAGTTACCAAGGTTATCGAGCTCAAGTCTGACGGTTATGCCGGCATGATAGGTGAAATTAGGGAGTTGTTATATACCAACGGTGTTTTTGTAGTATTTGATGATGCAAACAAATTAGTTCAGACATTTGATGAAAACGGTAATTTCATCAGAAGGATATCATCTTTGGGTAATGGTCCTCATGAGTATTTGGATATAAGGGACGTCTGTATAACTCCCAACGGCAATATAGCAATTGTAGATACCCAGAAACAGAGAATGCTTGAATTTTCGGTTGACGGCAGGTATGTATCATCATTCCCGTTTGAATGTGGTCCTACCGAAGTTGAATACCTGAACAATGATACTGTGGTCTTTGACGTGGCGGCACAGTGCTTTAGTACGGATGACAGGATAAACAGCTGTGAGATATTTCTTGCTGACCGTAATAAGAACGGTATCGGATATTACGGTGAAGATATGTATTTCAAGACAGGCAAGAGTAATTATGGTATGACTTTTAACCAGGTTTACAGGTTTTGTGGATCAGTATTCTTTACGTTGCTTGAGAACAATACAATATACAAACTGTCAGAAGACGGAACAATGGTTCCCAAATATAATCTTAAGCTGCGTCCTGACGATTTGGTTCCTGTGTGGGATGAAAAGATCCACAGAGATCAAGATATGATGACCTGGATGAAAACCTATTTTGAAAATCCCTATTTCGGAGGCGCTTTCATAGAGTTTGATGATTATACATTAGTCAGATACACATTTCATTATGAATATCTTCCGATGTTGCTTTATGACCATAAGAAAAAGCAGACCTTTGCATTGGATGAATCAGGAAGCGATGGTATGTTCTCTCTTTTTTACAATTATACACCGGCCATTATGGATGATGGACACAGCCTTGTGTGTTGGGTTAATCCCAGTGTTGTAAGGTTATATGAAGAATATGGCCGAAGCCCGAATAATGAACTCTTCAGGGAGGCCATCAAGGATTATACCGAAGAATCCAATCCATTACTAGTAGTATTTACCTTCAAATAGAGGTTGTGCAACAATCCGCAACAAGTTATAAAGGCAGGTCATCGGGGTTGAACCCTGCCTTTTTATGTCTTTTGCGGTTATAGACCTTCTTGGATTTGAATACAGCCGGGCGCATTGAGACCTGCTTTCCGTGAGCCTGGATCTCTTCCTCTCGGCTTGCTTTCCTATTGGCTTTCACATAGTCTGCCAGCGTCCCGATCTGTTTCTTCCTGTTCTTCATAATGAATCTTAGAAACTGATTGATAAAAGTTCCTTTCCAAGATGATGTAAGGCTGACTCTATTTTATGAACTTGCTCTCTTCTTGGCTTACGGCCTCCTGATGCATAGTGCCAAAGTTGTTTTTGATTGATGCCAGTAAGTCTTTCCAATCCTGATTTAGAAAAAACATCCTTGTAGAAGTTCAGGAAAGATTCAACATCCATATGGTAGTTTAATTCAAACGGCTCACACAAAAGTTCCGGAACAGGAATACCGGATTCCTGGCAGACAGATTTTGTATCTTCAATTGCTGAGACCAGATTTGCCTTGATTTCATCGATGGAATTACCGGTAACCATAATGTTATCAACTCCATCTATCATTGCGCAATAGTTATTACCAGTATGCGCCACTGTTACGTTCAATGTATTCATTTTTTCTTTCCAATACTATCAAAATCCTTCATAGTTAATCCAGCTTCTTTAAGAAGCCTCTTTAAAAAAGGGTTGTAAATGTCATCATTTCCCTTTCCGGTCACAGTAATGCTTCTTTTTGCTTTTGGATTGACAAATACATGATGATCTCCTTTGGTTCTGGAATAAGTCCAGCCTTTGGCCTCAAGCAAGGCAATAAAGTCTTTTACCTTTTTGTTCATGGCAAAAATAACTAAATTTCTACTATTTCCAATTATCAGACACTATTTTTCTACTAATGATTCATGACATAATTCCAAATAAAATAGAATCATGGTAGGGCAAAGGTAAAAAAACTGCGGTGAAAAATACAATTCACCGCAGTTAAATAGGGGTATAGAGTATCTTTATTTCTTTTTCTTCTTGCCTTTGGCGGGAGGATTGAGTTCGTCCTTGGCGGCCTGCAGAAGTTTCTGGAATTCAGGTATGGTATGCAGGTGAGCCAGGGTGGCCGATGCCCACAGGCGGGCGGTCTGGACATCACTGGGGTAGTTGTAGCCGGCAATGACGCGGCTGCGGCCGTACTCGAATCCGCGGTTCAGTATATCGTTGGCTGCCTCACGCGGACCTATTTCTACAAGCAGCAAGGCAAGTCCCCATCCAATCTCTGAATGTGTGGAGGGATAGCTGGTTGTTGCTTTTAAGGAATCCTCAAACTCACTGATCAGTGTCTTGTTCCTACGGGGATTAAGCTTTACATAGGGGCGCTCACGGAATGTGGTACCGCCCAATTCATCGGCGGTTTTGATAAGGTTATCCCTTGTATAATCCATAAGAGCCGCAATGGCGGGATTGGACTCGCGGCTTATCTCAAATGCAGGGGTGCTGAAAGTCTTCATCATAGCGTCAACGCTGTTGTCTGCGTCGGCTTTGGCCTGCTCGCCACGCTCTGTTTCCCGCTCGGGCAGAGTCTCGTAGTACTTGATTATATCTCCGTAGAAACGGTGGCTATCCTCTGTCACAGGACCGTCAAGAACCCTGGTTCCATCGGGAAATCCTTCGGTTTGGCTTACAGTCTTGATACCCTTTATCTTGCAGTATTCCTTACGGGCGGCCTCCAGGTCTTTCCGGAAATACTCGCTTGCGTGCATTACAGCTACTGCGGTACTTCCGCAAAGATAACCGGCATCAACATCGCTCTGATAGTGGGCTCCTACAATCACGCGGCTCTCACCATATTGGTATCCGGTACGTAGCAGGGTATCCTGCAACTCCGGGACCATCTCTGAGAGTACCAGCGCGGTGCTCCATCCAAGGGCCGTATGTCCCGATGGATACGAGCCGTTGAAGCGCAGTTCACGCTCATTGTCAAACCTGCCCCAGGTATGCTCGTTGTACTGTGCAAACGGGCGGGTACGCATATACTTGCGCTTGGCGTTATGGGTGCTCTGGTTCTCGGTCCAAAGCACATTGTACAGCAGTTTGTAGATGGCGGGGGTCTTTTCCTTACTGATCTCATATTGTCTGACCTTATTACCGATATATTTAAAACCAGTTAGTGTTCTTTCATTATCACAGCCATGGCTTCTGG
>CADCLI010000013.1 GCA_902802285.1 uncultured Bacteroidales bacterium
AAAAAAAGGCGATCGCTACGGCGACCGCTTTTTTTGTAACCCCGTGGGACTCCGGGACTGGGCTTCGCCCCAATACTATCGAACCTGAGTTACCACTCTATGGGAGTTTGGCCGTGTTTTATGAGCCAGTCGTTTGTGAGGCTGAAGTGGTGATTGCCAAAGAAGCCGTTATAGGCTGAGAGAGGTGATGGATGCGCCGAGCTGAGCACAAGATGACGGGAGCGGTCTATGATTGCCCCTTTTTTCTTGGCATAGCCTCCCCAGAGAATGAATACAAGTCCGTCACGGTGGGCATTGAGTTCACGGATTGCAGCATCGGTGAACTCTTCCCAACCCTTTCCCTGATGTGATCCTGCCTGACCGGCACGGACCGTGAGGGTAGCGTTCAGTAGCAGAACCCCCTGACGGGCCCAACGTGTCAGGTCACCGCTTACGGGAACCGGTTTGCCCAGGTCATCGCTTATCTCCTTGAATATATTCCTAAGCGAGGGAGGAAACGGAACCCCGTCATTGACCGAAAAGCAGAGTCCGTGAGCCTGACCCGGCTCATGATACGGATCCTGCCCTATTATGACGACCTTGACCTTATCGAAAGGACATAAATCAAAGGCATTGAATATCAGACGCCCGGGGGGATAGACCGGACCATGGGCGTACTCATCCTTGACAAAGTCAGTCAAAGTCCTGAAATAGGGCTTGTCAAACTCTGTCTGGAGATGCTCCTTCCAGCTGGGATCTATACGTACGTCCATTATTACTTTGGCGTTGGCGTTGGCTTTGGCTTTGGCGTTGGCGTTGGCGTTGACTTTGGCGTTGGCTTTTATATGAGTTGGATGCCGGCTTTGGTGCAAGCGGCACGCATGTCATCCGGCCAGATGCTGGCCTGGATCTCACCGATATGTGCCTTCTGAAGGAACAGCATGCAGAGGCGTGACTGTCCTATGCCTCCTCCTATTGAGAGTGGAAGTTCGCCTGCCAGCAGTTTCTTGTGGAAATAGAGTTCCTTACGCTCCTGTTGGCCGCAGAGGTCAAGTTGACGGAGCAGGGATTCCCTGTCCACGCGGATTCCCATCGAAGAGAGTTCCATGGCACGCTGAAGTATAGGATTCCAAACCAGAAGGTCACCGTTAAGCCCTATGAAACCGTCCTCATTAGGTGTGGTCCAGTCATCATAGTCGGGAGCACGGAGGTCATGCGGTTCGCCATCACCCAACTTTCCGCCTATACCCATGATGAATACAGCCCCATGCTCACGGCAAACTGCATCTTCACGCTCCTTGGGGGTCTTGTCCGGATAAAGACGGCGCAACTCCTCGGAGTGTATGAAAAACACCTCGCGGGCCAGGAAAGGTTCAAGCTGAGGATATGTTTCATTAATCAGATATTCGGTTCTCAGCATGGCTGAATATATCTTACGGACAATGCGTTTCAGAAAAGTCAAATTGCGGTCTCCGGGTGTTATGGTACGTTCCCAGTCCCATTGGTCAACATAGAGGGAATGAAGATTGCCCAGACTCTCATCGGCACGGATGGCATTCATGTCAGTATATATTCCGTAACCAGGTTTCACACCATATTCAGCCAAGGTAAGCCGTTTCCATTTGGCCAGTGAGTGGACAACCTCGGCTTTGGCGTCCCCAAGATCTTTTATAGGGAATGTCACGGCGCGCTCCACTCCGTTCAGGTCATCGTTGATACCCATTCCTTTAAGTACGAACAGCGGTGCAGTGACACGTCTTAACTGCAATCCGGTAGACAGGTTCTGTTGGAAAAACTCCTTTATCAGCTTGATGCCCTGCTCTGTCTGCTGTACGGTCATCAACGGTTTGTAACTTTGGGGTATAATCAGGTAACTCATAGTATTTATTGTTTAATCATCATACCAATTGACATAACTGTTATAACTTGAACGTTTCTTGATCTTGAGAAGATCCGAAAGCATATTTGAGTTAGCTTTCACGGTAAAGTTATACGATGTATACGGCTTGAGCACCACACTGCAGGACATATTGAAACAGTGCAGGTCACGGGTGACGCTCATAGTCGTCGTGGTGAAATCATGATAGTTGAAATCCCAGCCTGAAGAGAAACTCATGTTCCACTTGTTGGTCAGTTTCATATTGCCCGACATGTTAAGGCTGTGTGAAAGTTTCCAGGGATAACGCATTCTCTTGACATTGATGGGAGCCGCAGTATTCTCTCTCATGCTGATGCCGTAAGAGATGGAGAACGACCACGGAAGCGTGTATTCCAGATACCCGTCCTCATCAACCGGAGCATTTCCTCTCTTGCCGGGGGCGGATGGTGCCTGAGCCACATACCCGCCACGGTCTGCATTGGGATTCTCATCAAACTCATCGTCCGATTCCTCTTCATCATCCTCCTTGGGACCGAACAGTTGGTTCCACTTGGATCTCCATTGATTCAGTGTGTTGTTGGAGAATGTATATGAGAAATTCTGGCTCATTCCCTGGAATCGGCCGAAACGTCCGTAAGAGTATTCCGTGCGGTCACCTACCACTACGCGACCGTTCTCGTTGAACTCATATGCGTAAGTCGCCCATGTGGCATTGAGACTGAACGTATAGTTTTTGGTGAGTTTAAGTCTCAGCCTGGTATTCAGGTTGCTCCACGGCTTTGTCTTGGCTGCAAAATTATATGACATGGAGGCGCCCAGTTCATCAATGAGACTGATCTTCTTTACACCGGTCGTGTCATTGTCTGTCCTGACCTTCATTTCAAGATTGTTACCTACGCTCATGGACAGTGTTCCCGATTTACCCTTGCCTGGCACACCGTACATCGAACCCGTATATGGAGAGTATTCAACAGTTCGCACCTCGCCGTTCTGATCGGTGTATACATAAGTATCGTAGAAGCCGTATCGGGCGGCACTGAAATCGGGTGACATGCTGTAACTGACGGATGGTGTAAACACATGGCGGGTCATTATGAGTTTATCGCCGAACAGTTTGATCCAAAGCCTGGTAGGTTGATAAAAACCGTACAGTTTAGTGTTCGCGCTGACGCTCAGGCTGTAGTTGTATACACGGTTGAAACCATATACAGTATCCCTGACCGCTTTCATACTGGACTCATCCCATGATTGTTTGACTTTATAGGTATACCATCTGGAATTGTAGTTGAAAGAGGGTGTGATATTGATGTTCTTCAGAATCTGGAAAGTGGCGCTCACAGGTATGGAGTGACGCATACCGTTATGCCAGTCGCGGGCCAGGTTCTTCTCCAGCAATTCACTCTCCTTGCACGAAATGCTGTTGCTCAGCGATCCTGAATAGGTAAACGATATCTTCTCATACCATTTGGCGGTTCCGGCCACTTTCTTGCGTTTGAAAGGATAAATGCGCTGAAGTGAAATGTTCAATGAAGGCATAGTCATGGAGATTGTCGAATCCCTCATATTCTGCGAAAGGTTCATTGAACTGGAAAGTGAAAGACCTATCGACGGAAAGTTACGGGAGTAACTGACACTTGATGTACGGGTGCTTTGGGATGTCAGCGACGGATTGTAGAGACTGCTCAGATTGGACCTTTCATAGCTTTGGGTTGCAAAATTGACGCTTGCCGAGAAGTTCTGGTAAGGATTTGCCTTGGCATCCTGACGGTGAGTCCAGCGGAACTTGAAATTCTTGCTTACAGAATAGTCTGGAAGTCCCTTGTCTCCGAGTTTTGTTGTAAGACTGCTCAGGTAGACATTGCCTGAAAACTTGTAGCGTTTACGGTACTTGCTTTCGGCTGAAAGGCCCCATGACCCTTTGGTAAAGATCTCGCCCAACACCTTAAGGTCAAAATAGTCCGATAATGCAAAATAGTAACCTCCGTCCTTGAGATAGAAGCCACGCTCCATCTCATCTCCGTATGTGGGCACTATTATACCCGATGAGTAATCGCCCTCCATAAAGGGGAAAAAACCGAACGGAACGAACAAAGGCAGCGGAACTCCCATAACCTCCAGATACGCAGGGCCGAAAATCACATCCTGACCCGGGCGGACCTTGGCTCGTGTTATGCGCAGATTGAAATGGGGATCATCATGCTGGTCGCAGGTAGTGTAGACTCCGTCTGCTATGTAATATTCACCTTCCGGTCCCTTCTTGGCCTCAGAACTGGTCATATAGCCTTCACCCTGCTGGGTTATGATCTCATTGATATAGCCTTTCTCGGTCTTGAAATTGTAACTGATATGGTTAGACTCATACGGTGTTGTACCATCCACGAACACGGGGGTCCCCACCCAGTTGCCGGCCGAGTCCTGAACTCCGTCCGCATACACCAGGCTGCTGTCCATCTGCATCTTGATGACGGCTGCCGTCAGTTGAATCTTCTGATAGTTCACCCTGCCGCTGCCGTAAAGCGAAGCATAACCGCCGTTATTCCATATCATGGAGTCATTTGACTCATAAGACACCGGATCATCCAGTGAGTCTTTCTTTTTCTTGTAGGCAGGAGCCACTGTATCCGGTTCCGAGACGATTGTATCGGTCGTAACGGCAGTTAACGAGTCCTGAAGGAATGCAGGACCAGGTAAGGAGACAAGCGTATCGGCCGATGCAATGGAATCAGCTACTGTCTGTGCAGACGCATTCCATGCCGGCAGAAGCAATCCGAACAATATCGGAAGCCACTCTCTTCTGATCATTCCCCTCACTTGCAGATGAGCTTTCTTTCTATCAAACTGCAAAAATATCTATAAAAGCTCACATAACCCGCACACGAAGGGTGGTTTTGTAGATTTTTAATAATACAGTTACCTTCACAGGAACTGCTCACACCACTGTCTGAATACGGCAACTCCCTCCTGACCGAACTTGGCAAGACTGTTTTCCGCCTGGCTGACCGTCTTCTCCTCTTCAGGGTGGGTCTTGCTGTAGAACTTGTCGGCAAAACAGATTATCTTCTCCTCTGTCGAAACCGGTATCATATCCCTGTGAGGTACAGGCAGATTGCGCTCCAGTATCTGCTTCAGGGTGAGACCGGTCCCTGTATGACGCTCTGCCACGAGTGCATGACGCGGAAGGTTCTCCTTCAAAAGGAGTTCGGCACCCAGATATCCGTGACAGATGTAATGGTATTTGCCAAAGCAATGGATCGGGGCGGCATCTGTAAGGAAAATTCCTATATCATGAAGCATTGCCGCCTCTTCAATGAATCCCTTGTCAACAGTCAGTTCGGGATGAGCGTCCGCGATTCCGAGTGCCTTGTCTGCGACAAGACGGCTATGTATCAGCAGCAACTCTTTCAGGGGCTGATTGTCAGAGTAGTATCTGTCAATCAGCCCCATCCAGAGGCTTTCATTCCCTATGCTCATCGCAAAGGCTCTATTACAAAACTGTACGAGTAGTCACCATAATGAAGCTTGTACTGTTCAAGCGGAGTGGCACCCCAACTATTTACACAGGCCAGACCATACTGTGCCTTGTCAATATGCACCACAGTGTATGGACGTGGAGTGAGGTCTCCGGCATGGACGTTATGTTTATCCGGCCCCTCATCCAGATCGGAGGTTGTATAATTGAGGGATGACATGCTGAGAGGGGCGTCACTATAGAACTTGAGTCCCTTGCCTTCGGCATTGACCACCTTCCACCAGCGGACATCGGTCTTGTTACCGGTCTCCTGCGGACGGATATAGGGAAAATACTGGTCAGCGACAGTACTGCTGTAAACCCCCAGGAACTGCGAACTGTTACGGTCTGAGTAGTTCTCTATGGGACCGCGGCCATAGAACTCAACACGGTCAAACTCCCTGGCCATGTTCAATGTCATGCCGAACTTGAACAGATCCGGCATGCCGCCCTGTCCGCGCTGTCCGCCGCGCTGGCCCTGACCCTGACCCTGTCTCTGCTGGGTTGCCTGAGCTGCCTCATCGGGACGGGTGATAAGTTTCTGGGTTACATGCATCTGTCCGGTGCGGGTCAGCACATACTCAAGTTCAAGCGATGCATAGAGCTGCTCCACCTCATATTTAACGTTCACCTTGCCCAGGCCGTCCTCAACCTTGCATTCAAAAGCGGTGCGTCTCAATGACGGATTGCGCCAGGCCTGCATGCGACGCTGAAGGCTTGCACCATAATCATTATCGGTGGGAGCACGCCAGAAATCACTCCTGAGCTGGCTGCCGTTCTGCGTAACCTGCTTTCCGTCAACGTCTATATAATCTATCCAGCCGGTATTCTTATTGAAAGTATAAACCACTCCGTCTGCCTCAAGTTTTACATAGGCAACAGCCTCATCTATCTTTACATCCTTACCTGCAGACTTCACATCGGCGACGGCGTCAGCGGCCACGGCAGGGAAATCATAGCCGGTTACGGCAAACTGGTTATGGGCTACTATGAAATCCTTATCCAACAGGGCTGTAGCCTCCTTGAGCCTGAACTCCACATTCAGCAGGATTTCGGCACCGGTTGAAGGAGCATTCTTTATAGCCTTTGATATGCCGGGAACCGTCACCTTAACCCGCTGCTGGGCGGATACCTTGGGCAACTTGAACTCGGCGCGCACGCTCTCCTCTCCGTTTACCAGAACGGAATATTCCATGCGGTAGGCCGAAAGGTCTGTAAAGAAATTCTCATTGTAAACCTCCAGGATACCCTTGCTAAGGTCAACAGGAGTAACCCATATGTTCTGATAGAAATACTGGACCTCATATGCATGCGGATTCCAGCGGCGGTCCGGGGCGATAAGGCCGTTGCAGTTGAAATTCTGGTCCGATGTAGGATAACGTCCTTCGTCGCCTCCGTACTGGAAAATGGTCTTGCCTTCGGCGTTCTTGCCGTACACGGCCTGATCCACAAAGTCCCAGATAAAACCGCCCTGTACTGAACGGTTGGCGCGGATCACATCCCAGTACTCCTTGAATCCACCCTCGGAGTTACCCATGGCGTGGGCATACTCGCACTCAATCATCGGACGCGGGTCATTGCCGCGCTCATGACGCTCCATGGCACCGTAGTCGGCATACATCGGGCAGTGGATATCGCAATGGTCGGGAGAACCGGTAGCACCCTCATATTGTACGGGACGGGTCTTGTCATACTCCTTGATCCACTTGTAGCAGGTCACGAAGTTCTGACCGTCACCATCCTCATTACCCATTGACCATACGATGATTGACGGGTGGTTCCTGAATGTGATTACGTTTGACTTGTTACGTTCCAGATGAGCCTTCTCATACTCCGGGTTACGGGCCAGGGGAGTGCGTCCGTACATCATTCCGTGGCCCTCTATGTTAGCCTCGGCCACCAGATAAATACCGTATTCGTCGCACAGGTCGTACCAGCGCGGATCGTCGGGATAGTGGCTGGTGCGGACTGCATTGATATTCATCTGCTTCATGATCTGAATATCCTGGATCATACGCTCCAAAGGTACCACATAACCGCCATCGGGGTCCATCTCGTGACGGTCGGCACCCTTGATGAGTATGGGCTGTCCGTTTACCAGGAGCTGGCGGTCACGGATCTCAACCTTGCGGAAACCCACCTTCTGGGGAACCACCTCTATCACTTTTCCGTCAGGTTCTGAAAGAGTCATGTATAGGGTGTACAGATATGGAGTCTCGGCTGTCCACTTGTAAGGATTCTTGACAGTAAAAGAAGTTTTTGCCGAGCCATCCTTGACAGTCAGTTTACCTGACCATACGCTCTTACCGGATGCATCCTTCAGTTCAAGTCCCAGATTCTTGCCGTCTGCCGAGGCGAAGACGGCATCAAATGAGAGGGTGGCATTCGTATACTTTGAATCCAGGTCAGTTATTATACCGAAATCCTCAATATGAGACTCCGGACGGGTATACAGATAAACTTCACGGGCTATTCCGGTAAAACGCCAGAAATCCTGATCCTCTATATAACTTCCGTCACACCAGCGCATTATCTGCATTGCAATCAGGTTCTTCTCTCCGGGTTTCACAAAAGATGTTATGTCAAATTCAGCCTCCATCTTGCTGTCTTCGCTGTAACCCACGTATTTTCCGTTCACCCAGACCCAAAGGTTTGAGGTAGCCGAGCCCACATGAATATATACACGCTGTCCTTTCCAGTCGGCAGGTATATTGAAACTCTGCCGGTATGAGCCCACATAGTTGTCGCGTTCGCCTACTATCGGCGGATTGATGGGATACTCATTGTTCCAGGGATATGTCACATTGGTATAGATTCGGTCACCGTAACCGTTCATCTCAAAAAGGCCGGGCACCTTGAAGTCAGTCCACTTGCTGTCATCATAACCCTCGGCAAAGAAGTCCTGGGGTTTGTCATATGCATTCTTTACAAAGTTGAACTTCCAGTTGCCCTCAATTGACATGAACCTGGAGGACTCCTTCTTTTCACCTTTGCGTGCTGATTCCATATCCTCGTAGGCGAAATAATCGGCCACGTCAGGTTTTTCATTTTCACTGTTCACATTGGGGTCAAGCCACACGGGCTGTTGGGCCAGGGCCGGAAGCAGCATCAGCTGCATGGCGGCAAAAAACGATAATCTTTTCATTACAGATAATGATTTTCAATTGACTGTCTGCGAAAATAGTATTTTTCGGGCTTTCTTTGGCTATTCAAAACGTAAAAAAAACTACCTTTGGGAAAAATTCGCACGTGCGCGCACGCGCTTACCGTTATTTTTATGAACGTTTCTACAAACAATAAGAAAGACAAGCTTGCCGGACAACTGTTCAGAGCACTCCCATATATACTGGCGGCAGTGCTTTGGATCCTGCTCATCACCTGCGGACAGTACTACCTTAGAAAAGTTGAAGACCTGTCGGTTTTCATGTTTGACTGGATGTATTTCAGGGAAGCCATAGCAATCCCGGGTGGTTTCCTGGGTGTGGCAGGTTCTTTTTTCACCCAATTCCTGCATCTGCCCTGGCTGGGATCGCTCATGTGGATATTCATCCTGCTATGCGTTTACCAGTTAACCGTCAGGGCATTCTGCATTCCACGGTCATTAATGTCACTTGCCATAATACCTGCAGTACTGCTGATTATCGGCAATATGTCGTTGGGATACGGTGTGTTCATCATGAGGGAGCAGGACCATTTCTTTGCACCTGCACTAGGCTATCTTGCCTCACTTGTCCCACTGTTTTCCATAAGGAGAATCAAAACCGTTTGGGGGAAACTCCTGTTGCTTCTGGCCTGGACAGCGGCCGGATATCCTCTTCTGGGAGTTTTCGCGCTTACAGGCACACTGACGGCAGCCTGTTCCGTGTTGACTGACAGCGACAGCCTTCGCAATGAGAAGATAACCACGGTTGCAGTCGCCGTTACCCTTATCCTGCTCATTCCGCTAGTGGAATACAATTTTTTCACCTCATACCGGCTTGCCGACAGTTGGAGACTGGGGCTTCCCACCGCGTCCGAAGAGGTCTGGAACCGCTCCATAAGGACTCCACTTCAACTTGCTTTGCTGTTCATGCCCGTCATGGCACTCTTATCGCACCGTCTCAAGGAAGGGCGCAGAGACAGGTTGATTCAGGCAACCGTATTCGCCCTGTCGGCAATATCCGTGTGGGGATTCTGGTTCAAGGACAGTAATTTCCGCACCGAACTGGCCATGTCTCTGGCTGTTGACCGTTCTGACTGGCAGGAGGTAGTCGATATCTTCCGGAAAGAGTCCGACTCACATGTCAAATCCGATGAGAAGGCGTACAAAGCCCGTTCCGCCAAACTGGAAGGTGTAAAAGACAGGAATGAAAGACGCATCATAACGGACCGGTTCTCCAACCGGTTCTTTGAGCCCACCCGGACTATGGTCCTCTATCGTGACCTGGCCCTGCTCAAGATGAACCGTGCACTTGATGAGGCTTTCACGATGAAAGACGGTGGCCGCCCCCAGAAATCACGCACACAGATACCGATGGCTTTGCAGTCCGGCAAGCAGCTATACACGCAATATGGACTGGTAAACATGAGTTACAGATGGTGCATGGAGGATATAATTGAGCACAACTGGAGTTATAGTACGCTCAAATATATGGCTATGCACAGCGTCATAATGCATGAAACCAGTTTCGCCCAAAGATATCTGAACAAGCTTAAAAAGACCATATTCTATCGCCGGTGGGCCATTGAGCAGGAGCCTCTGGCTCATGACAGTCTGAAGATGTCGTCGGCAGAGCCATACCGCAATATCCTGCCATACATGTGCTTTGATGACCGCATGACCAACGATATGGTCAAGAGCGAGACATTTCTGATGCGCCACTACAATGAGGAAGAACCTCCGCATGCTACACCCGAATATGACCGTGCAGCTCTGTTCTGGGCCATGCGCATCCAGAATATCCCCCTGTTCTGGAACCGTCTTTATCTCTATGTAAGATCCAACCAGGTGGAAAAACTGCCAAGAAGCGTTGAAGAGGCCGCATTCCTTTACCACAATCTGGACAAAAGCGGTTTTGACCTGCCCTACACAAAAGAGGTGCAGGACAGTTATGACGCTTTCAACCGGTTTGTCAAGACCAATCCTGTCGTGGAACTGAAGGAATCGGCATATCCATATTCAAGGAAATTCGGCAAGTCTTTCTATTATTTCTATTACTTTATCCGGAACATCCAGACATATTGACCAACTATGAGAAAGATTACAATACCTATTCTGTTGATGCTGGTAGCATGCACGCCCAGGATCCCGGCGACATTTGACTCTGTGGACTCAGTCCCGGTCATCTTTCCTGACTATACAGATGTCACCATACCCGGCAACATCGCTCCCACAAATTTCCTTATTGAAGAAGGCGCTGACTCATACATAACGGTTCTTGAATCCAAATCAGCCCAGGCTGTCATCAAGGGAGACAAAGTAAAGATACCCACACGCAAATGGCGTAAATTAACCGCAGCCCCGGAGATATCAATCAGGGTTTATGGCCGGAACAACAAGGTATGGACTGCCTATCAGCCATTCAAACTGACTGTCAGTGACGAGATTGACCCTTATGTCTCTTACCGCATAATACCGGTCGCCGTCGAATCATATGAAAAACTCTCCATCCGCCAGAGAAATCTCACGAACTATGATGAGAAAGTGATTTTTGCCAACACCATGGTCGAGACCAACGAAGAGGGCACATGCATCAACTGTCATCACTATCGCAATGGCGAAACTGACAATATGATGTTCCATGTCCGCCATTTCAAAGGAGGCACCGTACTTGTCCTTGACGGCAAGCTCAATAAGGTTAACACAAAGACGGACTCAACCATTTCGGCAGGATCCTATCCGTCATGGCATCCTACCCATGACTATATAGCTTTTGCCAGTGACAGGATACATCAGTCGGTACACGCCCTCTCCCATGACAAGCTTGAGGTACTGGATGACAATAGCGATATAATACTGTATGACATCCGGAACAACATCGTCAGTCCCATAGAGAATGACACAAGCCAGTTTGAGTGTTTCCCGGACTGGGCATCGGATGGCAAGAGCCTGTTTTACGTATCAGCCACTTATCAGGCTCCTTCCGGAATCCCAAGGAGGGACGCCGTTTTTCTGGACAGGTTCAAGTTCCACTACAATCTCTACTCTAAGCCATTTGACCCCGACACCCACACCTGGGGAGCCAGCAGGCTTTTGTACGATGCAGTGGCCTCTGACAGTAGCGTAACATGGCCAAAGGCATCACCCGATGGACGTTGGCTGTTATGCTGCATAAGTTCTCATGGAGTATTCCCTTTAGACCAGATAGAATCCGAACTCATTATTTTTGACCTGAAAGACTTCTCTTACCGGTATGCCGATGAATTGAACAGTCCTTTCGCCGAAAGTTTCCACTGCTGGTCATCAAACGGGAAATGGCTGATGTTCAGTACCCGCCGGGAGGACGGTGTCCATACCCGCCTCTATTTCAGTCATATTGATGAAAACGGCCATTTCTCCAAACCGTTCGCCCTGCCGCAACGTGACCCGGAATTCAACCGGGAATTCCTCAATGCGTTCAATATCGGTGAATTCATGAAGGAACCCGTAAAAATAACACCCTGGCAATTCGCCTCATTCATCTCAAGTACAGAAGCAACTCCATCAAGATATGACTCCAAAAGAGAAAAATAATTTTACCGGCATAACGGCAAAAGCACGCTGGATACTCCCCTTGACATTATGGGTTGTGCTGTCCTGCTTTTCATATCCGTTTCTGCTCAAGGTTGAGGAGAGGTCTTTCTTTGAATTTGACATGGCCTGGTTCATTGAGTTTCTGGACAAGCCATCCGGATTACTCTCATGGCTCAGCCTGTTTTTCATCCAGTTCTTTCACATACCATGGCTGGGTGCCCTTATCTGGATCCTTCTGCTTACCGCTGCGGCCGAACTGACCAGAATCATGTTCAGGATACCGCAGAGTTGTTCTGCTTTGGCATATATCCCGGCGGCAATACTGGTCACATACAATATGTCATTGGGTTACATGATCTATTATGTAAACCTGCCCGGATTCTTTCTATTACCCACCCTGGGATATCTGTGGGTTTTGCTTACCGTTGCCGTATTCAGAAAAGTCAGCAATACCGCCACTGTGATCATTCTGTCCGCCGTCTGGGGTATCGCAGGTTATTATATAGCAGGCTTTTACGGACTTATCGGTGTTTTGACTGCAGCTGTCGATACAGCAGTTTCACAACGCAGCAGGACTTTCCGCCTATCCGCCCTTATAAGCGTAATCGCCGTCACCCTGCTTTCTCCTATACTGTTTGTCGAAACCACAGCATATTATCTCCCCTCCGGATGGACCGTCGGACTCCCGGATTACATGATCAGGGTATCACTCACCAGGATACAGGCTCCCGTCATTGCTGCTATGTTGCTTCTGGTGTCCGCCCCGCTTATTCAACTGCCTAAACTGTCCTTCGTAAACAAGACACCGTCATATGTGCAAGGCATCCTGCTGATAGCCATAGTCTCGTTATCTTATACTTGGTGGTATAAGGACCCCAATTACATGGCCGAGCTGAAGATGATTCATGCGGCAGATAACCTTGAATGGGAGGAAGCCATCAATACTTTCCGCGACATATCAGAAAAATCCGAGAAAGACAAATCCTGGCAGCCGACACGCATAATGGTAGTCCTCAAGGACCTGGCTCTTATCAAAACCGGACAGGAGGGAGACCAGGCATTCGCATTTGATGACGGCTGCAAACAGCAGAATACGATATGTGGCGTATCAATGTCCATGCAGATTGGATGGATTATGGGCCTTCATTACGGTATTCCCGGCTTATGCCAGAGATGGTGCTATGAAGAGAACATGCTGTTCGGATGGAGCAACGTCTCCTATAGATACAATATCATGACAGCCATGGTTTTCGGCAACAGGGAACTTACAGAAAAATATCTGAACAAACTGGACCATACGCTCTTTTACCGTAAATGGAGCCGGGAGCAACGTGCTCTGCTTAATGACAGGGAGCTGTTGGCCCGAACCGCCCCTTATGACCAGATTCTTCCTCTGTTATGCTATGATGACATAGTCACCTCCGACCTGGCCGGACTGGAAATGTTCCTGAACAGGCATTTCAATGGACCGAGTCCGATGGAATCCACACCTC
The DNA here is from genome assembly GCA_902802285.1 of uncultured Bacteroidales bacterium. Classification (GTDB taxonomy): domain Bacteria; phylum Bacteroidota; class Bacteroidia; order Bacteroidales; family Bacteroidaceae; genus Colenecus. Next base: position 13,572 of record CADCLI010000013.1, read on the forward strand.
TTTATGACAGGATTGCACTGCTGTTTGCCATGAAGAGCAAGAACTCCACTATGTTCTGGACACGTTTCTTCCTTTATCTGGAATCCAATAACCCCAAGAAGATTGACAGATATTATCAGGAAGCGGCATATCTGTATGCCAATAACGGACAAAAGGACCTGCTTGATGCCTTCCCCATCGACGACAGGGTCAAGGATACTTACAAATCCTTCATGCAATACGCTTCAAAATACGGAAAGTTAAGTCTGGAAGATGCCAGAAACTGTTTCCCCAAGCACCTTAGAGAGACCTTCTTCTACTACTATTATTATGTAAACGAGCTTATTCTGTTCTGAATATCCATATGAGAAAGTTGTTTTTTTGTTTCACCGCAATCATTATCCTGTTCACGGGTTGCACACGCGAGCCGTCGGATGCACCGCTTTCCGGCAGGCAGGCTGTCATCTATCCCGATTTCACGGACATCACCATACCTTCAAACATCGCCCCTGTCAATTTCAGGATCCAGGATACCGCCGATAAATATATTACCGTCTTTGAATCCGGAGACACCAAAACCGTGATACGCGGCCGTGATGTACTGATACCTCTGCGCAAATGGAGAGCCATCACGTCACGGGGTAATATAAAGGTGACCGTTTTTGAAAAACATGAAAATGGCTGGATCAGGATGAATCCTTTCCCAATTACAGTTGCAGAAGATATTGATTCATATCTGACCTATCGTCTCATCATGCCCTCTTTTCAGACTTTTGACCGTCTCACGATAAACCAGCGCAACATCACCAATTTCAAGGAGAAAACAATATATGCCAACACCATGTCATCCAGAGATGACGGAAGCCAATGCATCAACTGTCACAGTTTCAGGAACTGGAGTACAGAAACCATGCAGTTTCACATACGCCAGTATCTGGGCGGAACCATATTGTACAGAAACGGCAAACTGGCCAAACTGAATCTTAAGACAGACTCCACGATTGCAGCTGCCGTATACCCTTCATGGCATCCTACTCATGAATATATCGCATATTCCACAAACAAGACATTCCAGAATATACATACCAACCACACGGACCGGATGGAGGCTTTTGACCAGGAGAGCGACCTCATCCTATTCAATATGAAAGACAACTCCGTCAGTGTTATAGAGAATGATTCTACCGAACTGGAATGCCATCCGTATTGGACCCCCGACGGCAAGACCCTTTTTTATGTTTCGGCACACATAGGCAACCCCACTCCTTTTCAGGCTAAGGGCGGAGCCGCCACAGGGAACGCATCGGTAAAATACAGCCTGTACTCCAAGAGTTTCGATCCCGACAGCAGGACATGGGGTAAATCCAAGATGTTCTTTGATGCTGCAGCATTGGACAGCAGCATAACATGGCCCAGAGTTTCACCTGATGGCCGTTGGCTTATCTGCTGCATCAACACACACGGTGTTTTCCCGCCTTACCAAAGCGAGACGGAGCTGATTATGTTTGACCTCGAGAAAGGGACCCACAGGTATGTTGATGAAATCAACAGCGACAAATCGGAGAGTTATCACTCATGGTCAAGCAACGGACATTGGCTGGTGTTCAGCACCAGACGTGAAGACGGTGTCTATACACGCCCTTATCTGACACATCTCAATGATGACGGCAGTATCACAAAGCCGTTCCCTCTCCCGCAGAAAGACCCGGATTTTTCGGTCAATTTCATGTATTCATTCAACATACCGGAATTTTCGAAAGACCCGATAAGGGTTTCTGCCAGAAAACTGTCTTCATTCATAAACAGTACAGAGGCTGAATCCGTCCCATATGTATCAAAAAGAGGCAAATGAACAGAATCAGGACTATCATCAGAATCATTGCGGCATTGTCGCTGCTCATGCCATGCACCACTGCCGACGCGGTCGATAAGGACGGCAAGTTCATACTGGTCATTGACCCCGGACACGGAGGGAAGGACCCCGGAGCCGTGAACGGCAAAAGTCAGGAGAAGACCATAAACCTGAACATTGCCCTCAAGATGGGTAAACTCATTGAAGACAACTGCAGCAATGTCAAGGTAATCTATACCCGTAAGACCGATGTGTTCGTGGAGCTGTACAAACGCGCCGATATTGCCAACAAGGCCGGTGCCGACATGTTCATATCGGTACATACCAATTCGGCCAAGAGCAAGAGTGCCAACGGTGCCGAGACATACCTTCTGGGAGTTGAGGAGAACCGCGCCAGTGCCAATCTTAACGCGGCGCTTGAGGAGAACAAGGCAATTCTGCTGGAGAATGATTATGAAGCTCATTATGAAGGATATGATCCCAACAGTCCCGAGAGCATGATAATTTTCCAGTTCATGCAGAACGAATACCAGAAAGAGAGTCTTAAGATGGCAACGATGACCCAGAACCGGATGACCGGGAATGCAAAGCGTCCTGACCGGGGTGTCCATCAGGCCGGATATCTGGTATTATGGAAGAGCACGATGCCAAGCATCCTGATTGAACTGGGGTTCATATCCAATGACAACGAATGCAAGTATCTCACATCACAGAAAGGAATTGATGAGATGGGTAAAAGCCTCTATCTGGCATTCAAGGATTATCTGGATTATTACAACAGCCAACTGGAAAAGGCTGTTCCGGTTTCGCAGGCCATCGGCAACAAAGGCCAGGACGATGAACTGCCGGTATATAAGGTTCAGTTCATGAGCATCCGCAAACCGCTCGGTCAAAACGACAAGAGACTCAAGGATTATGAGAGCGTAAGTTACTACACTGAAGACGGGGTATGCAAATATACATGCGGCGATACGACCGACTATGAAGCTGCACTCAATGCGAAGAAAGAAGTCCAGAAAAAATATAAGGACGCATTCGTGATTGCCGTCTATAAAGGAAGAAAAATCAGCGTAAAACAAGCCCGCGAAATTGCGTCCAAAAAGTAATATTCTGTCTGTAATTATTCATTTACACAAAACCTCTTATTTAGATTTTGTCTAAATAGATCTTTTTCTTCAGTACCAGAAAAGTCAATATCGAAACTTGTTTCAGAGTGCTTGAAAAACGGGTTGAACACCACGCCAAATTAAGCGCCAGAAGAAGTTATCAACAGGCTATTTAATTGATTGTCAGATATATATAAAAAATCAAGACCCTATTTTCAACTTAAACGGTATGTTTTTACAAGTGCCTTATTCCCAACACCTTACAAAAGACGAAAAATGAGCCTTCCGGATTTGGTTTGGTTAATTGAAATAAGATTGTCAACTTTGCATTGGAGTCGAAGTAAAGATACCAATAGTCTTACCCGACCAACCCCAAATCATGACAGGTACAGAGTTAAAGAACCAATGGAGTTTATGTCTGGATTTTATCCATGACAACGTATCGGAGGCAGTGTTCGATACGTGGTTCTCTGTTGTTGAACCTGTATCTCTCGAGAACGGAGAACTGACCATCCAGGTTCCCAGTCCATTTGTATATGAATACCTTGAGCAGAACTGCCTGAACGTCATAAAGGCTGCACTGACCAAGATTTTCGGCAAAGGGACGGCGCTGGTCTACAGCATCCTTACTGATAAGGAGAACAACATCAACCAGAGCGTAAGTTCTGCAAACACCTTATCTAATAATATTAAGGGTACAGCCGATACAGGCAATAAAGCCCCTTCGGTAGCTGAAGCCCCCCTGGTACAGGACCTGAATCCCCAACTGGATCCCAACTACAGTTTTGAGAACTTTGTGGAGGGTGTGAGCAACAAGCTGGCCCGCACTGCAGGTGAGACAATAGCACTGAATCCGGCAAGCACGGCTTTCAACCCGCTTTTCATATATGGTTCATCGGGAGTCGGGAAAACCCACCTTGTTACCGCCATAGGCCGCAAGGTTAAGGAACTCCACCCCGAGAAGAGAGTGCTCTATGTTTCGGCACACCTGTTTATGGTTCAGTATACAGATGCCGCCAGGAACAATACCGTCAACGACTTCATCCATTTCTACCAGTCGATAGACGTATTGATTATTGATGATATGCAGGAACTGGCCGGATACACCAAAACCCAGAACACATTCTTCCATATTTTCAATTATCTGCACCTCAACCACAAGCAACTCATTATGACAAGCGACCGTCCCCCCAAGGATATGAAAGACCTTGAGGAACGTCTGATAACCAGATTCAAATGGGGACTTGTAGCAGAATTGGAAAGGCCCGACCTGAATCTCAGGAAAGATATCCTCAGGGTAAAGACAAGACGTGACGGAATTGTTTTCCCGGAGCCTGTAATAGATTATATAGCAGACAAGATAAGGGATAATGTACGTGATCTGGAAGGTGTGATTGTGTCACTGATGGCATACTCCACCATTTACGGAAAGGAAGTTGACCTTAATCTCACCCATGAGGTAATAGACAAAAGCCAGCATCACGAACAGAAGCCCATAACAATTGAATCTATCATCGCCAAGGTTTGTGACTATTATAATATTGAAGAGGCATCTGTTCAGTCCAAATCCAGGAAACACGAGATAGTACAGGCAAGACAGATCTGCATGTTCCTTGCCAAGAAATATCTGGATTATTCAACCTCCAAGATCGGAGCATTCATCGGTAAGCGCGATCACGCGACAGTCCTTCACGCCTGCAATATGGTACGTGACCAGATTCAGGTAGACAAGAACTTCAAAGCCGATATGGAGAATATTGAAAGCGGTCTGCGTTGCTAGAATATAACGATTACATTGTTTATAAAAGCGGTGACTTAATCATCGCTTTTTTGTTTTCAAGCTGATTAACCATACAATATCACAGTAAGTCTAAAATCATTGCATGTTTTCCGTTTTGGAAAACTTTCCGGATTCTAAAAATTCCTATTCCACTAATTATCAGGATGCTATCTCACCAAAACGGAAAACTTCAATATTTGGTGAATAATATTTTTGCAAACATTAGTTTATATCAGGCGCATTTTATAAATTTGTGATGCAGTTACCTGACCTTCGGTCCGGTATCATTTTTGCGCATCTGTCAAACAAGTAACATAAAATGGACAACAAGAAACTAACCTACACTTTCGACGAGGCATTCAAGGCTTCAGTGGACTATTTCGGAGGTGACGAACTTGCAGCCAAGGTCTGGGTGAACAAGTACGCGGTAAAGGACTCCTTCGGAAAAATTTATGAGAAGACCCCCGATGACATGCATTGGCGTATCGCTAATGAGATTGCCAGGATTGAGAAAAAGTACAAGAACCCCATGACGGCTGCACAGCTGCATGACCTTCTCAAAGGATTCAAGTACATAGTTCCTCAGGGCAGTCCCATGACCGGTATCGGAAACAACTATCAGATTGCATCACTCTCCAACTGCTTCGTTATAGGAACAGAAGGTGCAGCCGACTCATACGGTGCCATCATGAAGATTGATGAGGAGCAGGTCCAGCTCATGAAACGCCGCGGCGGTGTAGGTCATGACCTTTCGGACATACGTCCCAAGGGCTCTCCTGTCAAGAACTCCGCACTCACCTCAACCGGTCTGGTTCCTTTCATGGAGCGTTTCTCCAATTCCACACGCGAGGTTGCACAGGACGGCCGTCGCGGTGCCCTGATGCTGAGCGTATCCATCAAGCATCCGGATTCAGAATCATTCATCGATGCCAAGATGGAGAGCGGCAAGGTTACCGGCGCCAACGTATCTGTCAAGATTGACGATGAGTTTATGAAAGCAGCTATTGAGGGCCGTAAATACACGCAGTGCTATCCCATTGATTCAAAGAAACCTACATACACCAAGGAGATCGATGCCAGTGAACTCTGGAAAAAGATTGTCCATAACGCATGGAAATCGGCCGAGCCAGGCGTTCTGTTCTGGGATACGATACTGCGTGAGTCAGTCCCCGATTGCTATGCAGACCTTGGGTTCCGCACCGTCAGCACCAACCCGTGCGGTGAGATTCCGCTTTGCCCGTATGACAGTTGCCGTCTGCTTGCCATCAACCTCTACTCATACGTAAAGAATCCGTTCACCCCCAAGGCCAAGTTTGATTTTGACCTTTTTAAAAAGCATGTCGCCATTGCTCAGCGCATAATGGACGATATCATTGACCTGGAGATTGAAAAGATCGATATGATCCAGGCCAAGATAGCTAGTGACCCGGAGGACGATGAGACCAAGTATACAGAGAAACGCCTGTGGGAGAAGATCATGCGCAAGAGCACCATGGGCCGCCGTACCGGCGTAGGCATTACCGCCGAAGGTGATATGCTCGCAGCCCTGGGGCTCCGTTACGGAACCGAGGAGGCTACAGAGTTTGCCGAGAAGGTACAGCGTACCCTTGCACTTGCAGCTTACCGCTCATCGGTTGAGATGGCCAAGGAGCGTGGAGCATTTGAGATATTTGACTGGAAACGCGAGCAGAAGAACCCCTTCATACTGCGCATCAAGGAGGCTGATCCTGAACTGTATGCCGATATGAAAAAATACGGTCGCCGCAACATAGCATGTCTCACCATTGCCCCAACCGGAACCGTAAGCCTCATGACACAGACCACATCGGGTCTGGAGCCTGTGTTCATGCCTGTCTACAAACGCCGTCGTAAGGTCAACCGCGATGACGAGAACGCCAACATCACTTTTGTCGATGAGAACGGTGACGCCTTTGAGGAGTTCATAGTATTCCACCACAAGTTTGTGGAGTGGATGAAAGTAAACGGCATTGATCCCGCCCAGAAATTCACTTCAGAGCAGGTAGATGAACTCGTGGCACGTTCACCTTACTACAAGGCAACCGCCCAGGATGTCGATTGGGTAAACAAGGTCAAGATGCAGGGCGCCATGCAGAAGTGGGTTGACCACTCCATCAGCGTTACC
>CADCLI010000014.1:0-23007 GCA_902802285.1 uncultured Bacteroidales bacterium
AGAGGGCACTAACGGCAATGTGATAAAGATAGGATTTGGCGATGCCCGCTGGTGCGGCACACTGGACAATGAAGGTAAAGCATACTCTTTCAGGTATATCCCGGATAATGTCAATGGCGGATGGATGCCCAATAGCGGTAAGATAGACTTCGTGATGCAGGAAAAATATAATTGGCTGAACATCCGTCCCGTCTGGGACCCCAACATGCCGGATTAACCGTTCACTGGTTATTGAATATTTCTACCGCCATGTTTGATTGATTAATCCCAGGGCCAGACTCCATGGTATCGTAATGGGAATAACAACAAATTAAAGATAAACAAAAAACAGATTATGAGAATTCAAAAATACATATTACAATTGACCTTCTCTGCTCAAATGAAATTGAAGAGTGGGAATAATATGGAGGCATATAGGATTATACGATTATTACTTGTTGGCGTTGTTTTATCCACTCCTCAAGCTTATTCGCAACCAATTCATGATGATTATAATGCTAACGGTCATGAGTATGTTGATTTGGGATTGTCTGTGCTGTGGGCAACCTGTAACATAGGCGCTGAATCACCGGAGGGTTATGGGGATTATTTTGCTTGGGGAGAGACATTACCCAAGTCGGACTATTCTCTAAAAACATATAAATGGTGTAATGGAGAGATGTATACATACACTAAATATTGCGATGACAGAGAATATGGAGCTGATGGTTTTGTGGATACCCTGATAGCGTTGGAAAAGTGTGATGATCCGGCTATTGCTCAATGGGGCGGCGATTGGCGAATGCCTAATCAGTTGGAGTATGAGGAACTGTTAATCAACAGCACACGGGAATGGATGCAAGTAAACGGAATTAATGGGTATCGTTTTACCAGTAAGGTGCCAGGATATGAGGGAAAGTCTATTTTCTTACCTTGTTCAGGCATAAAGATAAAGGACAAACTGTTGTATTCGAACGAATATGGACGATATTGGTCATCGGATCTATACGCTCATGGTCAAACTCTTAGATTTGGCATTGTCAAGCCAGTCAGCAGTGCTCGTAATACGGCAGAGGCCTCAATTATTATGTTTGATGAGAGCCTGGTGTTAGATGGCCTTAACCTGAAGGTTTCGGGATTGCCTGTTAGAGCGGTTATTAAGGTTAATGGAAAAGGTTATGTGATGCCCTAGATTATCAGATTCCACCTTTTTATTTGAGGGAATAATGTAATTGTTGGACGATTATTTGCTGAGAAACTTTTTTGTTATGTACTTGACTAACTTATTTTATTAGTTTAAAAAAGGAAAATGAGAACAAGTTTAGTAGCCGGATTCTTGTGTGCCACAATGATTGGCATATTATTGTCATCGTGCGGTGAAAAGTCTTCGTCGGATCCTGTCAATGAGGATTCCAATAACGTTAAGGTGGGTCAGGTCAAAACAACATCCTTTACCGTAACAGTATCAGGCACAATCAAGGGATTGTCCAAGGTGGATATTGCATTAGGTAAATACGGTATACTCTGCTGCGTCAAGTCTGATCAGTCAGAGAGTATATTGAATTCCTGGAAGGAAGGCAATGACAATGCTGAATGTCTGATGTACACCAACAAGAACGCCCTGGACGGCGAATCATTCAGCGGGACCGTAGGTGGTCTGTATCCCGGCACTGAATACAGTTTCTGCCTGTTCACACAAAACAGCGACAACAGTGTGCGTGAGATAAGTGACATCCATACGTTCAAGACTCTTGGGTTCAGTCCCTCAATAAAAGCCATAAGCTTGAAGGATATCCATTATATCGACGCAACCGCTGAAATGGAGTTTGGCATGGACGCATTGGATGCCGCATGCTGTGAGTATGGAGTTATGCTGTCAGAGTCATCAGGTGTTGATGTCTCTACGGCCAGTCTGATTGAGAAACACACTGAAGGATATGACTCAAGGATAAGCCATACCATCAGCGGCATAAAGCCGGACAAGAACTACTACTGCCGTCCATACGTTAAGTATGCTATAGCCGATGACCGATATGATTACCTGTATGGTCCTGTATGGTCCCGAGAGCACATTCGCAACCATGACGTCGGACCAGATGTATGTTGACCTCGGCCTGCCCAGCGGGATAAAATGGGCAGGGTTCAGCTTGTTTGAATCCGGATTCGGTTCTTGCTACGAATCTTCGCCACTTTTATATTGGGGGTCTTCAAAACCCATGTATACATATATAAGCGAGACTGGAGGGATATTATTTACCGAAGAGGTATATGAATACGTGAATTCTAATGGGGAGTACATGGACTTGGGTGATGAGATAAGCGGCACAGAATATGATGTTGTCCATAAGGTGTATGGTGGCAAGTGGAGGATGCCCCGTAAGGATGACCTGGATGAACTGGTAGCAAATTGTAGCCTGTCACGAGAGAAATCTTTTGACCGCGAACGATCAAGTTATGCAAATGGCCAAAAGATAACTTTCCTTGAAACAATCTCCTATTTTGAAGTACAGGCCACAAATGGAAACAGTATACGATTCAGAAAGTTTGACAACACATGGAGCGGGACTATGAGCACTCAGGATAATACAGTCTATTATCTGAGGTGTATGCCTCAGAACAGTCTGCCAGTTATGAAGGTGGAAACTGCAGACAGAAGAGCCAGATTTGCTATCCGTCCCGTCTGGGACCCCAACATGCTGGATTAAAAGTCATTGGATTGCAATATGAACAGAGCCCTATCAGGCTTACAGATAACAAAGGGGAGTGTCATTACTGTGGCACTCTCTTTGGTTGCAGCGCTATGCGTCAGTCCCTATTCGGGCTATCTGCCGGATGGCCAAATAACGTTTAAATGGATTGGCGCCGGCATTGTATTCTTTACAACGGGCATAATAGAGATCTTGTTTTCCTGTACTGGCACAAGTAAAAGAACAGGAATAGGTAGTGATGCTGTTATAATCAGAACCATTGCAATACCCTTTCTCGCTGCATTCCTGATTGTGACCATACATTCACTGCTTCAGGTAACAGGAGCTGTGCCAGTAAATTCCCACAACGGATTCCGTGTACTGGCGGGATTTGACAACCCGGCTGGTGCGGCATCGGCTATGGCGGTATCATTCCCGTTTGTCCTTGCCCTTGCTGACAGGCTGAAAGACAGTAGGATAAGGTATGCGGTTATGTGCGGGGCATTCTGTGTCATAATAATGATACTGGCCATTGCCCGCTCACGTGTGGGGATACTGGCGGCGGGGGTGGTTATGGTTCTTTGGGCAATTCATGCTAACAATAATGTAAGAGCCGGAAGGATAGTAGCCGCAATACTGGCCGTATTGGTGATAGCGGCTGTGGTATATATGTCTTTCCACAAGAGAGGCTCCAACAGCGGCAGGGCGCTGTCACTGTTCTCTTATCCCTTCCGCTATCCTTTGACTGTATTGGGCTTACTATGCGCATTGGTGTTGGTGTATAAGGATGTGCTTTTAAGGCGTTCTCTACTCCATATCGGTGACTGCCATAAAACAACGCGTAAGCAGGCTTGCAGACAAGTGCAAGCCTTAGATACGCGATATCTATATAAATAAACAGTTTTAACTGAAGTCAACCAGGATGCGGAAGACACGGCCCGGGGCCTCAACCCATTTCTGCATGGCGTGGAGGGCGTTCTCCGGTTTTACTACAGCCGATATCAGTTCATCCTTGGGACAGGTGCCGCGCTGCAGATATCGGATTACCGCTTCAAAGTCTGACGGCATGGCGTTGCGTGATCCGTGAATGTTTATCTCCTTCTTGACAAACAGTGCGGTTTGGAACGTTACGTCATTCTTGGAATAACCTATGCAGACTACGCGGCCGCTGAATGCAACCTCAGTAATTGCAGCCTGATATGTGGGCACACTGCCTACGGCTTCAATCACCACAGTCGGACCTAATCCGCCGGTGAAATCGATGATTTTTGCATGGAGGTCCTGCTCTTTGGAGTTGATGGTATGGGTGGCTCCAAGACGCCTGGCCAGAGCAAGCTTGTCATTATCCAGATCAACGGCAATCACCGTTGCGCCACGTAAGGAGGCTCTAACTATGGCACCTACGCCAATCATGCCGCAACCGAATACCAGAACGGTATCGGAGTCTGTAACCTGGGCTCTGGAAACAGCGTGGAATCCTACACTCATGGGCTCAATCAGTGCGCAATCACGCAGTGCTATTCCGGAAGCGGGAATTATCTTGGCCCAAGGCAGCACCATGTAGTCACGCATGGCACCGTCACGCTGTACGCCCAGTGTCTCATTGAACTCACATGCATTGGGATGGCCCGCACGGCAGGCTGCACAATGACCGCAGTTGGTATAGGGATTGACCGTTACTGTCATGCCCGGTTTAAGGAATTCAGGTACATCCGGGCCTACACACTCTATCGTGGCACCTATCTCATGGCCGGGTATTACAGCCTCCTTGGCCATAAGGTTGCGGCCCAGGAAAGTATTCAGGTCCGATCCGCAAAAACCTACATATCCTATTTTAAGAAGTACTTGTCCGGCACCGGCCTGCGGCTTCTGTGCCTCCTCAACTATCATCTCTCCCTGTGCGGGGATTCTAATCTGTCTCATTATCTTAATCTTTTACAACGTGTCCCTTCCATCCGTACCATGCGCACACTGCAAAGCAGATAAGCGGAATGATATATGCCAGCTCATGGTTTGTAGTGAGTGATACCTGGAACTTGGCTGTGAGCAGCGGCAGTATGGAGTTACCCACGATGGCCATCACCAGGAATGCCGATCCACTCTTGGTCTCACCCTTAAGGTCTGTCAGTGCCAGTGAGAACTGTGTGGGGTACATGATTGACATGAAGAACGATATGCCCATCATGGCGTAGATGGCGGTCATACCCTCTGACAGGCAGATGACTGCGCACAGTACCACATTGGCCAGTCCGTATACCACCAGCATATTCTTGGGCTGGAATTTACCCATGAGCCATGCACCTATCCAACGGCCTAGCAGGAATGCCAGCATATAGAAACCGAACAGTGTGGTGGCCTGGTCATGGTTAAGTCCTGCGTACTTGACGCAATAGACTATGAACAGGCTGTTCACTGCGGTCTGTCCGCCGTTGTAGAAGAACTGTGCAATGACACCGTTGCGCAGATGGCGGCGCTTAAGTACACTGAAAGAGATCAGTTTGCCATTGCTTGATGTGTCATCATCCTCGGCCTGGATACGGGGCAGTTTGGTGAATGCCATTACTACGGCAATCAGGATAAGTACTATGCCGAAAATGGTATATGTCAGTTTGAAGTTGTGTATCTCGGCATCGGGCAGGGTGGCTGTGGATGCGTCGTCAATAAGGATCAGCTTGCTCAGGAACATGGCGGCTATGAATGCGCCCAGTCCGTTGAATGCCTGTGCCAGGTTGAGGCGGCGAGGTGCGGTGGCGGGATCACCCAGTTCAGTTACATATGGGTTGGCGGCTGTCTCCAGGAAGCACATGCCTATGGCTACGATAAAGAATGCGCAAAGGTAGAGCGGGAAACTGTGCAGTGATGTAACCGGCAGGAACAGCAGTCCGCCTGCGGCTGAGATAAGGAGTCCCAATACGATGCCTGCCTTGTAGCTGAAACGCTTCATGAACATGGCAATTGGGATGGGGAACAGGAAGTATGCGAACCAGTATGATGTCTCCACGAACTCGGCGCTGGCCTGATCGATGTTGAATAGTGACATCATCTTGTTGACTACGGGTGACAGCAGGTTATTGCTGATTGCCCAGAGAAAGAAAAGGCTGAATACCATGGCCAATGCCACGGTGTTCTTGGTTGATTTTGAATTATTGCTCATTCTGACATGTTTTTAATATAAGGTAAATCAATTTCTGTGTTAATTCCGTAGAATCGGGCGGCGTTGAGTCCCAGGAACAACTCCTTGGATTCTTCGGTGAAATCAGGGTTTTTCAGTATGAAATCATAAGACATACGGTAGGTTATGGCGGTTATTGTGCGCGGATAGTCCGATCCCCACATCAGCTTGTCCATACCTACCTCATCGGCAGCCTGGAGTATTGCTCTTACTGCACCTTTAAACGGGTAGAATTCATCGTTGAAAAGCCAGGTTATGCCACCGGATTCTATCATCACGTTCCTGTGGCGTGCCAGACGTATCTGCTCCATCCATCCCGGAACGGTCACCATTCCGAAATGTCCCACAGCTATCTTAAGGTCCGGGCACTCCTGTATGACCTCTTCCATTTCGGGAACCTGGACAGCTCCGTCCTCCAGAGTTATCGAGAGGAATACTCCTTTCTGTTCCATAAAGCGGAACATCTCCATCATCTCCGGACAGGTCAGGCTAATGCGGCCATCGGGGGTCTGAAGACGATGCCCCGGTATTGCTATGCCCTTGAATCCCTGCGCAATAAGACTTTTTGCATGCTCCAGATAGCCGGGCTTGCGGTAATCGGCCATACCGCATACTACAAAACGGTCGGGATAACGTTTCTGTACATCGGCCAGATAGTCGTTCTGCAGGCCGTCAATGAATTCCTGTACAACCACTGCAGCGGTAACCTGTGCGTAGTCCATGTTGGACAGGAATATCTCGGCGGTGTTACGGCCATCTATTATAAAAGGTGGAACCATCTGGCGTACCTCTCCCATAAACAGGGAACGGCCGTTCTCCAGAGTGCGGATGGGCATGCCGTTGACTACGGTGTCCTGACGCAGCCACAGGTGTGAGTGGGTGTCAATGATCTTCATCATGAGTTGCACCAGGTTACTCTCTGCTGGTCACCGATTATTTCACGAACCTCAAATACCAGATCCCAGTCAAGGGGCTCCTGCACCACCTTGATGTTTTTAAGTACATTGTCGGGATTGGCCGAGCTGAACAGGGTGGTAGCTATGCGCGGGTTGCTGTATGAATATTGTACAGCCAGTTTCTCAATTGATGTGCCGCGAGATTTGCAGTGCTGGGCGGCTTTGGCACAAGCATCGACCAGTGGTTTGGGTGCGGGATGCCAGTCTGGTACACCGCGCTCGGAGAGCAGTCCCATAGCCAGCGGAGAGGCGTTGATTACGCCGATGCCTTTCTGCTCAAAATAGCCCAGATAATCATTCAACTTGTCATCATTCAGGCAGAAGTGACAGAAGTTGAGTATGCTCTCAACAGTCCCTTCCGGGGCGTGGTCTACCACCCACTTAAGGTTCTCAAGCTGGAGGTCTGTAATGCCCACGTGACTGACTATTCCTTTTTCACGCAGTTCAACAAGAGCGGGAAGGGTCTCATCGACCACTTTCTGCAGTCCGCCCGGCAATGCAGCCTGGAACTCGATGTCATGGACATTAATAAGGTCAATATGGTCAATGTTAAGGCGCTCCATGCTCTCATACACACTCTCTGTAGCACGTTTGGCGCTGTAGTCCCAGGTGTTTACTCCGTCCTTTCCGTAGCGGCCTACCTTGGTTGACAGGTAATACTTGTGGCGCGGGATGTCCTTGAGTGCCTTGCCCAGCACGGTCTCAGCCTTGTAATGTCCGTAATAGGGAGATACATCGATAAAGTTCAGACCGTTGTCTACGGCTGTGAAAACAGCCTCGATGGCTCTCTTTTCATTGATCTCGTGGAAAACTCCGCCTAGCGAAGATGCACCGAAGGCCAGTCTTGCAACCTTCATACCGGTTTTTCCGATTTCATTGTACTTTAAACTCATAAGTAAATTTGGTTAGGTTATTTAATTTTCAATTTAAGTATGTAGTCCCTGCACTCCTCCATCAGCCACTTGGGAGTAGAAGTGGCGCCGCAGATGCCCACAGATTTGGCGTTGTTCAGTACCTCAAGGTCTATGTCCTGCCGCCCCTCTATCAGATAAGATCTGGGGTTGACGTTCAGACATTCCCCGAAAAGGACCTTGCCGTTGGAACTCTTACGGCCTGATACAAACAGTATCACATCGTGCCTGCGGGCGAATTCACGTATGTTCTCACCACGGTGGGACACCTGTCCGCAGACAGAGTTGTTATGTATGAAACTCCTTCCTTGGGGAAGTTTCTGAGTAATCTTTTCAATCAGATGGTTATAGCTGGCAGCCGATTTTGTGGTCTGTGAATAAAGGAATATATCCTTGTTGAAATCAATGCGGTCTATCTCATCGGCCGATTCTATAACAGTGGCCGTCCCGTCTGTCTGCCCCACAAGACCCAGAACCTCGGCATGTCCTTTCTGGCCGAAGATTATTATCTGCTGGGTGGCCGGGTCAAGCTGGCGGTATTGCTTGTGAATGCGCTGCTGAAGCTTGAGTACTACAGGGCAGGTGGCATCGATCAGGGTTATGCCGTTCTTTCTGGCCGTATTGTATGTTGACGGAGGCTCGCCATGTGCCCGGAGCAGTACCTTGGCATCCTTGAGCTCGGCGAACTGCTCATGGTTTATGGTCTTGAGCCCAAGGCCCTGAAGCCTGTCACATTCCATTCCGTTGTGCACTATATCACCAAGGCAGTAGAGCTGCTGGTCACAGCGCAACTCCTCTTCGGCCTTTCCGATAGCCGAAAGCACTCCGAAACAGAATCCGGACTCAGGGTCAATCTCAACTTTCATGATCTGTCATTCTGATGTTTTTGCCAGATATTGGTCCATCAGCCACTTGTTTTGCTCATCAATAGTCATGTGACTGTTGTCAAGCACAATGGCGTCATCGGCCTTACGCAGTGGCGATACGGCGCGGTGGGAGTCTATGTAATCACGCTCCCTTACGTTCTTGAGCACATCTTCAAATACGGGATTCTCTCCTTTAGCCTTGAGTTCATCAAAACGGCGCTGTGCGCGGATCTCGTCGCTGGCTGTGACGAAAATCTTGAGCTCAGCATTCGGAAAAACGGTTGTGCCTATGTCGCGTCCGTCCATTATGACGGCACCCTGACGTCCCATCTCCCGCTGCAGACTGACCATGGCCTCACGTACAAACCCGATGGCCGATATGGGGCTTACATTGCCGGACACCTCCATTCCACGGATCTGACGTTCCACGTTCTCTCCGTTAAGTATGGTGTATTGCATGCCGTTCTCATGGCCGAACGTGATCTTTATCTGCGGCATCTCACGGCGGAGTGACTCCTCATCAATGCCGTTTTCACCGATGAATCCGCGGCGCATGGCATATAGCGTTACGGCGCGGTACATGGCACCGGTGTCAATGTACGTGTATCCTATCGCTTTTGCAAGCGCCTTGGCCATCGTGCTCTTCCCGCAAGACGAATGGCCGTCCATAGCAATGATTATCTTTTTCATATGTTGAATCCGAAATTACATATTAACGATGACTCCGAAACCTGATATTTTCCGTATGAGATATCAAACATTACGCGGCCAAGCCTGAGCCCGGTGCCGATGGTCATTCCGGTAAATCCCCTGCTGCCGTTTACGGACATTTCGGCACGTTTCCTGAGGTTACAGCCCAAGGCAATGTAAAGATGTTCAGTGGGGTAGATATCGGCTCCTATTGATATGTGCCGCCTTAGTATTTCTCCGAAACCTTTGTCATCGTCATCGTCAAAATAGAAATCCCTTCTGCTCCAACGTGTCAGGTTATCCATTGAGAGCGTGAACCTTAAGGGGGCATGTTCCGGGGCCCAAGTGATACCTGCGCCCAAATCAAAGGGCAGTTTCTGGAAAGTGTTCTCGAAAGCTTTGATCTGACCCCCAAGACTGGTGGCGGCAAGTCCGACGGACAGGCCGCGGTCATCAGAGAACCATAACAGCCCCAGGTCTATCCCGATAGCTACAGATGTCATTGATCCGTATCTTGAAGATATGATATGGGCGGTTGCGCCACCGCTCAGATTGTCGGTCAGAAGATAAGACCATGTGACCCCCAGGGCAATGTCCTTGGCAGAGAATCTGCCGGTTACCGTTCCGTCTGCCGATGTTTCTTTCATCTTTCCGTAATTTACGTATCGGGCATTGAAAGCATAATGTGACCTGTCGTCAAAACTGCTGATGTACTGGGCGCCTGCAACGGTTGTGCCGGCAAACCAAGTCATTGTGTTCAGCCCAAGGTACCTGTTCCCGGTAGCCGAAAGCAATGCGGGATTTGATATGAATAGCACAGGGTCGGGGTCATATACTGAAACGGCATGCCCGCCAAGTGATGAACTGTGGGCCGAAACCGGCAGCCGCAGGAATTCAAAAGAACTCTCCAGGCTCTGTGCACGGACGGAATTCACTCCTATCAGGATTGAAATTAACGCAACTGTCAGGCGGCTTTTCTTCATCGGGAACAAATGTACAAAAAACGTGCAGAATATGGTCACTTTTTAAGAACGTATTTGAATCGCAAACATGTACATGTATGACATGACAAATACAATAATATTTTTTTTCGGAACAGAGACGTATTTCCGGACCGCCTCCGTTTATAAGTCGGATACAGGGAAAAAGTGAGAGCCTTGTAAATATTAAAAATACACAAAAAAGACCTTTGGTTATACGGTTTGCAAAAAAGAATAGTATTTTTGCCGCAGATAACAAAAGTGTCTAAAAACAAAACTATTATAATTATGGAAATCAAGAAGTCTGAACGCGCTGATCTTGAGAGGGGCAAAAGCACCTCACTTCTGATCGGATTTGTAATGGCTCTTTCTGTCATGTTCGTGGCATTGGAGTGGACTCAAAGGGAAGTGGAAGACAATTCCGAGATCTATATGTCTAAGGACGTTTCCCTGAATGAGGAGATGGTTCCTATCACATTACCTGAGAAAAAGACCGTACCGCCCCCACCAGCCGCTGTATCGCAGGCTGATATTCTTGAGATTGTCGATGATGACGCCGAGATAGAGGAGGATATCATGGCATCTACGGAAGACCAGGTTGAATGGGTTGACCTTGACGAGATTGACTACGTTGAGGTAGAGCCGGAGCCCGAGGAGGAGGAGATATTCATGGTGGTAGAGGAATCACCTGAATTCCCCGGCGGCGTTCAGGCCCTTCTGGAATATCTCAGAAAGAATATCAAGTATCCGCAGATCTGCAAGGATAACAATATTCAGGGACGTGTGCTCATTTCTTTCGTTGTAAACAAGGATGGAGCAATCGTTGACCCGGAGGTTATAAAGAGTGTACATCCCTCGCTTGACAAGGAGGCTCTCCGTGTGATATCAGGAATGCCTAACTGGAAGCCGGGTGCACAGCGCGGTAAACCCGTACGTGTAAAGTATACGGTTCCTGTAAACTTCAGACTTAACTGACCTGCGTGCTATTTCCATAATGCGAAGAGGCTGTTTCCAGCCTCTTCGTTTTTTTATATTCGTTTTGTTATGTCTTTTCAAGACAACTTCTTATCTTTGCCCATAATGAAATCAGCAAAGCAGATACAAGAGTCTTTTGAGAGTTATCTCCGGTCACTGGATTATTCTCGCCGGCCGGATGATCTCTATGCCCCTATCAGATATGTCCTTTCACTGGGAGGTAAACGTATACGCCCCACATTCCTTATTATGGCGTACAATATGTTCGCCGAGGAGCTGGATGCCGTGTACAGTACCGCCGCCGGTATGGAGATTTTCCATAACTTCACACTTTTGCACGATGACCTGATGGACAAAGCCGATATCCGGCGCGGCAAGGCCACGGTCCACAGGAAATGGAATGAGAATACCGCCATTCTTTCCGGAGACGGAATGCTTGTTCTGGCATACCGTTATCTGCTGAATACCCCGGGGCCGGGTCTTAAGAAAATTCTGGATATAGCCAATGAGACTTTTACGGGGATAATGGAAGGACAGCAGTATGATATGGAGTTTGAGACCCGCAACGATGTTACAGAACAGGAGTATATTGAGATGATACGTCTCAAGACTTCGGTCCTGCTTGCGGCATGCGTCCAGATGGGAGCCGTACTTGGTGGAGCCTCAGACAAGGATGCCGGACTTTTATATGAATTCGGCGAGAAGATAGGTCTGGCATTCCAACTGCAGGATGACATGCTGGATGTATATGGCGATCCGGCCGTTTTCGGAAAGAAGATAGGTGGCGACATACTTTGCAACAAGAAGACATATCTTTATATAAACGCGTACCGTCTGGCAGACTTCCATCAGAAGGAAGAACTGGACCGTTGGGCCCGTTATGAGGGAAATGATCCTGAGTCAAAGATTGCAGCGGTACGTTCAGTATACGATGCGGTAGGCGTAAAAGCGCTCTCCGAGAGGCTGATTGAGTCTCTTTTTGATGAAGCGATGACCAAACTTGATGCCGTTGACCTTCCTGAAAGCAGGAAATCCATACTGAGAGGGTATGCAGGCGGTTTGTTGAACAGAGTCCTTTAAACAGTTATGCCTTACAGAAGATTACCCAACACGGACAAAGCCCGTATACGTTCCTTGGAGACCGCAATCACCAAGATGCGTAACAGTGACTATTACGTTCCCGTCATTTCACCTGAACTCCTTTCCAGGGCTGAGAAAAAACTGCAGCAGTTCAACGATGCGGTTGACAGATATGTCAAATCACTTGATGCGCAGGTCAGTTACTCCAAATCCGAACCATATCAGACCAGGCTCAAGAATGCCAAGATGTATGTATCGCATTTTCTTACTGTGTTCAATATGTGTGTTAAACGCGGTGAGATGAAGGCTTCGGACAGGAAATACTATTCTATTGATGAAAACTCCGGTGAACTTCCTGACATGTCAAGTGACATAGCAGTCCTCCGTTGCTGTGAAAATACCATAAAAGGTGAGAGACTGAGGATGGAGAAGGGAGGAGTACCTATATATAATCCCACTATAGCGAAAGTTGCCGTTCATTATGATCTCTTCAGGGAGTTGTATGACAAGCAGTGTGAACTGCGACAGTATACCGATGAGACTCTTATGGTGGTTTCCCTGATGAGGCCCAACGTGGATGAGGTGATACTTGAAGTCTGGAACTCCATAGAGAACTATTTTTCCGACCTGCAGGGTGAAAAGAAACTGAAAGCCTGCCGCGATTACGGTCTGATATACTATTACCGTACAAGTGAGAAGACTGATTGACACTCACTGTCATGTTTATGACGAGGCTTTCCGGGAGGATCTGCCCCAGGTCATAGACAGGGCGCGTGAAGCCGGTATAGACCGGTTGCTCCTGCCCAATATCAATCCCGGAACAATGGACGATCTGATCCGTGTATGTGATACATGGCCGGATATGTGTTGTCCCATGATTGGACTGCACCCTGAAGATCTTGCTCAGGATTTCATCACCCAGCTGGATGGCCTTAAGACAATACTGGATGAAGACCGACGTGAGGGGGGAGGTCATCGTTTTATCGGAATAGGTGAGACGGGTCTGGATCTCTATTGGGACAAAACCCGTCTGGATGATCAGATTGAGTCATTCAGGATTCAGATAGAGTGGTCTCTAATGTATGACTTGCCTATCGTGATACACTCCAGAGACTCTTTCATACAACTTGTCGGGGTGCTGTCCGACTATCGTGACCGTGGTCTCAGGGGTATATTCCATTGTTTCTCGGGCAGTGTCGAAGAGGCGGAATCACTGATGGGTTTTGACGGATTCATGTTCGGGATAGGAGGGGTGCTTACCTTTAAGAAATCATCATTGAAGTCTGTGCTTCCGCTCATTCCCATAGAGAGAGTTGTGCTTGAGACGGATTGTCCGTATCTGTCGCCGGTACCTTTCCGCGGCAAAAGGAACGAACCCTCTTATATGGTCAATACGGCAGAGTCTGTGGCTCAGGCCTATGGCGTCAGTATTGATGAGGTGGCCCGTATCACGTCAGATAACGCCTGCCGTCTGTTCCGTCTTTGAGGCTTTAGTACAATAAGCCGGCCGATAATCCGTTTATTAAGGTGCCACCCCGATAATGGGTGTGTTTTTTTGATGAGGAAATTCAGAGAATTCAAGCGGATAAGGACTATCCTTATAGTTGTAGCCATAATAATAGCTGTATTGTCGCTGTTTGTGTCACAGTCCCTGGTCAAGGACCTGTCGCGTGAGGAGTATTCCAAGATGGAACTCTTTGCCCAGGCTTATCAGTCACTCAGTGATGCCGATGAAAGTACGGACCTGAGTCTGGTGCTTTCAGTCTTATCGGGCAACAAGACCATTCCGGTAATCGTGGTCGACGAGAACAATGATGTCAAGAGTTTCCTGAACATCGATATCCGCAAGGCCGATACCCTTCAATATCTTAGGAGTTGTGTTGAAAGGATGCGCGGGCTTGGCAATTCTATCAAGATTTACTTTGATGAGTCTGATACGGAACATTACAATGAGGTCTGCTTTGATGAATCGCTGCTGCTTAACCGTCTTACCGTATATCCTTATATACAGATGGGAGTGGTGATGCTGTTTGTGCTGATAGCCATATTCGCGCTGCTGAGTTTCAAGAAGACCGAACAGAACCGCGTATGGGTGGGCCTTTCAAAGGAGACCGCGCATCAACTTGGTACGCCCATATCGTCGTTGATGGCATGGACCGAACTCCTCAAGGACAAGTATACTGAAGATGAACTTATATCTGAGATGGAGAAGGATGTAAACCGCCTTGAGATGGTGGCGGAACGTTTCTCCAAAATAGGATCCATGCCGGAACCTGTCCAGGCCGATATGGTGGGGGTGCTGGACGGAGTGATAGATTATGTTGAACACCGCTCGCCGGCAACTGTCAGGTTTATACGCGAATTCCCCAATCCTCCTGTCAATGCCAAGGTTAACGCTTCGCTGTTCGGGTGGGTCATAGAGAATATCTGCAAGAATGCCGTAGATGCCATGAACGGCAAGGGAAAACTGACCATCAGACTTGCAGAGGATAAGAACTGTGTGACAATCGATGTCATAGATACCGGTAAGGGCATTGCCAAGAATTCATGGCGCAGCATATTCGATCCCGGCTACACAACCAAGGAACGAGGCTGGGGCCTGGGCCTGTCGCTGGCCAAGCGCATAGTAACCGAATATCACAAAGGCAAAATCTACGTTGCCCACTCGGAGATAGGCAAGGGCACCACCTTCCGCATCGAACTCCCCAGATAACCGCTACGCGGTTGGCCATTGGCTATTGGCCATTGGCTATTGGCTTTTAGCGGGCCAACAGCTAACAGCTAACAGCCAATAGCCGGCGAAGCCGTTAAAAAAAAACTTAAACCTTTCTCTTTGCGAAAATATTGTTTTATCTTTGTGCCCCGAAAAAATTGTCTGATGGGAAGACTGGATAAATATAATGTTGACCTGAAGGGGCTTACGGAGGCAAATTCCACCTATAGCTGGACGGTGGACCAGGAGTTCTTCGGTATAGTTGAGGGCGAGGAGGTTCAGCGCGGCAAGGTTAACGTAGACCTCAAGGTCACGAAAGCATCCGGTGTGTACCATCTGGCTTTTACGGTTGCCGGAACGGTTATCGTGACATGTGACCGTTGCCTGGATGATATGTCGCTTGATATTGACAATTCAGGAGAACTCAAGGTTAAGCTTGGTCCTGATTTCGCAGATGACGGTGACATCGTGGTTGTTCCCGAGGATAAGGGAATCGTGAATGTGGCATGGTACATCTATGAATTCATAGCTCTGGCCATTCCCATCAAGCATACCCATGCTCCCGGCAAATGCAACAAGGGAATGATGGAGAAGCTCGATGAGCACAGCGCAGAGGAAGGCGGCGATGAGAATGATGCCGATACCGGCGCAGCAGATCCACGTTGGGATGCTCTCAACAGCCTGATGGATTCAGATAACGAATAAAACAACAATAATAAAAACAAAACAAAATGGCACATCCTAAAAGAAGGCAGTCCAAGACAAGAACTGCGAAAAGAAGGACTCACGATAAGGCAGTAGCTCCTACACTGGCAATCTGCCCTAACTGCGGAGCATGGCACGTCTATCACACAGTATGCGGTGAGTGCGGTTATTACAGAGGCAAGTTGGCAGTAGTCAAGGAAACAGCCGCCGAGTAAACCAAAAATCGAAAAACGCATCCCTCAAAAAGATGCGTTTTTTTTGACTCATACCAAAACCAGGATTCTTATGCACAAGGCCGGATTCGTAAACATAGTGGGTAACCCCAACGTAGGCAAGTCAACTCTGATGAACCTGCTGGTGGGTGAACACATATCCATTGCCACCTTCAAGGCGCAGACCACTCGCCACAGGATAATGGGTATTGTCAATACCGAGGAGTCGCAGATAGTCTTCTCGGACACTCCCGGTGTGCTTAAGCCCAACTACAAACTGCAGGAATCCATGCTGGCATTCTCCGAGTCGGCCCTGGTCGATGCCGATGTGCTGCTCTACATGACCGATGTCGTGGAGAAGGCCGACAAGAACGCCGAATTCCTGGAGAAAGTGGCCAGAATGAAGGTGCCGGTGCTGGTCATAATCAACAAGATTGACCTGACCGATGAGGAGAATCTGGTCAAACTGGTGGAGTCATGGCATGAAAAACTGCCCAACGCAGAGATAATACCCATATCGGCAGCAACCGCTTTCGGAGTCAAGACAGTACTTAAACGTGTAAATGAACTGATTCCGGAGTGTCCTCCCTACTTTGAAAAGGACCAGTTGACCGATAAACCCGCCCGTTTCTTTGTATCGGAGATTGTCCGTGAGAAGATTCTTCTTCATTACGACAAGGAGATTCCCTATTCAGTCGAGGTGGTTGTGGAGCAGTTCCGCGAGAACCATTCACGTATAGTGATCAACGCTGTCATCTATGTGGAGCGTGAGTCACAGAAGGGTATTCTTATAGGGCATGAAGGCCAGGCACTTAAGCGTGTGGCAATTGAAGCGCGCAAGGATCTGGAGAAGTTTTTCGGTAAAAAGATATTCATGGAACTGTTTGTCAAGGTCGATAAGGATTGGCGCAGTTCAGACCGCGAACTCCGCAACTTCGGTTACGGACAGGATTAATAATGCCTGAATCTGACAATCATGAGCAATCTGGTAGCAATAGTAGGCCGCCCAAACGTGGGCAAATCAACATTGTTCAACCGTCTTACCCAGACCCGTCAGGCCATTGTGGATGATGTGGCCGGTACCACCCGTGACCGCCAATACGGTAAGTGCGAGTGGGGAAACCGTATATTCTCTGTGGTAGATACAGGCGGTTGGGTGGTGAATTCTGATGATGTCTTTGAGGAGGAGATCCGCAAGCAGGTTAATATAGCCATAGAAGAAGCCGATCTGATATTGTTCCTGGTTGATATCAGGAACGGTGTCACTGATCTGGACGATGAGGTTGCAGGTATTCTGCGCCGCTCCAAGACTCCGGTGATACTGGTTACCAACAAGATGGACACCTTTGACTTGCAGTATGCGGCTGCCGAATTCTACAGTCTGGGTCTGGGTGACCCTGTAAGCATTTCGGCTGCCAACGGTAGCGGTACCGGCGAGTTGCTTGACATGGTGGTGAGCAAACTGCCGGCAGAGGCCGATGACCAGACTGATGAGGATATCCCCCGTTTTGCAGTGGTGGGCCGTCCTAACGTGGGCAAGAGCTCCATTGTAAACGCATTCATAGGTGAGGACCGTAATATTGTGACCGATATAGCCGGCACTACCCGTGACTCGGTATATACCCGATACACCAAGTTCGGTTTTGACTTCTATCTGGTAGATACCGCCGGTATCCGCAAGAAAAGCAAGGTAGAGGAGGATCTGGAGTTCTACTCTGTTATGCGCTCCATCCGTGCTATAGAGAACAGTGATGTATGCATTCTCATGCTGGATGCAACCCGTGGCATTGAGAGTCAGGACATGAATATAGTATCACTCATCATCAAGAACCAGAAGGGCCTTGTGGTGGTCGTCAACAAGTGGGACCTGATCGAGGACCGTTCGGCTAAGGTGATGCAGAATTATGAGGATGCCATACGCTCGCGTCTGGCACCGTTTGTGGATTTCCCGATCGTGTTTACATCGGCCATAGAGAAACAGCGCATACTCAAGGTCCTGGAACTGGCCAAGGATGTATATAAGCACAAGACCAACCATGTGTCCACCGGTAAGCTGAATGCCGAGATGCTGCCGCTGATTGAGGCTTATCCGCCCCCATCCACCAAGGGCAAGTACATCAAGATAAAGTACTGCACACAACTGCAGGGCCCTCAGATTCCTACGTTCATCTTTTTTGCAAACCTGCCGCAGTATGTAAAAGATCCCTACAAGCGTTTCCTTGAGAACAAGATCCGTGAGAAATGGGATTTCTGCGGAACACCCATCAACATCTTTATTCGTCAGAAATAAGGTACGCAGTGGGTTTCCAACTGCACCAAGTAAAACAAAATCCAAACAGCAAAGCGTTGTTTGGATCTTGTTTTACCCGGCCTGGAAGGCCGGCAAGCGGAGTGAAACGGAGCGCGTTTTTTTTCGCGACTCTCAATTCTCAACTCTCAATTTCCTAACCATGTTTCCGCACTTGACAATCCAAATCCCCTGTCCGGGCAGGGCAATGCGCTGGGTGGATTGTGATGTGACGACCTCAGAAACTGTACGGCCGGATAAGTCATGGACAGAGACCCTTCTCCCGACAGGGGCGTCAATCTGCAGATTCCCGTCGATGATATTGATTGTAATCTCATCATCATGCCTCGGGGCCACTTCTGAAATGAGGTCCGGTCCGGCATGGAAAGATATGATTCCGCCAACACTGCGGATATTGTAGACTGAGTAAGAAGGGTATGAGTCTCCGGCTTTCAATACGGGCTTCCCTGTTGTAGTAATGCTGTCTGTCCCGTTGTAGGGAAAGAGGTCTCCGGCATTGGTGCCTCTGTTGTAGTCATTGTCTGCAGGAAGTATGTGATAATGCTTGAATTTGCGGTCGCTGTTTACACTGTTCCACCCGGGATTCCACCTGTTGTTGTCATAACTGACTGCAGTAACCATCAGTCCCTCCGAAGCATGATACTTGTACCACCCGGTCCTTACGTGGTTTTCAAGTATTATGAACTCATCGTCAAATCCTGTACTGAGACGGTATGCGGAGTGAACTGCGGCGTCCGGGTCCGGGCGCTTGCTGATGTCATTCAGGGTGTAATAGCCGGCATATCCTATCTCCTCTATGTCCATCCATCCGAGTGAGTATTTCTCAAAAGCCGTATATCCGACAGGTGAGAATCCGCCGTTCTCGTAGTTTCCGTAATCCATGATGCTCCAATAACCCATGGCGGAGTTTGTCTCGGACTCTGATGCCGACTGTGTGTTGTAGAAATCGGGCAGTCCCAAGGTGTGCGAAAACTCGTGGCAGAAGGTGCCGATGCCGTCAGGGATGGTGTCGGAATCCCAGAAGAGTTCACATGTGCAGGCAAATCTGATGCTGCCTACACCGTTCCTGTTGTACCAGATGGTATCTGCCTGTGGCCATATGGTGTTGACATCCGAACCGGAATAATTCTCGCCCCGTCCGGCATATATGATGGACAGTTGGTCTATCCGTCCGTTCCGTGCGAATCCTGCAAGGTCTGTCAGCCCTTTGGCGGATATGGAGTCGCAAATCTCTTTGACAAGCACTGGCAGGTTGTAGTCTCTCCCCTTGCCGTAGTATTCATATCCTTTTGATGGATGTACCGGACCTATAATCCTGAATACCGGAGTGTACTGTCCGTAAGACTGGTCCCTGAAATAATCCGACACACTGCCTTCGGCACCATAATACTTTACTCCTTTGTGTATGTATGTATGCGGATCCGAGTAACCACGTTCGTTGAACATCCTTTCATAACGTTCCAAAAGGGCCAAGGTGTCCTGGAGCGTAAAATGCAGGTCTTTGAAATCAACGAGAATGAGCGGGTATTCGATTGTTCCGGTACGGGGGATGTCATTGGTGGCATACCCGCCGGGAGCTGCGGCGCGTCTCAGGTAAGTGGCGGTTGTGCCGGTCCACAGTACGGGGTTATCCCTGTCGGTGGGCAATACGGATTCAGGTATGCGGTGACCGGGCTCCCTGCGTATCTGGACTGCATGTCCCGTTTCAGACAACAGGAGACAGACCAGTAAGGCTGAAATGTATTTCAGTAACCTCACTTCTGGAAATTCTTCTTTTTGAGTTCAAAGCTCTGACTGAGATATTTTTCCCTTACAATGGGGTTCGCTGCAAGTTCCTCAGGATTTCCCTTGAATAGTATGCGTCCTTCAAACAACAGATATGCGCGGTCTGTAATGCTGAGAGTCTCATGAACGTTGTGGTCAGTGATGAGTATGCCGATGTTGCGGTCCTTGAGTTTCCATACAATCTGCTGGATATCCTCAACGGCTATCGGGTCAACGCCGGCAAACGGCTCGTCAAGCATGATGAACTTGGGCTCGATGGCAAGGCAGCGGGCGATCTCGGTACGGCGGCGTTCGCCACCGGAGAGACGGTCACCCAGATTCTTGCGTACTTTCTGGAGGCGGAACTCGTTGATAAGGCTTTCCAGCTTTTCACGCTGATAGCTGAGAGGCTTGCCTGTCAGTTCCAGGACGGAAGCTATGTTGTCTTCAACGCTCATCTTGCGGAATACGCTGGCCTCCTGTGCAAGATAACCTACTCCGGCTCTGGCCCGCTTATATACGGGATAGTCGGTGATATCCTCTTCGTCAAGATAGATATGGCCTTCATTTGGAGTTATCAGGCCGGTGGTCATATAGAACGATGTGGTCTTACCGGCACCGTTGGGACCCAACAGACCAACAATCTCACCCTGTTTGACATCGAATGAGACGTGGTTGACTACGGTGCGTTTTCCGTAGCGTTTTACAAGATTGTCTGTCCTTAGGACCATCTTGTGGCCGGGTGTCTGCTCTTGAATCTCTTCCATACTTTTGCAAAGATAGTGCAATTTAATAACATTGACAAGGCTGGAGAGCGCTGATAGGGGACGGTTCTTTTTGTACCCTTGGCAAGGGCACAAAAAGAACCGTCCCCAGTGAGCCCTTCCAACCGAGCAGACTGCTAAAAATTCTCAATTATTTCACCATTTGAAGTAATTAAACTAATTTTGCACCCTAATTAAAAAAGACGAGTTATACTACAATCATAATTACAGAATGAACGTAAAGTTTGAGAATGTAAGCAAGGTACAGGGCCTGCTTACCGTCAGCATGGAGAAAGCTGATTATCAGGAGAATGTAGACAAGGCGCTCAAAGATGCAAAGAAGAAGGTCCAGATGCCGGGCTTCCGTCCGGGAATGGTCCCCATGAGCCTTGTGCAGAAGATGTACGGAAAGTCCATCAAGGCCGATGAGATCAACAAGATACTTCAGGAGAAGGTTTTCGGCTACATCAGGGACAACAAGATAGATATGCTGGGCGAGCCGCTTCCCAACGAGGAGAAGGAGGCCGGAATGAGCCTGGATGATGACAACCAGACATTCTACTTTGACATTGCTCTTGCTCCGCAGTTCAATGCAGAGATAGGTAAGGACGATGCCATAACCTATTATGAGATTAATCAGCAGAACGGTCATTACGAGCAGGTGGACAGTTATCAGGAGAACGATGTCATCAAGGGCCAGCTGGTTGAGCTGAACGCTGACGGCTCCGTCAAGGAAGGCGGAATCGTAGTGGAGGGTGCCACCCTGATGCCCCAGTACATAAAGGATGCAGATCAGAAGAAACTGTTCGGCAAGGCCAAGAAGGGTGATGTAATCACATTCAATCCCGCCAAGGCTTACGAGGGTAACGCAATAGAGATATCTTCACTGCTCAACAAGAAGAAGGAGGAGGTTGAAGGTATTGACGCCGATTTTTCACTTACCATTCAGGATATAACACGATTTGTCGAGAGCGAGCTCAATCAGGAGGTGTTTGACCGCGTATTCGGCAAGGACGTTGTCAAGGACGAGGCCGGTTTCCGTGCCAAGGTTGAGGAGTCTCTGGCCCAGAGCTTTGTACCTGACAGTGACTATAAGTTCCTGCTTGACCTGCGCGCCTATATGATGGAGAAGGTAGGTAAGCTGGAGTATGCCGAGGATCTGCTCAAGCGTATCATGAAGGCCAACAAGCCCGATGCAGAGCAGGATGAGGCAACATTCCAGCGCAGCCTTGAGGAGCTTACATGGCATCTTATCCAGGAGAAACTGGTTGAGAAGTACAACATCAAGGTCGAGGATGACGATGTGAAAGCAATGGCCCGTGAGGCTACACGTGCCCAGTTTGCACAGTACGGCATGATGAACATTCCCGATGAGCTGCTTGACAACTACTCAAAGGATATGCTCAAGAAGCGTGAGACCGTGGACGGTCTTGTGAACCGCGCCATTGAGTCCAAGCTGACAGCAGCCGCCAAGAAGGATGTCAAGCTCAAGAACAAGAAGGTTACCGTTGACGAGTTCAACAAACTCTTTGAGCCTGCCGACGCCGCAAAAGGAAAGAAAACCAAGAAATAAGAGTATATATCTGCAGAGTCTAACTTAAAAACCTAAGGTCTTCTATGGATGATTTCCGTAAATATGCTGTCCGTCATTTAGGTATGAACAGCCAGACATTGGATGATGTCATAAAGGCAGAATCCCAGTATCTGAATCCCTATATTCTGGAGGAGCGTCAGTTGAACGTCACCCAGATGGATGTGTTCTCACGTCTTATGATGGACCGCATCATATTCCTGGGAACGGAGATCAATGACTATGCAGCAAATACCATTCAGGCCCAGCTTCTCTATCTGGATTCAATAGATTCTTCAAAGGAGATATCAATCTATCTGAATTCGCCCGGCGGCAGCGTAACTGCAGGATTGGGCATTTATGATACGATGCAGTTCGTTTCGAGCCCTGTGGCCACAATCTGCACAGGTATGGCCGCCAGTATGGCTGCCGTGCTTCTGGTGGCAGGTCAGGAGGGTAAGCGCTCGGCTCTGCCGCACAGCCGCGTCATGATACATCAGCCACTTGGCGGTGTCCAGGGACAGGCAAGTGACATAGAGATTACCGCGCGTGAGATCCAGAAGATGAAGAAAGAACTTTACACTATCATATCAGAACATTCACATACTCCGTTTGACAAGGTGTGGGCTGACAGCGACCGTGACTACTGGATGACGGCCCAGGAGGCAAAGGAGT